>JAHZIT010000180.1 GCA_022601275.1 Actinomycetes bacterium
CCCCGCCTGGGACTGGGGAAGGCGGTGAACCTCAGCGCCGCTTGGGATGCGGTCGCAACGCCCGGGTGAACAGCACGTTCACCCGCTTCATCGTCACGCTGTAGGGCAACCAAAGGAGGCGCTTGAACAGGTAGAGGGCGCGAATGTCCGACGAGGTGTAGATCAGGAACCGGTTGCGGACCACACCGCGCAAAATCTTGTCCGCGGCGACCTCTGGAGACACCGCGTGCCCGCCGAAACGGTTCGTCCAGAACTTCACACGCGGATGCTCGCGGTCCACACCCGCGATATGAAGCGATTCCACCAGGGGCGTTTTCACTGCTCCGGGCACCGCCACCGAAACGCCGATGCTGTGCCGGTGTAAGTCGAAGCGCAACACCTCAGACAACCCGATCAGCCCGTACTTGCTGGCGGAGTATGCAGCGTGCCAGGGCAAGGCCACCAGGCCGGCCGCCGACGAGACGTTCACCAACTGCCCGCCGCGACCTGCCGCCATCATCGGCGGAATAAACGTCTCGATGACGTGGATCGGCCCCATCAGGTTGATGTCGATCATGGACTTCCAGTGGTGATGGGTGAGCTGATCCACGGTGCCCCATGCCGACACTCCGGCGATGTTCATCACCAAATCCATCGGATGTTGGTTGGTGTGGATGTCGGCGGCGAAACCGGCGACCTCGTGATAGTCGGCGATGTCCAGAGCCCGGTACGCGACGACGGCGCCACCCAGCGAGCGCGCGTCGGCCACCGTCATCTCGAGTCCTTCAGAGTCTCGATCGGTCAGGTAGAGCTCAGCGCCCTGGGCAGCCAGCTTCAACGCAACCGCGCGCCCAATTCCGCTGGCGGCGCCGGTGAGAAGGCACCGCTTGCCGGAAAAACCTCCGTCGAACACACCCTGCCGCGCCATGACGGCGACACTACTGGTCGCAGTCGGCCCCGCCCCACAGGGCACAGTGCCACAGCTGCTCGACGATCTCGACGGCGCCGGCGGGATCCTGATTGCGGCCCACGAACGCGCTGTCCTGCGCGAGCGTCATGGACGTCACCGCAGTCAACGTGCGCACCAGTGCGGTGAGATCGCCGGACACCGGGTGCGAACCGGAGTCGTCCTTGACCAGCCCGACGATCTTGTCGATCACGGTGTCCTGAAAGTCGTCCATGATCTCGCGAATCTGGGCGTCGGTGCTTCGGGCCAGATTGCAGGCGCTCATGATCGGATCGTGCGCGGAGAACACGATGGCGGCATAGCCGACCATCCGTTTGGCAAAATCCGATGGCGACTCCCCCGACTCACGCGGCGCGAAGTCGTGGGTGAGCTTGTCGAGTTCGGCCATGGCCTCGGCGAGAATCACCGCGAGCACCGCGTATTTGGAGTCGAAGTAGAAGTAGAAGCCGGATCGCGCGACGCCGGCGCGCTCGCTGATGGTGCTGACGGAAAGGTCGGAAAACGAGCGTTCCTGAAGTAATTCACGGACCGCACCGATGATCGCCTCGCGTTGCCGGTCGCCGCGACTGCGGCGCTCCTCGGGAGGACGTGATGGTTCGGCGGTCATGGCAGTAGACCTTCGCATCGCGACTCGCTCCAATCAAAACTTGACATGCGTCAAGTTCGGCGATCAGGATAACGAGTAAGGGTGACATCCACCACAGCTTTCCTTTCCCAGGAGCGTTCGATGGCGACGATCAACACCAAGGATTATTTGCTTGACCAGGCGAAACGACGCTTGAGGCCGACGCCGGTCACGATCCCGGGCATGGGCGCGCTGGAGAAGCGGCTGCTTGAGCACGAATGGAAGGAGATCGTCCTGGCCGAGGCCCCTGCGGGCAGCGGCCTCAAAACCGTGCGAGGCGACAACGGACTGCCTGTGCTCGGGCACATGATCGAGTTGTTCCGCGGCGGTCCGGACTATGTCCTCCAGCTTTACCGCCAGCACGGGCCGATCCACTTTGCCCACTCGCCAGTGCTACCGGCCGTCATTGCGCTGGGCCCCGATGCCACCCAGGCGGTGTTCTCCAATCGCAACAAGGACTTCTCCCAGAAGGCGTGGGATCCCGTCATCGGACCGTTCTTCACAGGCGGTCTCATGTTGCGCGACTTCGACGACCACATGTACCACCGCCGGATCATGCAGGAGGCATTCACCCGCAGCAGATTGACCGGATACGTCGAGCACATCGATGCCGTCGCCTCGTCGGTGATCGCCAATGACTGGGTGGCCGACGATCCGCGATTCCTGTTTCACCCGGCGGTCAAGGAGCTGACCCTCGATATCGCGTCGGTCGTGTTCATGGGCCACGAGGCCGGCACCGACAAGGAACTGGTTACCACCGTCAACAAGGCATTCACCACCACCACGCGAGCCGGAAATGCGATCGTGCGCAAGCCGGTGCCTCCGCTGCAATGGTGGCGTGGCATCCGCGCACGCAAGACACTCGAGAACTACTTCAACGCGCGTATCGCCGAGAAGCGGCGGTCCGAGAGCACCGATATGTTCAGCGTGCTGTGTCATTCGCAGGACGAGGACGGCCAGAGTTTCACCGACCAGGACGTGGTCAGCCACATGATCTTCCTGATGATGGCCGCGCACGACACGTCGACGTCCACGCTGACGACGATGGCCTACCACCTGGCGGCCAACCCGCAGTGGCAGGACCGGTGCCGCGAAGAATCCGAGCGGATCGGCGACGGCCCGCTCGATATCGAAGCCCTGGAGAAGCTTGAGACTTACGACCTGGTGATCAACGAAGCGTTGCGGATGGTGACCCCGCTGCCGTTCAACTTCCGTCAGACGGTCCGAGACACCGACTTGATGGGTTTCCACATCCCCGCCGATACCGCGATCATGACCTGGCCGTCGATCAACCATCGGTTGCCCGAGTTGTGGACCGATCCGGAGAAGTTCGATCCAGCGCGGTTCGCCGAACCTCGCAACGAGCACAAGAGCCATCGCTACGCGTTCGCCCCGTTCGGCGGCGGCGCACACAAATGCATCGGCATGGTGTTCGGTCAGCTGGAGATCAAGACCGTGATGCACCGACTGCTGCGCAAGTACCGGCTGGAGCTGGTCCGTCCGGGCTACCAACCGCACTACGACCACGGCGGCATGGCGGTTCCCATCGATGGCATGCCGATCGTGTTGCGTCCCCTGCACTGACGTCTTGCCGCCGCAACGGTCGGGCGCACCCGCATCCGGGAACGAATTGCTGTCGCGGCGCTTCAATCCGAGGCCGGCCGGACCCGAGGTTCGAAGGTGACATCTTTCGGTAAGGCTTCGGGGTTGCCCGCGCAGGTAGTTTGGTCGCTATGACCCCCCCGGGCACCAAAGCATTGGGCGGCATCGCGGCGGCCGCCGTCTCGGTCGGCGTAGCGCAATTGGTCAGCGCCGTGTTCGGACGACAAGCCGACGTCCGTACCGCGGCCGGGTCTGCGGTGATCGACTTGACCCCTGCCCCGGTCAAGGAATGGGCCATCGAGACCTTCGGTACCGCCGACAAGCTGGTGCTGAGCGTGCTCGTGCTGGTGGTGATCGGGGTGATCGCCGCAGTCGCGGGGCTCGCCGAGTCTGTCCGTAGACCGCTGGGCAGTGCCATGATCGTGACCACCGGCGTAGCCGGTTGCGCCGCAGTCCTGTCCCGCGCAGAAGCGACGTTGGTCGACATCGTGCCGACGGTGGTGGGCACTGCGTGCGGAGTGCTCGTGCTGCGCCTGTTGGTCTCGGGCCGATTCAGCGACGCTCGGGAGAGCGATGTTCACGACGGTCCGGCCGCCGGCGATGAACCCGACCGCGGCAGACGCCTGTCCTTGCTGACGCTGGGTTTCCTTGCCGCTGGGGCGGCCAGCGGTGTCGCAGGTGCGGTGATCTCCAGGCTCACCTCCTCGGTCGCGGGCGATCGACAGGCGTTCGCGCTGCCCCGCGTCGATGTCCCCGCACCTCCTATCCCGGCGTCGGTGCAGCCCAAAGGTGTTGCCCTGCCATCTTTCATCACCAGTAACTCCGACTTTTACCGCATTGATACCGCGCTGCGAGTGCCCCAGCTCAGCCGCACCGATTGGCAGCTGCGGATTCACGGCATGGTGGACCGCGAAGTCACCTACAAATTCGAGGATCTCGACCGTTTCGATGCCGTGGCAGAAGTAGTGACGCTGACCTGCGTTTCCAATCCCGTGGGCGGGGAACTCATTTCGAACGCGACATGGACCGGCTACCGGGTCCGGGATCTGCTCGCCGAAGCCGGCGTGCAATCCGACGCAGACATGGTGCTGTCGAAGTCCACCGACGGGTGGACCGCCGGCACGCCCGTCGAGGCACTCACCGCAGACAACGCGATGCTCGCCATCGGCATGAACGGCGAGCCGCTGCCCGTCGAGCACGGATACCCGGCCCGACTGATCGTTCCCGGCCTGTACGGCTACGTATCGGCCACCAAGTGGGTGGTCGACCTGGAGGTGACCCGCTTCGACCGGGCGCAGGCGTACTGGACGCGGCGGGGTTGGTCGGCGCGGGGGCCGATCAAGACCGAGTCCCGCATCGATGTGCCACGAGCCGGACAAGACGTGCCCACCGGGCCGGTGAAGTTCGGCGGAGTCGCGTGGGCCCAAGACCGCGGGGTCCGCGACGTCGAGGTCCAGATCGATGACGGCGACTGGCAGCCGGCCGAGTTGGGCGATAGCTACTCCAACGCCACCTGGCGACTGTGGAGCTTCGACTGGGAAGCACGCGAGCCCGGGGTTCACAAGATCACCGTGCGCGCCACCGACAACACGGGGTACACCCAGACGTCCGAGCGGGCCGCCCCGGCGCCCGACGGCGCGACCGGCTGGCACTCGATCACGTTCGCTGTTCGCTGAGCTGCCTCGACTCCTTCACCGAATCGGCAGTTGAGCGGGCCCGCAGTACTACCTTCGCTCGGTGCGAGCAGTGTCGGCGGATGTCGGCACTGAATGCTCATGAAAGCGGGTTTCGCCACATCCCCGGCTGGTCCGGTGCAAGGATCAGCGAGCGCAGTTCATCAAGGGCAGAGCGCACAGTCGAGCCAAGCAGGGAGAGACCCGTGGCCACACCCACCGCCACACCGTCGGACCACATCGAGGAACATCGGGGCGACATCACCTACATCCGCACCGATAAAGATCTGCCTCCCGTGGCGATCATCGACCGCTCACCGATCAAGACCAAGCACAAGATCGTCTTCGCGGCCATTGCCTTGATCGGGGCGTTCGCCTGGGCAGTGATCGCATTCTTCCGGGGCGAAACGGTCAACGCGGTCTGGTTCGTCCTTGCCGCGATCTGCACTTACGTTATCGGCTTCCGTTTCTATGCCCGCCTCATCGAGTTGAAGGTGGTCCGTCCGCGCGACGACAAGGCAACCCCGGCAGAGGCTTTCGAAAACGCCACCGACTACATGCCGACCGACCGCCGCGTCCTGTTCGGTCACCATTTCGCCGCCATCGCCGGCGCAGGGCCGCTCGTCGGGCCGGTGCTGGCCATGCAGATGGGCTACCTCCCGGGCACGATCTGGATCATCATCGGCGCGGTGGTCGCCGGATGTGTGCAGGACTACCTGGTGCTGTCGATCTCAGTGCGCCGGCGCGGCCGCTCGTTGGGACAGATGGCGCGCGACGAACTCGGTACCGTCGGTGGCGCTGCCGCCATCGTCGGCGTGCTCGTCATCATGGTGATCCTGCTCGCCGTACTGGCACTGGTCGTGGTCAACGCACTGGCCGAGAGTCCGTGGGGCGTCTTCTCGATCGCGATGACGATTCCGATCGCCATCTTCATGGGTCTGTACCTGCGTTTCCTACGGCCGGGCAAGGTCTCGGAAGTCTCTCTGATCGGGGTGGCCCTGCTCCTCCTCGCCGTCGCCTCGGGCGGCTGGGTTGTCGAAACAGCCTGGGGGAACGAGTGGTTCACCCTGTCGAAGGTGACGCTGTCGTGGTGCATCATCATCTACGGCCTGGCAGCGTCGGTGTTGCCGGTGTGGTTGCTGCTCGCCCCCCGTGACTACCTGTCGACGTTCATGAAGGTCGGCACGATCGCGCTGCTGGCAGTCGGCATCGTGATCGCCCGGCCGATCATGGAGGCACCGGCGGTCTCGTCATTCGCCACCAGTGGCACCGGCCCCGTCTTTGCCGGCTCGCTGTTCCCCTTCCTGTTCATCACCATCGCGTGCGGGGCACTGTCCGGCTTTCACGCGCTGATCTCGTCGGGCACCACGCCAAAGCTGCTGGAGAAGGAAAGCCAGATGCGGCTGATCGGCTACGGCGGAATGCTGACCGAGTCGTTCGTCGCGATCATGGCTCTGATCACGGCAGCCATCATCAATCAGCATCTGTACTTCACCATGAACGCGCCGGTCGCCTCGACGGGCACCACGCCACAGACCGCGGCCGACTACGTCAACGGATTGGGCCTCTCGGGACCCCCGATCACCGCTGAGGAGATCAGCGACGCCGCCGAGAGCGTCGGCGAGGAGACCATCGTGGCGCGGACCGGCGGCGCGCCCACGCTGGCATTCGGCATGTCGGAAGTCCTGCACCAGGTCTTCGGGGGCGCGAGCCTGAAGGCTTTCTGGTATCACTTCGCCATCATGTTCGAGGCGTTGTTCATCCTGACCACGGTCGACGCCGGTACCCGCGTCGCGCGCTTCATGCTCTCCGACGGCCTGGCCAACCTCGGCGGTCCGCTCAAGAAGCTGAGCAACCCGAGCTGGCGAATCGGCGCCTGGGCGTGCAGCATCATCGTTGTCGCAGCCTGGGGAGGCATTCTGCTGATGGGCGTCACTGATCCGCTGGGCGGCATCAACACGCTGTTCCCGCTCTTCGGCATCGCCAACCAATTGCTCGCCGCCATCGCACTGACCGTCGTGACGGTGGTGATCATCAAACGCGGTCTGCTCAAATGGGCGTGGATCCCCGGAGTGCCACTGCTATGGGACCTCACGGTCACGATGACGGCGTCATGGCAGAAGATCTTCTCCGGCGATCCCAGAGTCGGTTACTGGACCCAGCACTTTCAGTACCGCAACGCCAAGGAGGCCGGCGAAACCAGCTTCGGTGCAGCCGAAGACGCCGGACAGCTCGACGCGGTGATCCGCAATACCTTCATCCAGGGAACCCTGTCGATCATCTTCGCGGTGGTGGTGATCATCGTGGTGGCGGCCGGGGTAACCATGGCGTACAACGCGATTCGCGGCCAAGCAGCACCGCTGACCGAGGACGAACCGGAGCCGTCGCGACATTTCGCACCGTCGGGCATGTTCGCCACGAAAGCCGAGAAGGAGGTACAGAAGCAATGGGACGCGCTACCAAGGGGGCACGGCACATCGTCGGCCAGATAGTTTGGTACTGGAAGTCACTGATGGGAGACAACCACTATCAGCGCTACCTGGAGCACCACTCGCGAACGCATGCCGAGTCGACGGTCATCTCCGAACGCGAGTACTGGCGGCAACGCCATGCGCTAGCAGATTCCAATCCCGGCGCCCGCTGCTGCTGAAATCCCGGCGATTTCGGCGTGGTTATCGACGCTGAGCGACGACAAGCACGCCGAAATCACCGGTTCGGCAGGTGTGTCAGCCGATAGACGCGCGGTATTCGGTGATGATCGGCTCGAGTTCGTCCGGCGTCGCCCCGTGCATGATCACCGCGTCCGCACCGTAGTCGAACTCCTCGCGTACGCGCTCCACGCACTGTTGTGCCGATCCGGTGGCCGATGGCTCGAGCCATTCGTCGGGAATCAGGGTGGCGATGTGCTCGATCTGTTCCGCGGTGGCCTTGTGGTCGATCCCTCCTGCGATGGACTGCACTGTCGCGTCGTCCCGGAAGCGTTGCAGCACTGAGGAATCCCAGCGGTTCGTGTTGACCAGCAGATCGCCGTAGCCCTGCAGATAGGTGGCCAGCCGGCCGACAGTCTTCTTCAGCCGCAGTTCCTCGGGCAGGTGGTCGCCGACGGTGGCCAGGCACGACCAGACGCGGACGCCATCGGGGTCGCGGCCGGCCTGCTCAGCGGCATCCTTGACGACCTTGACCGCGCGCTGCAGTGTCTCGGGGGTGAAGTAGGTGTGCAGGATGACGTCATCGAACTCGCGTCCACCCAAGGCCAGGGTCTGGGGACCGAATGCCACGATCGCCAACCGGATGTCCTCGTCGAAGCCCGAATCGAGGAACAGCACAGGGTACTTACCGATGGGCCCGTCGTGGTTGAAAATGACCTCGCCGTGCCACAGCCGCCGCATAACCTGTGCGAAGTCCTCCATCTGCGCGGTCGTCGCGGCCGGCACGCCGAATGCGCGATAGATCGCTGCGATGCCCCGCCCGATCCCCAGCGTGAAGCGGCCACCGGACAGCCGATGCATGGTGGTGGCCCACGAGCCAGTGATGAGCGGATGGCGAGTGTTGTGATTCGTTGCCGCTGTGGCGATCTGCATCCGGCTGGTAACCGCGCACGCAGCGCCGACCAGGGAGGAGGCCTCCTTGGTGTTCCACCGCTCGGAGATGAACCCGGTGCCGAAGCCCAGTTCCTCTCCCCGGCGGGCCTCATCCATCAGCGCGGCCGGACCCCCGTCACCGGCGCCCGCCAGCAGGTAGTAACCGAGTTCATCGAGTTCTCGCTGTGCCATCCCCATACCAACAGTGTTCACCTCCCCTGCCGCGGCGGATCACCGAGTCGCCGACCGACTCTTGAGCGCGCGCAGAGTGCCGATGATTCCGGACGCCGCCGGCTACCTTTCCGCGGCCGGATAGAGTCCATAGCTGCCACCACACCAGCAATGGGAGGCCCTATGCCCGAACCGATCCAGTTCACCGTCCCAGCCGCCGCGGATGCCGTCGCAGCGGTCATCGGCGATCGTGATTTCATCATCCAGGGCGAGCGCCGGGTAACCTACCGCCAACTCGTCGAGAGGTCCAACCGTCTGGCGGCCTACCTGCACGCCCGTGGCCTGGGGTGTCATACCGAGCGCTCGCTGCTGGCCGGCCACGAGGTCGGGCAGGACCTGCTGGGCATCTACGCCCACAACGGTCCCGAGTACGTCGAGGGCATGTTGGGCGCCTGGCGGGCCCGCGTCGCTCCGTTCAACGTCAATTACCGGTACGTGAAGAGCGAATTGCAGTATCTGCTCGCCGACTCCGGTGCGACAGCGTTGCTGTACCACGCCGCCTTCGCGCCACGCCTGGCCGAGGTGCTGGCCGATCTGCCGCAGCTCGAGGTGCTGATTCAGATCGCCGACGATTCAGCCAACCCGCTGCTGCCCGGAGCCGTCGACTACGAGTCGATCGTGGCTGCCGGATCCGCTGAGCCCCCACCGGTCGAGCCATCACCCGATGACCTGTATGTGCTGTACACCGGTGGGACGACGGGGATGCCCAAGGGCGTGCTGTGGCGACAGCACGACATCTTCATGACCTCCTTCGGCGGCCGCAGCCTCTACACCGGCGAATTGGCCACGTGCTACGAGGACATCGCCGGCCGCTGCACCGGAACGCCCGGCACCAAGCTCATGGTGCTGCCACCGCTGATGCACGGCGCCGCGCAGTGGGCGGTGTTGACGGCTATGACGACAGGCCAGTCCGTGGTGTTCTCACCGGTCACCAGCCACCTCGACGTCGATGACGTGGTGCGCACCATCGAACGGGAGAAGGTCCTGGCGGTGACGCTGGTCGGGGATGCCATGGCCCGCCCGCTGGCTGATGCCTTCGAACGGACGAACGCGGATCTGTCGTCGCTGGCGGTGGTGGCCAACGGCGGCGCCCAGCTGACGCCGACCGCCAAGCAGCGGCTCATCGACAGCAAGACCAACCTGATGGTCGTCGATGGCGTGGGTTCCTCGGAGACCGGTGCCCAGATGACGCACATGTCGGCATCAGGAACGGTGTCCACCGGAAAGTTCACCGCGGGACCGGACACCTTCGTCGCCTCAGAGGACCTCCATTCCATTCTGGAACCCGGCCACGACGGCATGGGCTGGCTGGCACAGCGCGGCTACGTACCGCTGGGCTACAAGGGTGACGCGGTCAAGACGGCCGCGACGCTCCCGGTCATTGGCGGCGTCCGGTACTCGGTGCCGGGCGACCGCGCCCGGCATCTGCCCGACGGTTCGATCGAACTACTCGGCCGGGACTCGGTGACGATCAACTCCGGAGGCGAGAAGATCTTCGCCGAGGAGGTGGAGTCGGCGATCGCTGGGCATCCCGCCGTGGCCGATGTGGTCGTCGCGGGCCGGCCCAGCGAACGGTGGGGCCAGGAGGTGGTGGCCGTGGTCGCGCTCGTCGACGGCGCCCGCGCTGAAGCGCGGGAGATCATCGATCATGCCGCCGCGGTGATCGCCCGTTACAAGCTGCCCAAATCGGTGGTGTTCCGGCCGACCATTCAGCGCAGTCCGGCCGGCAAAGCCGACTATCGGTGGGCTCGTGAGCAAGCGATCAGCGGATCCTGAGCCAGCAGAGCATCGGTCAGAGCGCTTCGACGCGGACGGGCACTCCGGTCAACCACGCCATGCCAGAAAGAGACTCGACGTCACCCGGGTCGCTTGAGGTCAGCTGATTGACGTTGGCGCCACCGGCCCGGTTGGCGACCCGCCAGCCGCCGGTGCCGTTGTGGCCCCACCCGTGGGGCACGGCGATCACGCCGGTCATGACATCCTTGGTCACCGTGACCGGAAGGCGAATCCGTCCGTAGGGTGAGCTGACCCTCACCTCCTCGCCATCGCCGACATGAAGTTCGGCCGCGTCATCGGCGTTGATCAGCGCGTGTTGGCCGCGATCGCCACGCATCAGCAACGGCGAGTTGTGCAGCCACGAGTTCTCCGAACGCGCCTCGCGCATCCCGACCATCCGAAACGGGTACTCAGCGGGATGACCCGGACCCGACAGGAGGTCGACCTGCGCGGCAATATCACTGTGCGCCAATTTAATACGGCCGCGCAGATACGCGATGCTCTCCTTCAGCACACCGGTCCGAAGATGGGGTTCGATCACCTTTCCGTGTGGAGAGGAACCGGTGAGCCGGTCGAAGGTGAGACCGCCGCGCCGTAGCCCGAAGAGGTCACCTCCCGCGGTCAACCGGATCAGCCCGTCAGCCAACATCCGGGGGGTGAGCGTGACACCGAGCAGCTTGAGAACCCTGTGCGACCGAGAGAGTGCGGCGAAGAGCGGCGCAGCACCGGACATCCGCCGGATCAGTTCGGCGATGATCTCCCATTCCTGCCGAGACTGCCCAGCAGGCGCGACCACGGCCTCGGTGGCTTGGCGGAACGGCGTTGCCTGAAAGGCCTGGAACGCCAACGGAAAATCATCGCGTTCGTACATCGTCGTCACCGGCAGGATGTAGTCACAGTGTGAGGTTGTCTCGGTGCGATAGAAGTCCAGAGCCACCGAGAGCTGCAGCGTTTCGAGTGCCGGCTCCAACTCCTCGCCGTTGGGCACAGACAGCACCGGGTTGCCCGCACTGATGAACAACGCCCGGATCTGCCGGTCCCCCGGGGCGAGAATCTCCTTGGCCATGAGCGCAGCGGGCTCGGAGCCGATCACCGACCCGAATCCGCCGATGCGGGAACGGCGTCGCCGATATGACCGGCGCAGCACCGCGCCCACGGCAATGTTCACCCACCGCTGGCCGGGCAATCCGAAGCCGCCGAATACCGATCCCCCCGGCTGGTCGAGGTTGCCTGCGACAAGGTTGACGGCGTCGATCAGGTACGACGTGAGAGTCCCGTACCGGCCCACACAGGTGCCCAGCCGCCCGTAGACCGCCGCCCTCGGCGTGGCGGCGAGATCGCGGGCAAGTTCGCGCACCACGTCCGGCTCTATACCCGTGTGAGACGCCGTCGCATCGGGCGTGAAGGGCGCCACCAACGCGCGCAGCCAATCGAGGCCCTCGGCGTGCAAGCTGATCCGAGCCGCGTCGGCGAAGCCCTCGGCGAACATCACCTGGAGCAGCGACAGCAGCAGCTGTGAATCCGTGTCGGGGACGATCCCGCACCATTCGAACTGCGCGGCCGTCTCAGATCTTCGCGGGTCGATCACGACGACCCGGCCGCCGCGTTTGACAATGTCATGCATACGGTCCCTGATACGGGGTGCGGTGAGCAAGCTCCCATGCGAGACCACGGGATTGGCTCCCATCACCACAAGGAGTTCCGTGCGTTTCAGGTCCGGAATCGGCACCGACGTCGGCGTTCCATAGAGCAGCTGGCTCGCCATCAACCGGCTGCTGATGTCCTGCGACGAGGCCGTGAAGAAATGGCTTCGCCTGCCCAGCCCCTTGATGAAAGCGAGCACCGAAAGGACGTGGGAGTAGCTGAAGGCGCCCGGATTACCGAAATACCAACCGACAGAACCTGAACCGTGCTGCCCAACGATGGCACAGAGACGTGTCGCGATGTCTGCCATCGCCTGATCCCACGTCACTTTCTCGAAACCGGTGGCGGTCCTGCGCAACGGAACGGTGACCCGGTCGGGGTCGTTGACCACCTCGGTGAAAGCGATACCTTTCTGACAGGCGAACCCACTCGACAGCGGGTGCTCTGTGTCCGGACGCAGCGCGACGAGCCGCCCATCCTCCACCGTGGCGACCATGCCGCACAGTGGCTCACAGATTCGGCAGAAGGTGGTCTTCTTGGTAGCGCCGGCCTGGTGTTCGGTGCTATGAGCCATGGCATCTCTCTTTCGGCAAGACCTACCCCGATAGTGTCGAACGGATGGCCTGGCTTGTCGATGGTATGAACGTGATCGGGTGTCGCCCGGACGGCTGGTGGCGCGACCGCCACCAAGCCATGGCTGCACTTGTCGGCCAATTAGAGCGGTGGGCGCGCCAAGAGGGCGCTGAGGTCACCGTGGTCTTCGAGCGGGAGCCGTCGCCGCCGATCGAATCGGCCGACGTCACTGTTGCGCACGCCCCCGCGGCAGCACCGAATTCAGCGGACGACGAGATAGTCAGGATTATCCGCGCGAACGCCCGTCCTGAGCAGGTCTGCGTTGCCACGTCGGACCGCGGCCTGGCCGAGCGGGTGAGAGCGGCGCAGGCGACCGTTGTGCCGGCAGCAACGCTCCGCGACATGATCGATCCGCGCTGAATCTAATCCCGCCAGACCCGCGAGTCCGTCAGGATCCGGTCCAGTTCGGCTTACGCTTCTCGGCGAACGCCGTCGCACCCTCCATCGCATCCTTTGACGCGAAGACCGGCGAGATCAGCTCACGCTGTTTCTTCCACATCTCGTCCTCGCTCCAGTCCGCGGACTTGGCGATAACCTGCTTGGTCACCGCCACCGCCAGCGGCCCGTTCGCGGTGATGCGCTCGGCCAGGGCCAATGCACCCGCAAGCGCCTGCCCGGGCTCGGCCAGCACGTTGACGAAGCCCCACTGCGCCGCCTCCTCAGCCGTGAAGCTGTCACCGGTCAGCGCGAGCTCGAGCGCCTTCTGGTACGGGATTCGGTGCGGGAGCCGCAACAGCCCGCCACCGGCGGCGACGAGTCCGCGCTTGACCTCGGGGATGCCGAACTTCGCATTCTTGGCTGCCACCACCAGGTCGGTGGCCAGCACGATCTCAGTGCCACCGGCCAGCGCATACCCTTCGACGGCCGCGATCACAGGCTTGCGCGGCGGACGTTCGGTGAAGCCGATGCCACGGCCGCGGATCGCAGGCACCTCGCCTGCCATGAACGCTTTCAAATCCATGCCCGCGCAGAAATTGCCGCCGGCCCCGGTCACGACCGCAACCGACAGCTCTGCGGTGTCGTCGAGTTCGTCCATTGCGGCAGCGAGGCCCTCGGCGACCGCGAGGTTGAACGCGTTACGCACTTCCGGCCGATTGATGGTGATGACCAGAACCCGCCCGTGCCGTTCTACGAGAACTTCTTCCGACACATTGTCTCCCTTCGACTTTCGTGCGGTACCAACCTAAGTTGCTCGAGCGAACCACGCTGTGTCTTCTCGAGCGATCTACGCTGTGTCTTCTCGAGCGAACCACGCTGTGCCCTACAGTAACGCTCTCCTGGGCAACCCGATCCCGACACCACCTCAGCCGACCACACCGCGGCGGGTCAGATGCTCGATCAGTGGCGCCGCACCGGCGGCCAGGTGTTCTGACATCGCGATCCGGGCAAGGTCTTGGTCGCGTCGGGCCAGGGCATCGAGCAGGCGCCGATGATGACGATTGGACTCCTCGGGCCAGCCATCGATCGTGGGGAACACCGACTCCGGTGCGTAACGGGTGATCTGCGACATCAGTTGCGCCAGCTTGGGTGAGTCCGCGGCGACGTTGATTGCGCGATGGAACTCGTGGTTGAGCCGCACCGCCTGGTCGGCATCATCGGCGGTGTAGGCGGCTTCCAGATCGTTCTGGATCGTGTTCAGCTCATCCCACTGGGCATCGCTGATACCGGCCGCCGCCCGAGCGGCAAGCTCGCCCCCGAGATAGGCCTGCACATTCGATACGTCCGCGATGTCGCGAACGGTCACCGGTCGCACCACGAAACCGCGCCGCGGCTGCTGCTCGAGCAGACCTTCGGCTTTGAGTTCGAAGAGTGCTTCCCTGACCGGAGTGACGCTGATGCCCAACCCGGCGGCCAGTTGATCGAGACGCACGTATGTTCCAGCGGCATAAGTCCCGTCGAAGATCCGTCGCCGCACGATTCGCGCCACATCCTCCGCCAGTTGGGGCCGAGCGGTGAAATCAGGGACGCTCACCGGATCACACCCGGTAGTCCGTCAGCAGCCGCTTGCTGATGATGTTCTTCTGGATCTCGCTGGTGCCCTCCCCTATGAGCAGAAACGGAGCATCACGCATCAACCGCTCGATCTCGTACTCCTTCGAGTACCCGTACCCGCCATGAATCCGGAAACTCTGCTGGGTCACCTCCGCACAGACCTCGCTGGCGAAGTACTTCGCCATACCGGCCGCCAGGTCGTTACGGTCGCCAGAGTCCTTGAGCCGTGCCGCATTGACCATCATCAGATGTGCAGCCTCCACTTTGGTCGCCATCTCAGCCAATTGGAATGCGATGGCCTGATGCTCGGCGATGGGCTTGCCGAAGGTGCTGCGCTGCTGGGCATACCGCACCGCCAGCTCGAAAGCCCTGATGCCGACTCCACAGGCTCTTGCGGAAACGTTGACACGTCCGACTTCGACACCGTCCATCATCTGGAAGAAGCCCTGTCCGGGAGCCGCGCCGACAATGTCGGTGGCCCTCGCGAGGTACCCGTCGAATACCATCTCAGTGGTGTCGATGCCTTTGTAACCAAGCTTGTCGAGCCTGCCGGGGATGGTGAGCCCGGGCGCGACTTCGCCGAAGCCCGTGGGCTTTTCGATCAGAAACGCGGTCAGGTTGCGATGAGGCTTGTCGGCGCCCTCGTCGGTGCGCACCAGCGCGGCCACCAGGGTCGAGCTGGCACCGTTGGTCAGCCACATCTTCTGCCCGTTGATGGTGTAGGTGCCGTCACCGTTGTCTGTTGCCCGGGTGCGGATAGCGGCCACATCCGAGCCAAGTTCTGGCTCCGACATCGAGAAGGCGCCCCGGGTCTCGCCGGTTGTCATCCTCGGAAGGTAGTGACGCTTCTGCTCCTCGGTCCCGTGCTGCAAGATGATGTGCGCGACGATGAAATGAGTGTTGATCACACCTGACACACTCATCCACCCGCGCGCGAGTTCTTCGACGCAGAGCGCATAGGTGAGTAGCGACTCGCCCAGACCGCCATACTCCTGCGGGATCATCAGCCCGAAGAGCCCCATCTCCCGCATCGCATCGACGATCGCCTGAGGATAGGTGTCGCCGTGTTCAAGCTCCTGCGCGTTCGGAATCACCTCTTTGTCAACGAACTGCCTTACCGCCGAGATGATTTCGGTTTGGAACTCGGTGAGCCCGAGTGTCTGCGCCAGCCGGGTCACAGCGCGCTCCCGCTTCGCGTCTCGCCGTCGGTCACGCGGCTGCCCCTTTCGATGAGAAGGTCTCGAATACTGCGGCCAGCCCCTGGCCGCCACCGATGCACATGGTCTCCAGGCCGTAGCGCAGGCCGCGGCGGTCGAGTTCGCGCGCCAGCGTCGCGAGCATCCGTCCGCCGGTCGCACCGACCGGGTGGCCGAGGGAAATCCCCGATCCGTTCACATTGGTGCGTTCCAGATCTGTTGCCGAGAAGTTCCATTCGCGCATACACGCCAGCGCCTGGGCGGCGAACGCCTCATTGAGCTCGATGAGGTCCATGTCGGCAAGCTTTAGCCGGGCGTTCCTGAGCGCGGCCGCCGAGGCAGGCACCGGACCGATGCCCATGACCTTGGGGGCCACTCCCGCCAGCCCCCAGGACAGCAGTCGGACCAGCGGTCTGAGTCCGAGCTCGGCGGCCTTCTCCGCGGTGGTCACCAAACACATCGACGCGGCATCGTTCTGCCCGCTGGAGTTCCCCGCTGTCACGGTGGCGCCTGGATCATCGCTTTCCAGAACCGGTTTGAGCTTGGCGAGGGATTCCACCGAGGTGTCGGCGCGTGGGTGTTCATCAGTGTCGATGATGGCCGGGGCTTCTTTGCCTCCGCGTCGTGTCACCGTCACCGGAACGATCTCCCCATCCAGGAGCCCATTTTTTTGGGCGGCAACCGCCCGGCGGTGTGACAGGGCCGCCAGTTCGTCCTGCTCCTCGCGCGCAATCCCGTAGTGCCGGCGCAGGTTCTCCGCGGTCTCCAGCATTCCGCCGGGCACCGGGTAGTCGCGGCCGCCCGCGGTAGTTCTCCCACGAGCCAGCGCGTCGTGCACGGTGATGCCGCCACGAGCGCCGCCCCAACGCATATCGGTCGAATGAAAGACCACGTTGGTCATGGATTCGGCGCCGCCGGCGACCACCAGATCGTTGTTGCCGCTCGCCACCTGCATGCACGCCTGAATCACCGCCTGCAGGCCGGATCCGCAGCGCCGATCAATCTGCATTCCCGGCACCGTCACCGGCAACCCGGCGTCAAGGGCGATCACCCTCCCGATGGCCGGCGCCTCCATGCTCGGATAGCAGTGACCGACGATCACGTCCTCCACCGAATCCGGCGCGATGCCGGTTCGGTCCAGCAGTCCCCTGAGCGCGGCAACCCCGAGGTCTACCGCCGTCAGCGACGAAAATGCGCCATGGTATCGCCCGATCGCGGTGCGCAACGGCTCGCAGATGACGACCTCGCGTGTCACAGGTGCCGGCCGCCCGTAACTTCCATCACCGTGCCGGTCATGTACGACGACAGGTCCGACGCCAGGAACAGCGCCACCTTGGCGACCTCATCGGGTTCGCCGGCACGCCCCATCGGCACCTCGGCAACCTTGGAATCCCAGATACGTTGCGGCATAGCCTCGGTCATCGCTGATCGAATGAGTCCTGGCTGGATGGCGTTTACCCGGACCCCCAGGTAGGCCAGCTCTTTGGCGGCGGCCTTCGTCATCCCGACGATGCCGGCCTTGGCCGCCGAGTAGTTGGTCTGTCCGACCATGCCGACTTTTCCGGAGATCGACGACATGTTGACGATCGCGCCACTCTTGTTCTCCCGCATGATCGCTGCCGCCGCGCGCACACCGTTCCAGGTACCTTTCAGGTGCACTGCGATCACCTCGTCGAATTGGTCCTCGGTCATCTTGCGCATCGTCGCGTCGCGGGTGATGCCGGCATTGTTGACCATGATGTCCAGTCCGCCGAACCCGTCAACCGCCGCCGTGACCAGTGCGGAAACCTCCGCGGAACTGGTCACGTCGCAGCGCACCGCACGGACCACGGTTTCACCGCCCAATGTCTCGGCGGCGGCCCGAGTCGCAGCCAGGTTCACGTCGCCCAGCACTACGCGTGCCCCTTCAGCGATGAAGCACTGCGCGATCGCGAAGCCCAGGCCCTGGGCTCCGCCGGTGATCACCGCCGTCCGACCAGTCAGCATCGACACCTTGTCCACCAAATCTTGTCCACCAATCTTGTCCACCAATCCTCAACTCAGTCGGGCTTAACGACCATGATCATATTTAATATACGATATTTGAAAAGCATATCTGCTGAGGAGCTCTGCCTATGACCACCGCCGAAGTCAGCGACGACGACTTCCAGGAGATCCTGGCCCAGACTCGCCACTTCGTCCGCACCGCCGTGGTCCCCCGCGAGCAACAGATTCTCGCCGAGGACCGGGTGCCCGACGACCTGCGGGAGCAAGCCAAGAAGATGGGCTTGTACGGCTACGCGATCCCCCAGCAGTTCGGCGGTCTTGGCCTGAACCTCGCCCAGGATGTCGAGCTCGCGATGGAACTGGGCTACACCTCGTTGGCGCTGCGATCGATGTTCGGCACCAACAACGGGATTGCCGGTCAGGTGCTCGTCGGCTACGGCACCGGCGAGCAGAAGTCGACGTGGCTGGCAGGGATCGCCTCCGGTGACGTCGTCGCGTCGTTCGCGCTCACCGAGCCGGGTGCGGGTTCCAATCCTTCGGGGTTACGAACCAAGGCGGTGCGCGACGGCGACTCACACGATTCGTCCTGGGTCATCAACGGCCAGAAGCGGTTCATCACCAACGCCCCCACCGCCGACGTTTTCGTGACATTCGCCCGGACCAGGCCGGCGGACGACAACGGAGCCGGGATCGCAGTTTTTCTCGTGCCCGCCGACGCACCAGGAGTCGAAGTCGGCGCCAAGGACAAGAAGATGGGACAGGAGGGCGCATGGACCGCCGACGTCAGCTTCAACGAGGTGCGCGTTTCCAACGCTGCCCTGGTCGGCGGTAGCGAGGACATCGGCTACCGCGCGGCGCTGACCTCGCTGGCACGCGGCCGGGTGCACATCGCCGCGATCGCAGTGGGGACGGCGCAGCGCGCTCTCGACGAGTCGGTGAACTACGCCGCGACTGCGACGCAGGGCGGCACCGCGATCGGGCAATTCCAGTTGGTGCAGGCGATGCTCGCCGACCAACAGACTGGAGTGCTGGCCGGGCGCGCCCTGGTGCGTGACACAGCTCAGAAATGGATCACCAACGAGGATCGAAGAATCGCACCGTCGGCCGCGAAGCTCTTCTGCACCGAAATGGCCGGCACAGTAGCTGATCTCGCCGTGCAGGTCCACGGCGGAAGTGGCTACATGCGTGAGGTTCCGGTGGAACGGATTTACCGCGATGTCCGGCTGCTCCGACTCTACGAGGGCACCAGCGAGATTCAGCGGCTGATCATTGGCGGCGGACTGGTGAAGGCAGCGAAGCGATGAGCGGTCGGCTTCCGGGACGGGTCGCGTTTATCACGGGAGCCGCCCGCGGGCAGGGTCGTGCGCACGCCGTGCGGATGGCGAAAGAAGGTGCGGACATCATCGCCGTCGACATCGCGGGTCCCCTCCCGGGCTGCGTGCCCTACCACCCCGCAACGCCCGATGACCTCGACGAGACGATCAGGCTCGTGCGGGAAACCGGCCGCCGAATCGTTGCATCGGTGGTGGACACCCGCGACCACGAGGCGCTCAATGCCGCGGTTGCGGCCGGGGTTTCCGAGCTCGGCAGGCTCGACATCATCGTCGCCAACGCCGGTATCACCGCACCGCAGGTGTGGGATCGCATTCGCCCCGAAGACTTTCGCGACGTCATGGACATCAACGTGACCGGCACCTGGAACACCGTCATGGCAGGCGCGCACAAGATCATCGACGGCGGACGCGGCGGATCGATCATCCTGATCAGCTCCGCTGCGGGGGTCAAGATGCAACCCTTCATGGTGCACTACACCGCGAGTAAGCACGCGGTCACCGGAATGGCACGCGGCCTGGCCGCTGAACTCGGTAAACACTCGATACGGGTGAACAGCGTGCACCCGGGCCCGGTCACGACCGAGATGGGCACCGGCGACATGGTCACCGCACTGACCGCGGCGATGGACACCAACCCCCAATTGGCCCACATGTTGACACCGTTCCTGCCGACCTGGGTGGTCGAACCCGAGGACATCGCCGATGCGGTGTGCTGGCTGGCCGGCGATGAGTCGAAATACGTTACTGCGAGTGCGATCTCGATCGATCAGGGTTCAACTCACTACTGAGTCCCCGACGGACGTACAGAAGCGCCGCCTCAATCATCGGCTGTCCGTCGGTCAGCCGATGAATCGCACAATCGACTCTGCCACGGCGGCCGGCTTCTCAGATCCCTCGATCTCGACGGTCGTGTTGAGGGTCGCCTGCACGGCGCCGTCGAGCTGGGCGACCGAGGCGATTTCAGCCCTAGCCCGGAGCCTGGCGCCGACCCGGACCGGGGTGATGAAGCGAACCCTGTTGTATCCGTAGTTGATCGCCATCGCGACGTTGCCGACGCGGTAGAGCTGCTGGGTGAAGTGTGGGATCAGCGACAACGTCAGCAGTCCGTGGGCGATCGTTCCGCCGAAGGGCCCGCCGGCCGCCCGTTCCGGGTCTACATGGATCCATTGATGGTCGTCGGTGGCATCAGCGAACAGGTTGACTCGATCCTGGGTGATGTCGAGCCACTCCGTGGGGCCCAGTTGTTCGCCCTCGGCGGCGATCAATTCGGCCAGCCCATTGAACTTCTTCACACCTGTCTCCTTTGACCTGGGACCGCATCGACGGACAGCCGCTCGATACGCCGAGAGTTGATGACGCTTTCCTCACAGTGCCACAGCGGTGCGGGCGCAGTCGCGGCACCATCCCGCTGCTTTCGCGCCCGACCGTCCCAGCATCCACGGAGTCGCGCCGGCCGAAGGGCGGATTCAGCTGGAAATCTAGGCTTCACCGGGCATCAGCAGCTCGACCCGGCCGAACCGGCTGGCCAGCTTGCCCACCAGCGCGACCCGTAAGACGGTATCGCCGATGCCGGGCGGACAAGTAGCTCGGCCCAGCGGAAATCCGTTTCGGCAGAACAGGACTCCATGGCGAGCATGAACTGCCCAAGGGCCGTCCGTGGTCGCGAAGACAGCCCCGATCACCTCGCCCTCATCGAACACGAGGCGCTCGAATCGCTTTACCGGATACGCCCTGACGCCCCGTTCGTTCGCCTCGGTCTCGAGCCACTCGAGCACTGCGCCCACGATATCGTCGGGGCCTGCGGGCAGGGATCCGATCTCGGCAACCTCGACTCCCTCCCCGTCGCCGGACTCCATCGCCACGCAGTTCCAGTCGGTGACGCGGGTGTACAGGTAGCCCGACGGCGAGGAGATGCACCGCGCGGTCCAATCCCGCAACTGCGCACCGACGAACGGGGCAATCCGCCGATCCGGCGCCGCAGCGACCACGGCGGCCGTGCGGATCGGCAGAACTTCGTCGAATTGCGGGAGTCCCGCTGGGTCCAGATCATCCAGAAGCTCAGCAAGGTAGGCAGCTGTCTGGGCATCACCGAAGTCAAGGGTGAACCAGCCTGGTTGGCCGCCCGGAGCGGCGCCCGCCTCCGGGGCCGGCGCGCATGCAACCAGAACCTCCGCGCCCTCGTCGACGGCAGAGATCGCACCCGCGAGCCCCGCAACCCCGGCGTCGGTACACACGACGTCGACCTCGTCGTCCCAGTGCAGATCCGACGTCACGGTTGTCCACTCCATATTCGCCGGCCCTGGCTGCAGACCCGCAACGTACCACTGAACGGGCCGCGAACACCGGTGCCCGCACCCCGGTCGTGACCGCGCCCCGGTATGAGGACAGGCCGCGATCCCGAATACTCGGTTGTGCAGTCCCAGCGGACCTACTTGGCTGACCAGGTTTACCGTGTCTCTAGCTTCGCAACGTCTCTAGCTTCGCTACGTCTCTAGCTTCGCAACGAAAAGGGGACCTTTGATGGACCTGCAGTGGTCGGCGGCCGACCTCGCGTTCCGCGACGAGGTACGAGCTTTCCTCGACGAGAAGTTGACGCCCGAATTGCGTCGCGCCGGTCGCCTGATGACCAGCGTCTACGCCGACCACGACGCGAGCATGGAATGGCAGCGGATTCTGCACGAACGCGGCTGGGCAGCACCGGCGTGGCCGCCGGCCTATGGCGGCTGCGACTGGAGCCTTACCCAGCACTACATCTTCAGCCGCGAGTCGGCGCTGGTCGGCGCACCGTCTCTATCGCCGATGGGGATCAAAATGGTGGCCCACGCGATCATCAAGTTCGGCACCGACGAGCAGAAGAACTACTTCTTGCCGCGGATCCTGACCGGCGAGGTGTTCTTCTGCCAGGGCTACTCCGAACCGGAGGCGGGTTCGGATCTGGCGGCGCTGTCCATGACCGCCCGCGACGACGGTGAGAACCTGGTCTGCACGGGCAGCAAGATCTGGACCACCCACGCCCAGGAGGCGAACTGGATGTTCGCGCTGGTGCGCACCGCCCGCACCGACAAGAAACAGCGGGGTATCACCTTCGTCCTCTGTGAGATGTCCGCACCCGGCGTCGAGATCCGCCCCCTGGTGATGACCTCGGGCGAAGAAGTGCAGAACCAGGTGTTCTTCGACGAGGTTCGGGTGCCCAAGGCCAACGTCATCGGTGAGATCAACGACGGTTGGACCGTCGCGAAATACCTGTTGGAGTTCGAGCGCGGCGGCGGCGCGTCCGCACCGCCCCTGCAGGTGATGGCCGATGAGATCGCGACAGCCGCCGCCGGACAACCCGGGCCCGGCGGTGGTCCACTGCTCGACGATTCCGCCTTCGCGCGCAAGCTGGCCGATGTGCGGATTCGTACCGAAGTCCTCGAGATTCTCGAGTACCACGTGCTGTCTGTCGTGGCGCAGGGCGGCAATCCGGGAGCCAAGTCGTCGATGCTCAAGATACTCAGCACCGAATTGAGCCAGTCGATCACCGAACTCGCGATGGAGGCGGCCGGTCCGCGGGGACGGGTGTACCAACCCCACGCAACTTGTCCGGGCGGACCCATCGCCGACTTCGAACCGCCCAGTGGTGGGTACGTCAGCGGTGAGGCCTGGCAGGCGGTGGCACCGCTGCGCTACTTCAACGACCGCGCTGGCTCGATCTACGCCGGCAGCAACGAGATTCAGCGAAACATTCTGGCCAAGGCTGCATTGGGGCTTTAGATGGACTTCACACTCACCGAAGAACAGAAACTGCTGCGCGACGGACTCGTCAGGTTTCTCGCGACTCGCTACGACCTTGACAAGAGCCGACGTGCAGCCAAGACCGGGCAGGGCTGGCAGCCCGATATCTGGCAGGCCTTCGCCGACCAGCTCGGGATTCTGGGCGCCGCGCTACCGCAGGAGTGCGGCGGCGACGGCGGCGGCCCGGTGGAGATGATGCTGATAGCCGAGGCGCTGGGGCACGCTCTGGTAGTCGAGCCTTTCGTCGACACCGCAGTGGTGGCAGCGGGTTTGCTACGCCGCGCAAACGGCGTAGTCGGCGCCGAGCTGTTGAAGAAGATCGTCTCGGGATCCGCAATCGTCACCGTGGCAGCCACCGAACCGACCTCGGGTGAGCACTGGCAGGACGTCTCGACCGTCGCCCGGCGCGACGGCGACCACTGGGTGCTGAGCGGCTCGAAAGTCGTCTCGGCCAGCACGCCGTTGGCCAGCCACGTGCTGATCACCGCACGGACATCGGGCGAGGGTGATGACACCGACGGCATATCACTGTTCGTCGTCGAAATCGGCTCGGCCACAACGGGTATGGATCTGCAGAGCTATCTTACGATCGATGACCGGAGGGCTTCGGACATTGTGTTGGACAGTCTTCGGCTACCTGGCGGCGCATTGTTGGGAGAGGAAGGCGGCGCGTGGGCGTCGCTTGCGCAGGCGCGCGATGAAGGCGCTGCGGCGATCTGCGCCGAAGCGGTGGGGTGTATGCGCAAGGTGCTGGCCGACACCGTCGAGTACTGCAAGCAACGCCAACAGTTCGGGCAGCCGATCGGCAGCTTCCAGGTGCTCCAGCACCGCATGGTGGACATGTATGTGCACGTCGAACAGTCAACCGCAGCTGTGCATCTGGCGATCCTCAACCTGGAGGCTGACGACGCCACGCGCGCCCGCGCCGTCTCGGTGGCCAAGGCGACGGTGGGCAAGGCGGCTCAGTTCGTCGGGCAACAGGCGGTCCAACTGCACGGTGGCATGGGTATGACCGAGGAACTGGCCATCGGGCACTACTTCAAGAGGCTGACGGCGCTACAGTTCGAATTCGGGTCGACCGATCACCATGTGACCCGCTATGCGCGGCTCACTTCGCGCTAGTCAGCGTTCGCGTCAGGCCGACATGGGTTCATGATTGCCTCGCCACGATGACCGGCTGCCGGGCTGAGTGCACCACCTGCGTGCCCACCGAGCCGAGCAGCATTCCGGCGAAACCGCCCCGACCGTGGCTGCCCACCACCAGCAGCTGACCCTGCTCGGCTTCCTCGAGCAGTGCGCGACCCGGTTGATCTCGATGCACTACGCGGCGCACGGTCACGTCGGGGTAGCGCTCCTGCCAGCCCGCCAACCGCTCGGCCAGCAGCATGTCCTCCTCGGTTTGAGTCTCGCTCCAGCCGACACCGGGCAGCTCATAGCCGGCGTCGCTCCAGGTGTGGACCGCGACCAGGTCGACACCGCGGCGCGATGCCTCATCGAACGCGATCGCGGTGGCCTGCTCGGATGCCGGGGAGCCGTCGATACCCACCACGACAGGCGCCTTCGCCGGATGCGGGATCAGTGGATCCTCGTCGTAGATCACCGCGACCGGGCAGTGTGCGTGCTGCACCAGCCCGGAACTGACCGAACCGAGCAGACGACGTTCCCACTTCCCCAGTCCACGACTGCCGACGACGATCATGTCGGCGCCCTTGCTGAGGTCGGCCAACGCCTGCACCGGCTGCCCCTCGACCACCTTCTCGTCGATCCGGACCCCGTCGACTCCTGCGGTGACGGCCTCCACGACGCCCCGCGCGTCGGCCAGGGCCCGGCGCGCCGCCTCCTGTTCGTCCTCGAAGAACGTGGCAGGCAGCGGAACCTGAATCCACGACTGTACGGTCGCGCCGGGAAGCACGTAGACCAATGTCAACGGCGCGCGCCGCAGCGCGGCATTACGAGCGGCCCAGTCGGTGGCGACTCTCGACGGAGCCGAACCGTCGACTCCTACGACGATCCCGCGAGATCCTGGTTGGGTGGACATCCGGCGTGCCTCCTCGGTTATGGCCGGCGACGGTGCCGCCGGTATGTCAACGCTATCGCCGCGCCGGTGCCGCGCGTAAGGGGCATCGCGCACATAGGGACGACGGTCACCGCGACAATGGGACGAAAGTCCCTGCGCCGGTCGAGGTCGGTGGGATGACCAATCCACCTCGCGGCCGGCAACGAATGCAACAAGGCCAGTCAATAAGATGCCGTTCACGTCCGTACGAGCGAATGCCGGTGATGCCCATGAACTCAGTCCAGAGCCAGGAGCTCGTCGTTCTCCTCGACGACGCGGGCCGTCGCATCGGCACTGCACCCAAGTCGGAGGTGCACCACGGCGCCACGCCGCTGCATCTGGCCTTCTCCTGCTATCTCTTCAACGACGCCGACGAGGTGCTGCTGACCCGTCGAGCGCTGGGGAAGTCGGCCTTCCCCGGCATCTGGACCAACTCGGTCTGCGGACACCCAGGCCCCGACGAACCGATCGAGGACGCGGTGATCCGCCGGGCATCCGAGGAACTCGGCCTTGACATCGTGGAACTGCGTTGCGTGCTTCCCGACTTCCGCTATCACGCGATCGATTCCGGCGGTGTCGCGGAGTACGAGGTCTGTCCGGTCTTCTGCGCACGCGTGGTCGGCCCCGTGAACGCCGACCCCGCCGAGGTCATGGACATCGCCTGGGTGACGTGGGATCAGCTACAGCTGGCCACGCAGTTGCCGTGGGCCATCAGCCCCTGGGCCATCGAGCAGATCCTTCTCCTCGCCGACGCGGGTATCGGGCAGCCTGCTCAGGACCGCAGCTCGTAGAGCCGCTCGGCGTAGACGAGATCGTCACGCCACAGTCGGGTCGCCGCGATCCCCATGAGTGATCTGAGCGCGGGAGCCACCAGCAGTGCCCTGCTGAACTGGGGCCTATCCGAATGCGCGATCGTGGCTTCCACGACCGCGGTGCGCGGCAGGCCGTCCCGGCCGGGAGCCAGTGGAGTCGCGTGGGTCTCCACCACGCTGCCCTGCCCTTCGCCGTCGACGATGCGCATGACCACAGTGCGCGGGCCCGGTGTGGTGAACTCCGCGATCACCGGCACTCCCAGCCTGCCGAATCGGAAGGTCACCGCGACGACGAACCGATCGCACTCCTCGGGCAGGTCGGCAGCAGCTGCCGGCGAACTGAGCACCTTGAGATCAGTGAACGAGTATGGGTGAAACCATGCACCGTGCCACGGATCCAGCCTGTTGGCGACGACATCGCAAGGCTCGCAAACCCCCTCGAGGCGCACGACAGCGGCCAGTCGAGGACTCGGCGGGCGCTGCGGAACCATCGGAGCGTCGGTAGGTGACTCGCCGCCAACGGCGTCGAGGCGAACCCAACACAACACGCCGTCGTCGTGGGACGGGAAGGGCCGCCACGCACCATGGCGACGGTCTGAGAGTCGCAGGCCATGCCAAGGGCACACCAGCGCACCGCATTCCACCGGGGCGGTGGCCAGGTCTGCGCCCAGATGCGGGCACGCGCGCGGACCCACCCGCAGCGCTCCGTCGGCTGCGCGCCAAGCCACGATCTGCACGCCGCCCACGGAGGTGCCCCAGGCTTTGGTGGCGATCTGAGAGCTTGCAGCAAAGGCGAACCAGTTACCGCTCGGGCGGCGCTGCGCACGTGCGAGCGCGGCCTGGATCACCGCTGGATTAGCTTCTGCGTAGGTGGGCTTCTGCGTTGACCAGTCGGATGCCGGAAGTCTTTCGAAGGGCCAAGACTTGGCCGCTCCCTGAAGCAGATCAGTCAACTTACTCATCGACGAGAACTTACCCCGCGCTCCGCCAGCCTGCGCAGCAGCGCCGATCGGCCGTGATTGGGCACGGTATGCAGGACGTGGCCCGCCAGGCCGAAGCCGTCCAGGAGGTGGTTTGCCGCCACCCCTCCGGTGGTCGCGGCCCGTTCCATCAGTGCAACCGGAAGGTCCACCCGAATTCCGTCCCCCGCCAACACCACTCGTGGATCAGGTGTCTGCACTCCGGGGCGTTGGGCGAAATCGCCCGGCGCCAGGCGGGGACAGTCCTCTCTGCGCAACAATCGTTCGTCGACGATCGATGCGCCGACGGTCTCGGGGTAAAGCTCGTGCATGCGTGCTATCAGTGCGTCGCGAACCTCCTGGTCGGTCTCGACAACCGAGTAGGCGTGCAGTTCGAGCACCGAACCACCGGTCCGCGCGTTCCATTGGGCCGCTTCACGTTCGTACCTCTCCAACACGCTGACATTGTCCAGCGGTGGGCGGCCACCGGTGCCCATGAAGGGCGCCCGATCGCTGCGCACCGGGCGATCCAACCACAACCTCAGCACCACAAATGGCGGCGCGTTGCGCAGATCGGCGACCTGCTGCCGCCAGCCTTCGTCACCGAGTTCCGGCGATGCCGCCACGATGCGCTTCAAGCCGGTGACGTCGGTCGCCAGCACCGCCGCATCGGCGGTGAACCCGCCGCCGCTTGCGCATGCCACCTGCACGTCAGAAGCCGCCGTGAGGCTCTCGACTGCCAGCCCGGTGTGGAAACGCACACCCGCGGATTCCAGATATTGCCGCAGCGGATTCCACAGTGCGACATCAAAGTTGGCGTTCGCCACATCGAACAACAGGCCTTCGCTCGACCCGAGGAAATAGATGTGGAACATGGTGACCAACTCGGCCGCCGACAGTTTCTCCGGCCGGGCGAAGAAACTGCGGGCGAACACCTCGAAGGCCAGGTGCCGTGCCGCGTCGGGAAAGTTGATGTCACGAAGAAAAGTACCGGCATCGATGTCATCAAGCTCGTCATAGGTGCGCGGCACCGAAACCGTCGCCAGCGGCGCTGCCGCTCTGGCGTCGAGTCGAACCATATCGCGTAGCCGGAATGTCGGACTGCGCAGCGAAAAGGCCAGGGCGTTCACCAGTGGGGTGCGCGGCAAACCGCGGAACGTGTCGCTGCGTCCGGTCGCGTCGATCAACGGGTAGTCGTCAACCGGTGTGAGCGCAGTCAGGTGTGGATCAGCGCGGCGCAGAAGTGATCTCAAGTTGTAGTACTGGCGAAAGAACGCGTGGAAACCCCGATTCATCGCCGTCGTCGAACCGTCCGAGAGGGTGTCGGTCCATCCCCCTACCCGCCCGCCCAGGTAGTCGTTTGCCTCGATGACATCGACGCTGACGCCACGCTCGCTCAGCCCGGCCGCAGCGGCGAGACCGGCGATTCCGGCGCCGACGACAGCGACCCGGGGCACCCGCTCAAGCGCGCCGGCATCGCTTCGGCCCGGTCGGGCAGGCAGCTTTTGGCGCAATCGATCTGGTTGGCTCATCGCTGCTCGGCCACCTCGGCGACTTCCGGGGACCGGCTCTTCGGTCGGCGGCGCTCCCAGAGCAGCAGAACTGCGGTAACCAGCGCGAAGCCGAACAGGAAATCCTCGATCGGGATGTCGAGCGGGAACCGGATCCCGGTCATGTGCTGTTCGTTGTACAGGACGATGGGAGCGCTGAGTTTGGTCAACCACCCGTCGACCGGAATCTGGAAGCCCAACACGATCGCCATCGAAATCCAATATGCGGGCCGGCGGAAGAGCCCGGTCCGCCACACCCGCGTTTCGAGCAAGCACACCGCAATCACCGCAAGGACCGCCGGAAGGGTATAGCCGAGCCCATTCATCGGTTCACCCTCCTCTCCGTACGCCAACGGCTGAGCATCGACAGGATGTGATCGACCGCCGAGTAGGTGAGCAGGCCGCACAGCGGAATGACCACGAAGAACAGCACCTCCTCCAGCGGAAGATCGCCGGGCGCTATCAGGCCCAGAATGAAACGCGGGTTGTACCACCACACGTCGGCGGCAACCGCGATCACGTCCCAGACCAGGAACACCGCGGCCACCGGGAGCAGGGCTGCGAGCAGCCGTCGTGGCTGGCGATAGACACCGCGACCGAACAGCTCCAGCGGAGCGGTGATCAGCAGGCACGCGCCCAGCACGATCAGGTAATGCCAGCGATCCACACCTACCTGCTTCCGTGTCGTAGACGTGCACCCCACGACCGAACGATTCCGCTGCTGGCGACGCTGAGCCGTCGGGCCTTACCGACTGTGGCACGCTGGCTGAAGATCTGGAAATCAATCTCCTCGATGCGCTCCAGGATTTCTGAGTACAACGTCAGCGCCGCTGCCACGCAGGGACGCGATACCGGAGCCAGCTGCCCGATGCCCGGCTGGGCCTCGGCGTACACCTGGCGCGCCGCGGCGTGTTGATCCATCAGCGCTCGACGCACCCGGGGGTCGGTGCGCTTGGTGCTCTGACACCACAGCAGCAGTTCCCGGTCGACGCCGTGGGCAGCGAGTTCGTCGGCGGGCAGATATATCCTGCCGCGGCGCAAATCCTCGTCGACATCTCTGATGAAGTTGGTGAGCTGAAATGCCTTTCCCAATGCCGCTGCAGGTGGCGCGGCATCTTCGCGCGAACCGACGGTGCCCAGAATCGGCAGGAGCTGCAGCCCGATCACCTCCGCCGACCCGTACATGTAGCGGTCCAACGCGGCGCGATCCGGGTAGTCGGTGACCGTCAAATCCATCCGCATCGATGTCAGGAAGTCGTCAAAGAGATTCCATCCGATGTCGTACTTGCGCGCGGTGTGCACCACCGCCGTCAAGGTCGGATCATCATCGCACGGTTGGTTTTCCACCAGGGAGTTGAACAGCCTGGTGGACAGCGCCTGGAGCTGGTCGGCGCGCAATTCACTTCCGCGGGAATCGAAGTCGTCGAGGATATCGTCGGCGCGCCGGGCAAACCCGTAGAGCGCATGCACGGCGGGACGCTGACTGGGCGCCAGCAGCCGGGTAGCCAGGAAGAAGGTCTTGCCGTGCCGCGCGTTGATCTTTCGGCACTGCCGGTAGGCCTCCCGCAGCGACGGGTCGCGCAGACCGGCCGCGTCGAGCTCAGATCCGATCATCGTTGGTACACCTCTCGATCAGGGCGGGGCGTGAATACTCCGGTGACGCGGTCTGCGGCCAGCCGCCCCGACATGACTGCAGTGGGAACGCCCACCCCCGGCACGGTCGAGGAGCCGGCCAGCACTACGTTTTCGACACCGCGCACGGTGTTGGCGGGCCGGAACGGTCCAGTCTGGCTGAAGGTGTGCGCCAGCGCGAACGGGGTGCCGGCAGCCATGCCCTGGCGGCCCCAGTCGGCGGGGTTCACCGTGTGCAACAACTCCACATCGTCACCGAACATGGGCAGGCGTTCGTTGATGACTCCAAGCATGTCCTCTACATAGGCCGAACCGGTGGCGTCCCAGTCGACCTGCCCGACTTCAGTGTTGGGGGCCGGGGCCAACACGTAGAGCAGATCGCGACCCGGCGGGGCCAGACTCGGATCACTGGCAGTGGGCCGGGTCACCAGCAGTGACGGATCCCGCATGACGCGGCCGTGATCGATGATGTCGCCGAAAGTCTGCTTCCAGGCATCGCCGAACACGATGGTGTGGTGCCCGACGTCGTTTTTGACCGCGCGGCAGCCGACATGAGCAACCACCGCCGAGGGCGCCGGGCGCAGCTTCGAGAGCCGACGCGGTGTCCGTTCCAGCAGCCGGTAGGTGTCGGGAAGCTCGGTGGTGAGCACGACGGCGTCCGCGGCGATCCGCTCGTCGTTCGTACGCACCCCGGTGACCCGCGATCCGCTCCACTCGAGCCCGGAAACCTTTGAGTCGTAGACGAACTCGACCCCGGCGTCGGTGGCGGCGGCGGCCATCGCGTCGGGTAGCGCACGCATCCCGCCGCGAGGGAAATACACTCCGGCAATCGTGTCCATGTAGGCGATGACCGCGTACACCGCCAAAGCGCTCTGCGGCGGCACCCCGGCGTAGAGGGCCTGGAAGGTGAACACTCGAAGCAAGCGTTCGTCTGACAGGAACCGGCCGATCACCTTCTCCCAGCGCCTGAACCCGCCCAGCGCGATCAGGCGGGCCAGCTGCGGAGTCAGCAGGGACAACGGTGAGTCGAAGTTGGCGCCGATGAATCCGTCGAACTCGGTGTCGTACAGCTTGGTCAGCCACGAGCGCAGTTCGAGGTAGCCGTCGGCTTCCCGGCGCCCGGCGAAGCGTTCAACCTCGGCGAACATCGCGTTCGCTTCGGTGTGGACTGCCAAGGAGCTGCCGTCGGCGAACATGGCCTGGTAGGCCGGGTGCACCGGCAGGAGTTCGAGACGGTCAGTGAGACTGTCCCCCACCGCCGACATTGCGTCGTCGATGATGTCGGGCATGGTCAACACCGTCGGGCCGGTGTCGATGCGATAACCGGAAACGTCGGCGCGCCCGACTCGGCCGCCGGGGACCCCACCGCGTTCGACGACGGTGACTTTGCGTCCACGCCCGGCGAGATACAGTGCCGCCGACAATCCGGACAGCCCGGCTCCGACCACAACTACCCGGTCTGTCTTTCCTTCGATCGTGCGCATCAGGCAGCCCTTTCAGTACATATGACAGCCATGTCGTCGAGTGCGACACGGGCAGTTTCGGGAATCTCCACGGCATCCAAAGAACTCATGGCGCTGTTCAACCGCTCCACGATGAGCTCTTCTATCCATTGCGCCGCGCCGCTGGCGTTGATCAATGTCCGCCAGTGTTCTGTGTCGGCGGGGCGCAAGTTGGGGGTGCGCATCAGCTCAGCGAGTTGGCGCCGCATCGCACTGTCGGCCAGCTGATGCGCGGCCACGACAACGCTGGTGGCCTTCTGCGCCGCCAGGTCGGTACCTACCGACTTGCCTGTCAGCGTCGGTGAACCGAACACGCCGAGCAGGTCATCGCGCAGTTGGAAGGCTTCCCCGATAGCGGCACCGTAGTCGCCGAGCGCGCGGATGACCTCGGGCGGGCACCCAGACATGGCCCCGCCGATCTCCAACGGCCGGCGCACCGTGTAGTTGCCGGATTTCCGACGCAACACGTCCAGTACCTCGTCGAGCGTCGGGAAAGCTTGCGAATCGTTGACCAGATCGGCGAACTGTCCGATGGCCAGTTCGATCCGCATGTCGTCGTAGCGGGGCAAGACCCGCGCGAGCGCATCGGCATCGATACCGCTCTCGCGCAGCATCTTGCCCGCCCACACGAGACATAGGTCGCCGAGCAGCACCGCTGCCGACTCACCGAATCGGTCCGAGGCACCTGTCATCGCGCGGTCACGATGCCAGCGGCTGAACACGACGTGCGCCGCGGGCCGGCCGCGACGCAGCGCGGATTCATCCATCACATCGTCCTGCATGAGCGCGAACGCGTGGAACAGCTCAAGGCTCGCCGACGCGCGCAGTGCCGCGTCATCGTGTCCGGCGCCGCACAACCAGCCCAGATACATGAAGGTGGAACGCACACATTTGCCGCCGTCGACGAAGCCCGACAGGACCTGACCGGCGACGTCGACCCGAGCCGCGCCCAGGTCGGCGCGGCACTCTCCGGCGACGAACTCGCTGAGGTGTGACCGCACGGCCACGCGTACGTCGTCGCGCCAGTTCACCGGCACACCGGCGACGGAGTGGCGGCGGTGTTCACCGATGTGCTGTTGCGGCGGAACCAGGACACGGGTACCCGCCTCACCGCTGGTCATCGCCACGCCTTCGCGTGACGTCCGACCTGGGGTCTTGTCAATAGTCGATCTCGTGTATTCGGCAACTCAGCGATTCCTATTCCACGGCGATATCTCGGTCGCACCGAATCCGCTCCATTGCGTACCGGGCATGTGTAACTCATTCGGAGCCGGGCTGGGTTTGGTTGGGTCAGCGGGCTAGGTATTTCCATCAAACCCGTGACCAGTCTTTTTGGTCCGCTGACAGGTTTTCGCTGACACCGATACGGCTGTGCAGCCGCGCCAGCGGTGCAGGCGCCCACCAGTTCCATCGTCCCATTATCCGCATGAAAGCTGGCACCAGGATCAGCCGGACCAAAGTCGCGTCAACCAGAATCGCGACTGTGAGACCTACCCCGAACATTCGCATGAACGAGACCTCTGCGGCGATGAGAGCGGCGAAGGAGATCGACATGACCAATGCGGCGGCGGTGATGACCCGCCCGGTGCGGGCCAGGCCGAGGGCCACGCTGTCATCCATGTCGGCGCGGGTGCGCTGGCTGGCCAGCCAGTACTCGCGGATCCGCGCGATCAGGAAGACCTCGTAGTCCATCGACAGTCCGAATGCTATGCAGAACAACAGGATTGGCATCGTGGCGACCAACGTGCCGGTGGGTGTGGTTCCGAACGCGCCCAGATGGCCGTCCTGGAATATCCACACCAGCGCGCCGAAAGCGGCGGTCAGCGAAAGAACGTTGAGAACAAGAGCCTTGACCGGCAGAACAACGCTGCCGGTGAGCAGAAACAGCAGCGCGAACGTGACGATGGCGATGACGCCCAGCACCAGGGGCACCCGCGAGGTAATCGACGCAACGCTGTCCCGGTTGATCTGCGCCAACCCGGTGAACTCGACGGGACGCTCCCCAGGCGTGGCCACCTCGCGCAGCCGGTCGAGCTGGGTATCGGAAGCCTCCGAGAACAGCGGCACGCCGGTGCTCACCGTCAGCAAGGCGCTGCCGTCGGCGACCCCCGCAGCGGCCCCGGGCGGGCCCACCTTGGTTCCTTGGTTGAAGCTGCCGGTCGGTGCGCTGACCGACCCCACGTCAGCCACCGTCGATAATCGCGCGGCGTACTGTTCTATTTCGGGTGCGGTCAGGCCTGTTGCGTCGGGAATCACGATGGACACCGCATTGGCCGAGTCGTCGGCAAAACCGTCGCGCATCCGGTCACCGACCTGATGGGCCGACGCTGTCCCGGGAAGAACCCGGTCGTCAGGGAATCCCCACGAAATTCCCAGAAACGGCAGTCCGGCCACGATCAACACCGCGGAGCCTGCCAGAGCAATGGGCACGGCGCGCCGCATCACTGATTTGGTCCACCGGTACCAGAACATTTGCCGTACCGGCGTGGCGGACGGTTCGCCACGGCCGCGCAGCCGACGGATGGCGCGGCGCACGTCGTAGGCGTCCAGGCGACCCCCGAGCACCACGATGGCCGCCGGGGTGACGACCAGCGCCGCTAGTGCGCACAGCGCCACCGTCGCGATGCCCGCGTAGGCGAACGACTTGAGAAAGTACATCGGGAAGAGAACCATCGCGGACAACGACAGGGCCACCGTGGTCGCCGAGAATGCCACGGTCCGGCCAGCGGTCAGCATCGTCTGGATCAACGCCTGGTCTGGCTGCGCGCCCCCGGCGATCTCATCGCGGTAGCGGCTGACGATCAGCAATGTGTAGTCGATCGCCAAAGCCAGGCCCAGGGCCGTCGACAGGTTGAGCGCGAAAATCGAGACGTCGGTGCCCAGCGCGATCAGTCGCAGGAGCGCCAACGAGCCGACGATCGCCAGCCCCCCCACCGCCACTGGCAGAGCCGCTGCCAGCAGACCGCCGAAAATCCATACCAGTACTGCGAAACTGAGCGGGAGGGCGATCGCCTCCATGACCAGCACATCACGACCGGTCTGGGAAGTGATCTGCGCAAACACCATCGCGGTTCCACCGGCCTGCACAGTCACCTCGGGGTGCTGACGCTCGACCAATTCGGTCACACCGTCCGACAGTGTTTGCGCCCGCTGCGGCGCCTCCTTCTCACCCCCCGAAATGCCGGCAATAACCAACCCCGACTTGGCGTCGACGCTGATCAGGCTGTCCGCGGCCGCCGGCGGTGCGGTCCAGGCCGAGACCACCCCCAGCACCCCGAGCTCCTGCGGCGCGTTGCTGAGGTAGCCGGCGATGTCTGCGCCGGCGGCACGGGCCGCCGGGCTGGACATCCCGTCGGGCGCGGTCACCAGGAAAATCAGCTGCATCTCCGATTGATCGAACTTGTCGGCGAGCAATTGGGTCGCCCGGGAGGATTCCGCGGACGGATCCTGAAAACCGCCCGCCGACAGACTCTTGGTCACCGGAACGGCGAACACCCCCGCAATGACCATCAGCAGCGCGGTGACCACCAGTATCCGGCGCGGCGAGGCGATGGCGAGCGCCGCAATCCGATACAGCATGGGCGGCCCAGAACGTGTGTCTCGGTGACGGCCAGACCCCATGTCATTCATTCGGCGCGGACGGCTGTTCGGTTCTGTGTCGGAAACACATTCTCAACACCGCTGCCCATCGCCGCTGTTCAATCTGACCATCGCCACCGGCGACAACCGTATCCTGCGTGCGTGACCGACTCATCCTGATGAGTTACTGACTTCAACTGTGAAGAAGTAGGTGCAGAGCCTTGCAGGACCGTGCAACCCCTGGAGACACCGGCGAAGACGCTTTCGCGGTGGTGGTCGGAACCTGCGACACCAAGTTCGAAGATCTCGAGTACGTCCGTGAGTTGATCGACGCCGCCGGTGTGCGCGTGAAGCTGGTCGACGTCAGTCCCAACGGCTCCAACGCCCGGGCGGATGTCTCCTCAGCGCAGCTAAAGGCCGGTTTCACCGGGGCTGAAGCGAAACTCGCCGGCACATCCGATCGGGGCACCGCTATAGCGGCGATGTCGGAGGTCTTCTCGGATTGGGTGAAGAGAAATGGAGATCGCATTTCCGGCATGATCGGCCTGGGCGGGTCGGGAAACACCGCACTCATCACGCCGGGTATGGGTCATCTTCGGCTCGGCACGCCGAAAATAATGGTCTCGACGGTGGCTTCGGGCAATGTGGCTCCCTACGTGGGACCGAACGACATCGCCATGCTGTACTCGGTGGTCGATGTTGCCGGACTGAATTCGATCTCCCGGATGGTGCTGGGGAATGCGGCCCACATGCTGGCCGGCGCGGTGGCCAGGGTTGTTCCGGCCCCAGACCAACCAACTCGACCGGCGATTGGTCTGAGCATGTTCGGCGTGACTACTCCATGCGTCGACTCCGTCGTGGCCAAATTGAGCGAGGACTTCGAGTGCCTCGTCTTCCACGCCACCGGTACCGGCGGACGGACGATGGAAAAGCTCGCCGATGACGGGCTACTCGCCGGGATGATCGATAGCACGACCACCGAGATCGCCGATCTACTGGTCGGCGGCGTGATGAGCGCCGGGAAAGACCGTCTGGGTGCGCCGATTCGGACCGGTCTGCCCTACGTAGGTTCATGTGGCGCGCTGGACATGGTGAATTTCGGGGAGATTGACAGCGTTCCGGAGAAGTACCGGGATCGCCGGCTGTTGGCACACAATCCCCAGGTGACGCTGATGCGAACCACGCCCGATGAGAACCGCCGTTTCGGCGAGTGGATCGCCGCGAAGTTGAACCAGATGGACGGGGAGGTTCGCTTTCTGATTCCGGAGAAGGGCGTATCGATCATCGATGTGGAGGGCGGGCCGTTCCGGGATGCCGATGCCGACGAAGCCCTGTTCTCCGCGCTCGAGGCCGGTGTCCACACCACCGCGAGACGACAGCTGATTCGGGTACCCCATGCGATCAACGATCCCGAATTCGCCGACGCACTGACCGATAACTTCCTTCACATCGCGGGAGGGTGATCATGTCTGGTTTCACGCGGGAGACGATCCTGCAGAGGCTGCACGGCATGGCGGCCGAAGGCATCCCGATCGTCGGCGGCGGAGCAGGCACCGGGCTCTCGGCCAAATGCGAAGAAGCCGGTGGCATCGACTTGATCGTCATCTACAACTCCGGTCGATACCGGATGGCCGGGCGTGGATCGCTGTCCGGATTGCTGGCCTATGGCAATGCCAATGAGATCGTCGTCGACATGGCCAAGGAAGTATTGCCTGTCGTTCGGAACACGCCTGTTGTGGCAGGGGTCAACGGGACGGATCCGTTCTGTATCTTCGACGTCTACCTCGATGATCTGAAGCGACTCGGCTTCTCCGGGATACAGAACTTTCCGACGGTCGGACTCATTGACGGCGTCTTTCGCCAGAACCTCGAAGAAACCGGCATGTCCTATTCGCAAGAGGTCGACTTGATCGGGCTCGCAAACCAAAAAGACATGTTGACTACCCCGTATGTCTTCAGCAGCGACGATGCAATCGCGATGGCGCGAGCCGGCGCAGACATCATCGTCTGCCATATGGGTCTCACAACCGGTGGCAGCATCGGCGCAGACACTGCGCGGACGCTCGATGACTGTGCGGCTCTGGCGAGTGAATGGGGCGCCGCCGCGCTCAGCGAGAAGCCGGACGCGCTCGTCTTGGTGCACGGCGGCCCGGTCGCCATGCCCGAAGATGCCGAATACGTGTTGAGGCGCGTGAAGAACTGCCATGGCTTCTATGGCGCGAGTTCAATGGAGCGCCTGCCGACCGAGGTGGCACTCACCGAACAGTGCAGGAAATTCAAGGCAATCCGCCGGTAGCTGGCTTCGCCATTGACCGGGTGGCTGTCCACACCACAGCAAAAGTCATCCCCCGATTGGGGGACAGTGATTTCCACCGCACAGACCGCTGTTCGGCCGACAGACATCGACACCGGTGTACGCGATAGTTATCTCATCGCCGGAGAGCACCGGCGCAAGAACCGAAAACCCAATGAGCACAGAAGGATTCATCACCATGACCAGCAACACCACCCGCCGCTTCACCCGCCGCTTCACCCGCCTAGTGGCCCTGCCCGTCCTGTCGGCCGGCATCATCGGCGGCGCAGCCCTGGGAGTAGCCGGCCCCGCCACCGCGGCCAACGACAACAACCAACAGAACCAACAGGTCCAGCACGACTTGACACCACGCACCGGCATCGTCGCAGTCCCGCAGACCAAGGCTCCGTCGTTGTCGAGCTTCATGCCTCGCTCAAGCTCGCGCCACCACCACAACCACATGGTGTCCTTCGGCTGATCCGCAACGCAGTTGAGCATCCCGGGTATCACCGGCCCGAGCGGGGAGCAAGATCTACCCATGGCGGCAACCAACACGGCACGCGGACCCATCGACACCGCGCAGCTGGGAGTGACGTTGATGCATGAGCACGTGTTCCTGCTGTCCCCCGAGATCATGCAGAACTATCCCGAGAGCTGGGGCGATGAGGCTCAGCGCGAGGCCGACGCAGTGCGACGTCTGAACGAACTCAAGGCCGGCGGGGTGGACACCATCGTCGATCTGACCGTTATCGGGCTGGGCCGCTACATTCCCCGCATCGCGCGGGTCGCCGCACAGACCGACGTGCAGATCGTCGTGGCGACCGGTATTTACACCTACAACGACGTTCCTCTCTACTTCTACTTCACCGGGCCGGGGACCGAACTGAACGGGCCGGAGACCATGACCGACATGTTCGTGCGCGACATCGAAAGCGGCATCGCCGATACCGGAGTGAAGGCCGCGATCCTGAAGTGCGCCACGGACGAGCCCGGTCTGACCGCCGGTGTCGAGCGGGTGCTGCGCGCCGTTGCGCAGGCCCACCGGCAAACCGGCGCGCCGATCTCCACACACACCCACGCCGCCACTCGCCGCGGAATCGATCAACAGCACATCTTCGCCTCCGAGGGCGTCGACCTGTCGCGGGTCATCATCGGGCACAGCGGCGACAGCACCGACCTCGACTATCTCGAAGAGCTCATCGCCAGCGGCTCCTATCTCGGCATGGACCGCTTCGGCTACGACCAGATCCTGCCATTCGCAGAGCGCATCGAGACGGTGGCGCGAATGTGCGAGCGTGGCCACGCCGACAAGATGGTGCTCTCGCACGACGCGGCCTGCTTCATCGCCTGGATGCCCGCACCGGATCAGCCAGAGAGCTCAGGACAATCCCAGTATCTACATATCCACAACGACGTACTACCAGCGTTGAGGAAACGCGGTGTCACCGAGGACCAGATACACACCATGCTCGTCGACAACCCGCGCCGCATCTTCGAGCAGCAGGGCGGATACTGACGCTGGGTCATGGCCGTTCTGCCTCTGTTAGAGTGTGACGAGCGCCCAAAAAGCCAGCAGCACTGCGTAGAGAGCGACGACGAGAATTGCTCCGCGAACGGTAGTGCGTCTCGAGACGTCGGGGTTCAGCCAGAAACTCAGGGTTCGTGTCGCAAATGGCATCAACACAAACCCAAGGGCAACGGTGCTCAGAACGTTGGAGGTAAAGGTCTGCACGAAGGGTGGGATACCGATCTTCGCCAGGTAGGAAGTGAGGTAATTGATGCACATGATCGTCGGGTAGAGCATCAACAGGACGGTCATCGACTGTTTCCAGTTTGGGGTGTTCGCACCGTCTACCTCGTTGAAGCTGAACCAGCTACCGAAAGCGCTCGGCACCTTACGAATTGCGGTTTGTTCCACGTGTTCGTGAAGGCTCTCCATCAGCTTGGCCCGCGTTTCAGAGCGCAGCCATTCGTCGGCGTGCCGCGAATCCACGAAGCGATAGAGACTGGTCCATGCGCCACCGGCATCTTGCGCTGGTTTCAGAAGCTCGTATCCGGTGAAGCCTTGGAAGGACCGCGCGGCCAGTTCGAGCGCTTTCTCTGCGGCCAGGAATTGCGGTTCTCGCCCCGGGTGGGGAGTCGCGCTGGCAACAACGGTGACCGAGTGCGCAGGCGGCCGGCCGCCGACCATGGTGTGCTCGTCCGCGGGCGCTTCGAGAAGCTCGTCGCCGCGCTCAAGCAATGCTCGGCGCTGCTCGGACTGCATCCACAGTGCCAGGTTTTCCTTCGAATCGAACCGAAATATGATCACCCAGTCGTCGTGGATGCCCGCAACGGGCCGAATCGTTTCCGTTCCGATGAAGCCGGGACTTCTCTTGGTGGCCTCGTCTATCTCGGACTGCCAGGCTTGATAGGCCCCAACCCGATCAGGGCGCACGCTGCGCGCCACCACCGCAGTCGCGACCGCGTCTTCACCGGATGCGTTCATCTTGTCGCCCTTCACCATTCGTCACCGCCCCGGGACGGAATCTGCAAGCCTCGGAAGGACCTCGGACCGCCGCTACCGGTCTCACCGCGGCCGTCGTGCGACTCTCAACGCGGCCGTCGTGCGACTCTCACCGAGGTCGTCGTGCCACTCTCAACGCGGCCGTCGTGCGACGAAGTCGACCTCGACCAACGCGTCCAGCGCGAGCGCCGTCACGCCGATGCACGTCCTGGCAGGTAGTTTTCCGGGCTCGAAGTAGGACTCGTACACGCTGTTGAATTTCTCGTAGTCGCGTTTGAACTCGGTGAGAA
>JAHZIT010000181.1 GCA_022601275.1 Actinomycetes bacterium
ATAATAGGACACTCGGTTGGCGATGATGCTCAACGAGCCACCAGTGCCGTACCAGGCGTCGATCCTATCGAGGTCAGCGCTGGACAGATGTGCGTAGTCGCCCGCGCACGCGCCGGCGAACACCCCGGTCTGGGACTCGGCCAGCGAATCGGCGGGGATGCCCGCGTGTTCAAGGGCTTCGTGGATCACCTCTAGCAGCAGCCGCTGCTGCGGATCCATCCGGCTGGCCTCGCGCGGCATGATCTCGAAGAACTCCGCGTCGAAGGCGTCGATGTCGCGCAGGAACGAACCCCACCGCGTGATCCCCGCCAGCGCCGCGCCGCCCTCCGGCGTGCCGTCCTCGCACCACGCCCAGCGCTCCGCGGGCACCTCGCCGACCGACGAGCGCCCCTCGGTGAGAAAGTCCCAGAACGCTTCGGGCCCTTCGATGTTGCCCTCGCCGGGACCACCCGGGAATCGGCAGCCCAAACCGATCACCGCGATCGGCTCGTCATCGGAACCGTACTCGCGACGCACGACCGCTTCGGCCAACGGCTCGACCTCGCCACCGGTCAGGAACTTCGCCAGCGCGTCCACTGTCGGGTACTGCCAGAAATCCACCGGAGACACCGGGCGGCCCAAGAACTCCGACAACACCCCGGTGAGTACCACCGCGTCGCGGGATCCGACGCCGAGATCGTGCATCGAGGCGCCACGATCAATGTGTTCGGGGCTGCAACCGTTGTTGTTGACCAGGTAATCGACCAACCATCTCCGAACAGCAGCCTCGTCGATGGCTGAGGTCATTTAGTGACGTCCAGACGGGCGAGGTTCCCGCTGCGGTACAGCTCGACAGAGGCTGCGCGGCGGACCTTGCCGCTCGTAGTCAAGGGCAGTGTGCCGGGCCCGACCAAGGCGAAATCAGCGAGCCGGACGCTGTGGGTCAGCGATACCGCTGCTGTCACCTGCTGTTTCAGCGACTCCAGCACGTCGCTGTCGGTCTGCTTCTTCAACTCGGCGATCACCACCAAACTCTCGCTGGCGTCGTCGGGGATAGAGATCGCGGCCACTCGGCCGCCGGTGAACTTGGCGACGGTGGCTTCGATGTCGTCGGGGTAGTGATTGCGGCCGTCGACGATCAGCAGATCTTTGATCCGGCCGACGATGTAGAGCTCGTCATCGAACATCACGCCCAGATCGCCGGTGCGCAGCCACGGCCCGTTCGGGGTACCCGGCACTGCCTGGCTCAACTGCCCGGCGAACAACTCCTCGGTCAGCTGCGGGTTGCGCCAGTAGCCGCTGGCCACATGCGCACCATGCAGCCATACCTCACCGATCTTGCCTGCTGGATTCTCCACACAGGTCTCGGGATCGACCACTCGCACGGTCGTCGACCGCGGCCTGCCGAGACCGATCTGTTCAGAGCCGCTCTCCCCTTCGGACTGCTCGGCATGACCGGCGGCCAGCTTCTCGTAGTCGAAGCGCACCGCTGTGGGGGGACGTCCACCGGCCGAGGCCACCACGTAGACCGTCGCCTCGGCCATCCCGAAGGACGGGCGCATCGCCGATTCGGGGAGGTTGAAGGCCGCGAAGCGGTCATTGAACCGGCGCACCGTCGACCCATGCACCCGCTCGGCCCCGTTGATCATCACGACTACCCCGCCGAGGTTCAGGCCGGCTAGGTCCTCATCGGTGGTTCGCGCCACGGCCAGCTCGAACGCGAAATTGGGCGCTGCGGTGAACGCGGCGGTGGCCGATGCCAGTTGCTGCATCCAGCGAGCCGGCTTCTGCATGAATGCGATCGGGCTCATCAACACCGCCGGACAGCCCAGCACCATCGGAATGAAGATGCCGACGATGAGACCCATGTCGTGATAGAACGGCAGCCAGGACACGACCGTGGTGTCATCCGGGGCGCCATCGGGGTAGACCTCGTAGTAGTCGGTCAGCAACTGCCCCACATTGATGGCCACGTTGGCGTGGGTGACTACCACGCCCGCGGGCCTGCGGGTGGACCCCGAGGTGTACTGCAGGTAGGCCGTCTTGGGCAGTGAGATCCCCGTTGCGGGCTTGGGCGGGGAATCGAAATCCAAGGTGTCGACTTCGATGAACTTCGGGCCCCGCTGTCTGGGGTCGGCCTGACCGTATTTTCTGACGCTGTCGGCGACCGCCGATGTGGTCAGCACCGCAACCGGAGTGGCGTCCTGCATGGCCCCGGTGACTCGTTCGTCGTGCTGACGCAGCTGCGGCATCGACAGCGGAACCGCGATGAAGCCCGCCGCAACGGCGCCGTAGAAAGCCACGATGTATTCGAGGCTTTGCGGTGCCAGGATTACCGCCCGGTCTCCCGGCGAGCCGCACTTCGCTAGCTTCTCGGCAACGATCTGCGCGCGTTCGTGGACTTCAGACCAGGTCAGGCTGTCCGAGACGCCGGCCGGGTCGGCTTCGTAGTCGACGAATGTGTACGCGATGTCGTCAGGCTGTTGCCGCGCACGATCGGCAAGCATCGCCGGGATGGAGGCCTCAGACGGCGCCGTGACAGCTGGCATGAGCGAATTCCTTTCGAATCGGCTCCCGGGGTGTTCATGTTCTCGCGAATCGGGTCAATCCAGAAATCGGTGGGTCAGTTCGATTCGACGCCGCATCAGTTCGATTCGACGCCGCATCAGTTCGATTCGACGCCGCATCAGTTCGATTCAACGCTGTCGAACAGCGAATCGAGCAAGCTGTCACCCGAATCGTCGGACTCTTCGGCAGTGGTCCCGTCGCCGACGCTGTCGGGAACCAGCTGGTTGGCCAGGTAGGTCGTGAACGTGGCGACGGTGGGGTGGTTGAACAGCATCGTCGCGGACAATTCGAGTCCCACCAACCGCTCGACTTCGCGGCGAATGGACATCGCCATCACCGAGTTGAGCCCCATCTCGGCGAATGGACGATCGGTGTGAACGTCGCTCTCGGGCAGCCGCAGCTCGGTGGCCAGGATGCTGCGTAGCCCGTTCTGCAGTTCGTTCTGCAGTTCATCGGGGGCCATCGATGACCAGGCGCGCGTCGGCGCAGATGGGCGGTGGGTATCAGAGGTGACCGCCGCAGCATCCTCGGCGGACAGCATCGGCGCCATCACGACCTGGTCGACGTCGAAGCGGGTGGCGAAATCCCAGGCCGCGAAGGCCTCGGCTGGGTGGACCGGGCGCGAGCCCACCCGTTCGAGCTCGGCGAGAACGATCTGCGCCTCGTTGGCGAACCCGAGGCCCTGCCAAGCTACCCAGTCCAGGCTCACGGTGTTGCAGCCCTGCCGGCGGCGGGCGCGCGCCAGGCCGTCCAGATAGGCGTTCGCCGCCGCGTAGGCGCCCTGACCCGGGATGCCGAAAACAGCGCCGGCCGAGGCAGTCAAATAGAGAAAGTCCAGCTGGCCAGGCGCGAAGACTTCATGCAGCGCCCGGGCGCCGGCGACCTTCGGCCACAAGGTGCGGTGCACCCGCTGCTCCTCGATCTCAGTGAGCAGTTGCGCCTCGGTGACGCCGGCAGCGTGGATGACACCGCGGATCGGTGGAGCACCGTCGACGTCGCGTTTGTCCAGCACAGCCTGTAGCGCCGCTGGTGAGCCGATATCGAGCGCCAAAGTCTCGACGGACACCCCGCGCTTCTCGAGCGCGCGCACCGCCGCGATCTTTCGCCGGGTGTCAGCATCGCGGGTGTCGGCAGCCACCTCTTGCGGGTTGTCCCAGGCTCGCCGCGGCGGCAGCGCTGTGCGGCCGGCGAGGATGAGGCGACGTGCACCCCGGTCGGCGAGCCAGTCCGCCATGAGGAAGCCGAGCGCACCCATGCCGCCGGTGATCAGATAGGCGGCGTCGGGGCGGCAACGCAGCATCTCCCGCGCCGGTTCGGCCGTGATCTCGGCCAGCGTCGAGGTGCGGAACTCTCCGTCCCGAAACACCGCGACGGACTTGATGGGTGTAGACAACACTTTGGCGAGCGCCTCCGCGCCGTCGGCCACCTCAGATGGATCCTGGCCGGCGGCCAGGTCGATCAGGCCACCCCACAGCTGCGGCTGCTCGGCGCCCACCACTCCGGCCAGGCCCCACAGACAACTCTGGCGCAAGGCCGCGTCGGAGGTCGACTCATGCACCCCGCGCGTGAGGATCCACAGCGTGGCCGGGTTACGCGGGTCGCGCTCGGCGAGGCGGCCGACGAGTTCGGAGACCTCGGTGGTGAGGCGAACGGAGACCTCGAGGTCGGTCTCGACCCCTGCGGATCCCGGGTCGGCGACATACACCACGTGGCGGGCATCGTCGATTTCGGAGCTACGGTGGCCCGCACTGTGCAGGCGGTCCCGCACTGTACTGGCCAGGTCACCGGCTAGGTCACCGGCGATGACCGCAATCGAGGTTACTGGCGTCGAAGTCGCGGGGGTTGCTGTGGACTCCGGGGATGGTGTGTCGGTGTCTGCCGCGTCCGGTGTCCATGGCTGCCAGTTCAGTACGTGGGCGATGCGGTTGGGGTCGGCGTGCGTGACGGCCCCCAGTTCCACCGGGGTGTAGCGCATCGCGCGGATACTCACACCCGGCACGCCCGCTGAATCGGTGATGGTGATGTCGACGAGAAGGTCGTCTCCGTCTCGACCGAGGAATCGGGCGTCGATGACGCCCTGGGAACCCGGGAATCCGGCGCGGAAGGCCCCGGCGTGGAAGACGACAGCCTCGGCAGCGGAGGGCACCTTGAGCCCGGGGCTGGAAGCGTCGACAAGCCGACCCAGATTGACCCCGGCGTCCAGTAGCGCTACCGCAGTATTGTCATTGTCCGGATTGTCATTGTCCGGATTGTCATAGTCCGGCAGGTCCACCACGGCGTGCAGCACGCCGGATGCGGCCTCGTCGGAGTCGACCGGGTGGACCGTCCACGGGTAGGCCTGGCCCTCGATATCCCAGGCGTTGTGCAGTTCGGCCAGCGCCGAGGGGTGGTAGCCGGAAACTTCTTGTTCGGTGGCGGCGCGTTCGGTGCAGCGGGGGTCAATGTCTGCACCGTCCCTGCCGGCCTGCTGGTGCGAAATCCGTGCTGATGCGTGCCGGACCCAGCGGGTGTCGCCGGTCTCGGTCGACGGCGGGGCCGCCGTGGAAGCCTCCGGGGCCGCTGAAGAGGAGGAAACGGTGATGACCTCGCCGTCGGTGAAGACCTGCACCACGCGCGGTTGGTCAAGCGTGATCGGAAAGTCGAACCGTGCGTCGGCTATAACGGCCTCGGCGTCGCCGCTGCACTCGGTGGCGGCCATGGACAGGGTCTGGAGCAGCACGGACAGCGGAACGATCTCCACCCCGGCGAACCGGTGCGAATGGGGATACGGCTTGGCCTGCGGGACCAGCCGGGCCTGCCACAGATGTCCCGGCTGGTGGCCTGCGACGGTGGTATGCGCGCCCAGCACGGTGCCCGGACGGGCGGCGGAGGCAGCCGAAGATGCCGCGCGCTTCTTGATCGCCCAGTGGTGGGTGTGGTGCCACGGAGTGATGGGCAGTGCGGCGTGCGGCTCGGCCGGGTGCTGGGTCTCTGGAGCGCGGTTGGTGAACGTCGCGTTGAGCGTCGTGTGGAAGATCAGCGTGTCGTCGGCGTCGCGGGTCAGGGTGCCGAAGCTGCGGTGCTGCCCGGTCGCCAGCGTGTCGCTGACCGCATACGTCAGGACCGGGTTGGGGCTGACCTCGATGAATGTGCCGATCTCCTGCGCCGCGGCGGTGATGGCCTGGCTGAACCGGACCGGTTGGCGCACGTTGGCCACCCAGTAGTCGGCATCAAGGGTGGGCTCCGTACCCCCGTCGGCGGTGGGATCGGTAACCGTGGACAGGAACGGGATGTTCGGGGTCCTCGGCGTCAGATCCTTCAGTGCATCACGCAGCTCTGGCAGTACTGGGTCCATGAGGGCGGTGTGGGAGGCGACCTGCATGTTGACCCGGCGGGCGAAGGTGTTTTGTGCGGTGAGGGCTGCGATGATGGCGTCGATTTGGTCGGGTGGGCCCGCGACGGTGGTTTGGCGTGGTGAGAGGTAGCCGGCGATTTCCACGCGGGGATGGTCGGCGATCAGTGCGCTCGTTGCGTCGGCGTCGAGATTGATGAGCGCGACGGCGCCTTGGCCGGTGAGGCGGGACATGATGGTGGAGCGTTGGGTGATGACTCGTAGGCCGTCGGACAGGCTCAGGGCGCCGGCGACGACGGCTGCGGTGACTTCGCCCATGGAGTGGCCGATGACTGCTTCGGGGTGCACGCCGTAGGAGCGCCATAGTTCGGTCAGTGCTAGTTGTAGGCCCATGAGTACCGGTTGGACCTGGGCGTCGCCGCTGATCTGGGTGCCGTTGGCGATGATGTCGTAGAGGGAGAAGCCGACCTGTTCGACGAATACCGGCTCGATCTCGGCCAGGGCGGCGACGAACGCGGATTCGTCGGCCAGTAGTCGCTGGGCCATGCCGGGCCATTGCGAGCCCTGCCCTGAGTAGACGAACACGGTGCCGGGTTTGGGGTTGGTGGGGGCTGGGGCTACCACTCCGGGTGCGGAGTGGCCTTGGGCCAGGGCCTGGAGTCCGGCGATGGCTTGTGCGGTGTCGCGGGCGGCCACGGTGGCGAACTTGGGGTGTTGGGAGCGGTGGTGGTTGAGGGTGTGGGCCACTTCGGCGAGGGAGGTGTGGGCTGCTGCGCCTTTCATCCAGTCGGCGAGCATGTGGGCCTGGGAGGCGATGCGTTCGGTGGTTTTGCCCGAGACCACCAGCGTCGTTACTGCTGGGTCGGTGTGGTTTTCGGGGGTGGGGGTGTTTACCGGGGCCTGTTCGATTACCACGTGGGCGTTGGTGCCGCCGAACCCGAACGAGGAGATCCCGGCCCGGCGTGGCCGTCCGGTCGGTGTCCAGTCGGTGAGTTCGTCGATGACTTTCAACCGCAGTTTGTCGAACGGGATGTGTGGGTTGGGGTTGTGGTAGCCCAGGTTGGCCGGGATCTTGTTGTGTTGCAGTGCCAGTACGGCTTTGGTGAACCCTGCGATGCCGGCGGCGGCTTCGAGGTGTCCGAGGTTGGATTTGACCGCGCCGATGAGCAGCGGGGTGTCGGCCGCCCGGCCGCGGCCTAACACGGTGCCTAGCGCGCGGGCTTCGATGGGATCGCCCAGAAGTGTTCCGGTGCCGTGGGTTTCGACGTAGTCGACCTCGCGTGGAGGTACTGCCGCCGTCGCGTAAGCGGTGCGTAGTACCGCCATCTGGGCTGCTGGATTCGGTGCCATCAGGCCGTTGGAGCGGCCGTCTTGGTTGACCGCCGAACCGCGGATCACCGCCAGGATCGGGTCGCCGTCGCGTTGGGCGTCGCTGAGCCGCTTGAGGACTGTCACCCCGCAGCCCTCACCACGGACGAACCCGTCGGCCGCGGCGTCGAAGCTATGGCACTGACCCGACTTCGACAGCGCCTCGAGCTGGTCGAAGCTGCGCGTCACTGCAGGCGAGAGCAGCAGGTTCACCCCGGCAGCCAGCGCCAGCTCCGAATCCCCAGCCCGCAAGCTCTGACACGCCAGGTGCACCGTCACCAGCGACGACGAACAAGCCGTGTCGATGGTCACCGACGGACCACGCAGATCGAAATAATAGGACACCCGGTTGGCGATGATGCTCAACGCGCCACCAGTGCCCGACCAAGAGTCGACGTCGCCGAGATCGGCTGCCGACAGGTACCCGTATTCGCCCAGGCACGCGCCGGCGAACACCCCGGTCTGGGAGTGGCGCAGCGTCTGTGCCTGAATCCCGGCGTTCTCCAGCGCCTCTTGGGTGACCTCCAGCAGCAGCCGCTGCTGCGGATCCATCTTGTCGGCCTCGCTGGGTGAGATCTCGAAGAACTCCGCGTCGAAGGCGTCGATGTCGCGCAGGAACGAACCCCACCGATTGGTCCCCGCCAGCGCCGCGGCAGCCTCTGCGGAATCTATCTGGGCTGACTCCCAGCGATCCGCGGGGACTTCCCGCACCGCTGAACGGCCCTCGGACAGGAACTGCCAGTATGCTTGCGGGCCTTCGATATTGCCGTCATCGCCGGGGAACCTGCAGCCCAAACCGATCACCGCGATCGGCTCGTCATCGGAACCGTACTCGCGACTCACGACTGGCTCGGCCAACGGCTCGACCTCGCCACCGGTCAGGAACGTCGCCAGCGCATTGATGGTGGGGTACTGCCAGAACTCCACCGGAGACACCGTGCGGCCCAGCAACTCCGAAAGCTCGCCGGTCAGCACTACTGCGTCGCTAGACCCGACGGCCAGATCGTTCAGGGGTGCATCAAAGTTGATTTCGTCGGGGCTGCAGCCGATGTTGGTGACGAGATAGTCAACCAACCAATGCCGTATGCCGTCCTCGTCGAAAGCAAAGGTCATCTATGTGATGTCCAAGCGGCTGAACTCGTCCTGCTGGTAGCGGTCAACGCAGGCCGAGCGCCGTATCTTTCCGCTGGTGGTGATCGGGATGGTGCCGGGTGCGACCAGCACCAGGTCAGAAATCCGCACGTTATGGGATTTCTTGATCGCCGAGGCGACCTCGCGCTTGACAGCACGCAGGTTGTCGAGTGCCTCGGTCTCGGAGCTGGCGCGCTGCTTGACTTCTGCGACCGCGACCAATTGCTCGCTGGTGTCGTCCAGGACCGAGATCGCGGCGACGCGGCCGCAGGTGATCTCCTGGACGGTGGCTTCGATGTCGTCGGGATAGTGATTGCGCCCGTCGACGATCAGCAGATCTTTGATCCGGCCGATGATGAACATCTCACCCTCGGACATGACCCCGAGGTCGCCGGTGCGCAACCAGGCGTTCTGCGGGGTCCCCGGGGACGGGTCGTGGATCTCGCCACCGAACGTGCGTTCGGTCTGCTGCGGGTTACGCCAGTAGCCCATCGCCACCTGGTCGCCGTGTACCCAGATTTCACCGATGCTGCCGTCTGGGTGCTCCAGGCGCGTCTCAGGATCCACGATGCGCACGGTAGAAGACCGCGGGGCGCCGTAGCTCACGAGTTCGGAGCCGCCTTCAGAGCCGCACCGCTTGGCGTGTCCGGCGGAGAGCTTCTCGTAGTCGAACCGCACCGTCGCTGGGGTGTGGCCGGTGGTCGCCGAGATCACGTACAGCGTGGCTTCTGCCAGACCGTAGGAAGGACGCACGGTGGTACTGGGCATGTTGAACGCCGCGAAGCGCGCATTGAACCGTCTGATTGTCGCGGAGTGGATGCGCTCGCTGCCGCTGATGATGCCCAGCACGCCGCCCAGATCCATGCCTTCGAGGTCGGCGTCGGACGTGCGGCGCACGGAGAGCTCGAAGGCGAAGTTCGGGGCAGCCGACCACGCATGGGTGTTGAGGGCGAGCTGCTGGATCCAACGGGCCGGCTTCTGCAGGAACGCGACCGGGCTCATCAACACAGCCGGTCGTCCCCAGGAACCGCTGGGGCCGTCCGGCGGGCACAGCAGAGAGGCGAAGACACCCTGAATGAGGCCCATGTCATGGTAGAAGGGCAGCCAGGAGACCAGCGTGGTGTCCTGCGGCGGCACGCCACCGCGGCAATCCATGTAGTCGGTGAAGATCTGATCGAGGTTGGCGATCACGTTCTTGTGCGTCATGATCACGCCGGCCGGCGCGCGGGTCGACCCTGACGTGTACTGCAGATACGCAGTCTTGGGTAGCGGACCGACGTTCAACTCGACAGCGCGCGGCGTATCGAAGTCGAGTGCGTCGACCTCGATGACTTCCGGTGTAGCACCGCCAGGTTGTGCCCCGACGTAGGTCATGATCTCGGCGACGACGGCCGAAGTGGTCAGCACGGCGACCGGCTGGCAGTCGCGCAGCGCGCCGTTTACTCGTTCGTCGAGCTGGCCCATCGCCGGTACGGGCAGCGGCACGGCGATGAAGCCGGCCTGCATCGCGCCGTAGAAAGCGATGATGTACTCCAGGCCCTGCGGCGCCAGAATGGCGGCGCGGTCGCCTTTCGAGCCGTGCCGGAGCAGTTCTTCTGCGACGACCTGGGCTCGTTGGTGCACCTGTGACCAGGTCAGGGTCTCCGCGAATCCGGCGGGGTCGACGTCATAGTCGAGAAAGGTATAAGCAACGTCGTCGGGCTGCTGGGCAGCCCGATCGGCTAGCAAGCTAGGAATTGTCGACTCAAGCAGCGGCATGGCGACGTCCTTTCGTAAATGTCTTCGCGCCTCGGCTTCACCGTCGTACTGGCAAACCGATTCGTTACTCATGGCCGCGTGTCCCCCCGCCCACCGGAAGGCTAACACCGAGCCGTCGACAATGTTGTTCGTTTCCGGGAAGGATTACACCACGAATTGCTTGCCAGAGGGAAGTCGGCAGTCCCCGGCGGGTCTCGCCCGAAGCGCGCAACGGCATCTACCCAGCGCATCGCTTGCAGCGGCCTGAGGGTTTTGCCAGGGGGGGGAACGCCCCACCTAGGTCCAGGGTTCTGGGTTGCTCGACGGGGCACGAGCCGGGCGCGCGAACCGGGCGACGGGCGGGTCGAACACAGTGCTCCTGATCGTTTTTTCGGGTGCCTAAACGGTTTGCGGAGATCGCGGCTCTGCGCCGCATGCGGCCGCCGATTCGGCGCAGAAAAACCTGGCTCACGGGCCTCGGTAACGGCTCGAAAGCATCATCTTTCGGGGGTTTCGGTCAGACCTCTGGACGGTCACAGCGACGACACGGGGTGACGTAACGGGGTGAAGTCACCGGGTGTGGTGATCGCCACATCGATCCGCCCTAGTCGCCGCAGCGTGACCAGATTTTCTGCTCAACCAACGGCACCAATTCGCCCAAGTGATCATTGAGGTAGAAGTGGTGCCCCTTGAATTCCTGCACGGAAAACCCTGCTGTGGTCCGCTCGGCCCACGGAGCCACCTTCTCGGCGGTGGCAATCTCGTCGTCGTCTCCGTAGAACGCCTGGATCGGGCAGGACAACGTCACCTCAGGGGGGCAGTCGTAGTTGGCGATCGCCTTCAGCCCCCGCAGAGTCGGCAGGATTGCCGCAGCGAACTCCGGGTTCTGCATGAACTCCGGGCTGGCCCCGGTCATCGTGCTTACCGCTGCCAGGAGGCCGTCGTCGGTCTCGGGAATGTCTTCGTAGCCCACCCGGCCCGGCGCCGCGCACGCCGAGACGAACAGCGCAGCGATCGGTGTTCCGGCTGCTTCGAACCGACGGGCCACCTCAAATGCCAGCAATCCACCCATGCTGTGTCCGAAGAAACTGATCGGGCCGTCGTGATTCTGCTCGGGAGACACCCTCTTGCAGACCTCGTCGGCCAACGCAGGCAAGCTCGTGAACGACGCGAAATCCTGCTTGCCGCGTTGCCCGGGATACTGCACTGCTACCCGCTTGATATCGGTGGAGAAGGTCTTGGCGAACGGCACGTAGTACTGCGCTGATCCCCCGGCGTGCGGAAAGATGAACAACGTCGGCTGGGTGCTTCCGGTGCCCGCAGTGCCTCCTGTCATGCCGTCACAGTACCTTTGGGCCACTGCCGGCCACGGTTTGTCAGGGCCCGGTTTGTCCCGGCCCGTCGTCGGTAATCTGCCGGCCTGTTTAGGCGAAGGCCTCCACCGGCGGGCAGGAGCAGACGAGATTGCGGTCGCCGTAGGCGCCGTCGATTCGGCGTACCGGTGGCCAGACCTTGGGCCGGAACGATGTGCCGAGGGGGTAGGCGGCCTGCTCCCTGGTGTAGGGGTGGCTCCACTCGCTGACCAGGAGGCAACGGGCTGTGTGGGGCGCACCGCGCAGTGGGTTGTCCTCGGCCGGCCACGATCCTGAACCGACCTGGTCGATCTCGGCCCGGATCGCGATCATCGCATCGCAAAACGCATCGACTTCACGTAGCGACTCGCTTTCAGTCGGCTCGACCATCAACGTACCCGCAACCGGAAAACTCATTGTCGGCGCGTGAAAGCCATAGTCCGCCAAACGTTTTGCCACATCGTCAACGGTCACTCCAGCGGCTTTGGTGATGGGACGCAGATCGAGGATGCACTCGTGGGCCACCATGCCGTTCTCACCGGTGTAGAGCACCGGGTAGTACTCGTCGAGCCGGCGGGCGATGTAGTTGGCCGAGGCGATCGCCACAAGTGACGCCAACCGCAGGCCGCGTGCCCCCATCATGCGGATGTAAGCCCAGGTAATCGGCAGAATCGACGCCGAACCATACGGGGCCGCCGAAACGGTGCGCTCGTCGGCCAGCTCGGCGGCCAACGGGTGGCCGGGTAGGTAAGGAGCCAGATGGTCACGAACCGCGACCGGTCCGACGCCCGGGCCGCCGCCGCCGTGCGGGATGCAGAACGTCTTGTGCAAATTGAGGTGGCTGACATCGCCGCCGAAACGGCCCGGGCGGGCGAGCCCGACCAGGGCGTTCAGGTTGGCGCCGTCGACGTAGACCTGTCCGCCCGAATCGTGCACTGCCGCACAAATTTCTGCGACATCGTGCTCATACACACCGTGCGTGGACGGATAGGTGATCATCAGCGCCGACAACCTGTCTGCGTGTTCGGCCACCTTTGCGCGCAGATCGTCGAGATCGACGTCGCCATTCGCCCGGCACTCCACGACCACCACCTTCATGCCGACCAAGGCGGCCGAGGCAGCGTTGGTACCGTGAGCGCTGGACGGGATCAGGCACACCCGGCGTTCGGAGTCACCCCGCGCAGCATGGTAGGCCTGGATGGCCAGCAGGCCCGCGTACTCCCCCTGTGACCCGGCGTTGGGCTGCAGCGAAACAGAGTCATACCCCGTGATGCCGGTGAGCCACGTCTGCAGCTCGGCGATCATCCTGCGTAGTCCGGGAGTGTCCGCCGCTGGGGCGAAAGGATGCTGGCGGGCGAACTCGGGCCAGGTGATCGGCTCCATCTCCGCGGCCGCGTTGAGCTTCATCGTGCATGATCCGAGTGGAATCATGCTGCGGTCCAGTGCGATGTCCTTGTCCGCCAGGGTGCGCAGGTAGCGCATCATCTCTGTCTCGGTGCGGTAATCGGTGAATGCCGGATGAGTCAGGAATGCCGAAGTCCTGGTCATCGCGTCCAACTGCGATCCACGATGAGTGTCGCCGTCAGCGCGATCCAGCCTGAGGGCCCGCGCATCGGCGCAAGCGCCGGAAAATGCTTCGAGCACGGCCGCGAGGTGGTTTGTGGTCGTCGCCTCGTCGCAGCTCACCGAGATATGGTCCTCGTCGACCAGCCACACGTTGATGCCACGTTCCTTGGCCGCGGCCCGCACCTCGCGCGCCCGACCGGGCACGCGGCCCAGCACGGTGTCGAAGAAGCAGTCGTGCGCCACCTCGATCCCGCCGGCGGCCAGTTCTTCGGCCAGCGTCCGCGCATGCCGGTGCACCCGTTTCGCGATAGCGGTCAGGCCCGGTGCGCCGTGGTAACTCGCGTACATCGCCGCCATCACTGCCAGCAGGACCTGAGCCGTGCAGATGTTGCTGGTGGCCTTGTCGCGGCGGATATGCTGCTCGCGGGTCTGCAGGGCCAGTCGGTACGCCGGTGACCCGTCCGCATCTTTGGAGACACCCACCAGGCGCCCCGGTAGCTGCCGGGCGTGTCTCGAGTGCACAGCCAGATAGCCTGCGTGTGGCCCGCCGAATCCCATCGGAACCCCGAAGCGTTGGGTGCTGCCAAAGGCGACGTCGGCATCAATCTCGCCGGGCGGTGTGATCAATGTCAACGCCAGCAGGTCGGCGCCGACGGCCACCAGGGCACCGCGTTCGTGAGCCTGAGACACCACTGCGGTCCAGTCATTGACGCATCCGCTGGCGCCGGGCAACTGGACGATCACGCCGAAGAACCCACCGCCATCCTTCAGGTCTTCTGGAAGGCCGTTGCGCAGATCGGCCGTCACGATCTCGATTCCCAGCGGTGCCGCTCGGGTGGCCAGCACCGCGGCCGTCTGCGTGTAGATGTCGGCATCCACGACAAGACGGTTACTCGACCCGCGCACGGCGCGATGCATGAGTGTCATCGCCTCGGCCGCGGCGGTGCCTTCGTCGAGCATCGAGGCATTGGCGACTTCCAATGCGGTGAGGTCGGTGACCATCGTCTGGAAGTTGAGCAACGCTTCCAGCCGTCCCTGGCTGATCTCGGGTTGATACGGCGTATAGGCCGTGTACCAGGCCGGGTTCTCAAGAATGTTGCGCCGCAATGCGGGCGGCGTCAGCGTGTCGAAGTAGCCTTGCCCGATCATCGACACCGCGACGGTATTCGAGTCTGCCATCGCGCGCAGCTCAGCAAGCGCCTCGGCCTCGGTGGCGGCCGGTGGCAAGTTCTCCAACCCGGGCGCGACCGCGTCGGAATCCATCAGGTCGAGGATGCCCGCGGGCAACGCCTTGGCGGCCAACTCATCGAGCGACTCGACGCCGATCGTGCTCAGCAGCGTGGCGACCGCGCGAGCATCCGGCCCGATATGCCGGTCGGTGAAGCTGAGTTCAGAGGGTTCTTTGGGGGTACCGGACCTGGAATCCGACATGACAGACATCTCCCGACGATTGCCGCGGGCGCGAGGAGCGCAGGCGCACTGAGCTCCTCCCCCTCTGTCGTCGACCCGATCGGGTGCCTGAGAGATTCAGCCGGCCCGGCTGATGGCATCAGCGGGCAGAGCCTTTCCCCATGGGCGGGTGAACCAGCCCCCAGGTTTATCCAGCTAGTTCAACTGGCACCTTGTTCAACTAGCACGGGGGCGTGCGCACCACTTTCCAGAGGCATCGGGGCCTCGCGCGGTCCTGGTTGCCTGAGAGGTTGACGGAGAGGTGTTGCTCCTTCGGCGCCCGTGGCTGGCGGCCACGGGACTCTCCCGCGCAAGGGCGATGCGTCAGCCAGTCTACCGGTGTGCGGCACCGGTGGGTCGACCGCTCCCGTACGACGTGCTCGGGTCAGCCGATCTTGCGGTCGCGATGTTTGCGCCGCGACGCCAGCTCATCTTCCGGTGCGGAGATCGATTCGCCGCCATCGGCCCGCTCACCAGGGAAATCGGCGATCGCGCCGGTCAGTTCCCGCATTGCGCCCGATACTGCGATACCGAACACGCCCTGCCCACCCTGGAGTAGATCGACGACCTCCTCGGCGGAGGTGCACTCGTAAACGGTGGTGCCGTCCGAGAACAGGGTGATGTTGGCCAGATCCTGGACGCCGCGCTGTCGCAGATGGTCCACCGCGACGCGGATGTTGTGCAGCGAGATGCCGGTATCGAGCAGGCGCTTGACGATCTTGAGGACCAGAATGTCCTTGAACGAGTAGAGGCGCTGGCTGCCGGACCCCGCTGCACCCCGGATCGAGGGCACGACCAGCGAGGTGCGCGCCCAGTAGTCGAGTTGGCGATAGGTGATTCCGGCGATCTGGCAGGCGCTGGGCCCGCGATATCCGACTAGCTCGTCGGGCACTGAATCGTCGGGGAAGAGACCGCCCTGGACGGGCTCGGCAGCCACCCGGGGAGCAGTGTCCGCCTGCGGGGCACCGGTGGTCAGGTCCAGCTCTCCCTGGCCTGGCGTGTCTCCCACTTGTCGAATCCCTTCGCTTTGAAGCGCTCTCGATTCCGCGTCCAGACTCACGTGGCGCACGTTCACCTCGGCCCGAATTGTGTAGAGCATACTCTTGACGGCCTGCTGTGACTGCCCGTCGCGCACAAGTATGTCTGCCTAATTCGGTGGGGGGACAGACGCGCCGCGCGTGTCGAGCCCGACGAGACTCATCCGTGACCAACGTTCTCGATGGGAACGCAGCTTCCGTCGGAAGTGACCACCGGCCCCGTCGGAGTCGGTACCGGGTGTCGCACCGCGGTGCCGACCCGCCGTCAGGTTGCTTTGAAATCGTCGGGTGACACGCTGTCGAGGAACTCTTTGAATTTTTCGACCTCGTCCTCGCGCACGGCGCCCGTCGCCTCGTCGTCCTTCTCGTCGGGTATCAGCAGCCCCGCCTCGGCGAGGACGGCCTCTTCGACATAAATGGGCACCCCCAGGCGGAGTGCGATGGCCACCGAGTCCGACGGGCGGGCGGACACTTTGACGTCGCGATCGAAGATCAGATCCGCAAAAAAGGTGCCTTCCTGGAGATCGACGATGCGCACTTCTTTGAGTGAATGACCAAGGGCGGCAATGAGATCGCGGATGAGGTCGTGGGTCAGCGGACGTGCCGGCTCGACTCCCTGCTGTTCCAGCGCGATGGCGGCGGCCTCCGACTGGCCGATCCAGATGGGCAGGTAGCGGTCACCGTCGGACTCGCGCAGCAACAGGACGGGCTGGTTCTGGGGCTGCTCAACTCGAATGCCGACCACGCGAACCTCACCCATCTGTGCCTGCCCTTCGCACCGGTGTATTGCTCAATTCGATCCGGGTGGAAAAAACGCCCGGATGCCACCAAATTGCCGTCGAGAGCCCGGCACCGCGAGTCTAGTACTCAGCGATCGAGAACGTCGCGTACGGCCGACTTGATCAAGGAAGTGTGCAATGTGATCGCCAGTGCGGCGACTTCGCGGGCCAGGTCGTCGGCACGGTCACGCGCTCCCGCTTTGCCCGCCTTGACCACCGGCCCTGCGATCTGGGCGATCAGATCCGATTGCCGGTCGGCAGCAGACCGGAAAGCCCGCAGGTGACGGGGTTCGACGCCGTAGTCGGCGAGCGCGTGGGCGCATTGGGCGATGACGACAGAATGCTCGTCGAACAAGACCGTCCCGCCGCCTTTGAAGATCGGGGTGATGACGCCGGCCTTGACCAGCGAGGTGAGCAGTTCGTCGTCGACGCCGGAACGTTCGAGCAGATCCTCCCGGCTCAAACGCACCTGGGTGGGCCGGCCCGCAGACGCGGCCGGGACTCCGGTCTGCTCTGCGTGGTCTGCGTTCTTGCCGACGACCGTCACCAGACGAGGCGTCCCATAGGCCGATCCGGTCTGCGGAAGCTCCCCGTCGGGGTACGCATCCAGCTCGGCCTTGATGACTTTGAGCGGAAGGTACTTATCGCGCTGAGCGGTGAGGATGAACCGTAGGCGGGCACAGTCGTAGGCGGTGAACCGCCGGTAACCCGATGCAGTGCGCTCGGGGGTGACCAGGCCCTCTGCCTCCAGGAAGCGGATCTTGGAGATGGTCACGTCGGGGAAGTCCCGGCGCAGGAGATCGAGGACGACCCCGATGGACATACCGTTGGGCGCGGGTGCGTCGGGTTGTGTCATCTGGCCGTTGGCGATGGCGCTCGTGGTGTCGTTTGGTCGTCGGCGAAAGTCAACTTGCGTCGCCGTCGCCCTTCGGGCCTGCCAGGAATACCAGGCGGAACTTGCCGATCTGAACCTCGTCACCGTTGGCGAGCACTGCTGAATCGACCGGCTCGCGATTGACGTATGTGCCGTTCAGGCTGCCCACATCCACGACCTGAAACTCGCCGCCCTCCAATCGGAACTCGGCGTGCCGCCGGCTCACGGTGACATCGTCGAGGAAGATGTCACTGTCGGGATGCCGACCGGCCGAGGTCGTGGGCTGGTCGAGTAGGAAACGCGACCCGGCGTTGGGCCCGCGCTTGACTACCAGCAGAGCTGATCCGACGGGTAGTCCTTCGACGCCGGAAACCGAGCTCTCGCCGGCCTGGGCGGGTGGCGCGTCCAGTTCGTTGAGGAAGTCTGCGCGGAACACCGATGTCGTCTCCACGGTGACCTCATCAGAGTCAGCCCCAGAATTGAAGTCCTTGTCCGTCACCCGCTGCTCCTCACTGGCTGCTGTGGCGTTCTCAGGCTGGAAACCCAGCTGTCCCGCCGATGGTGTCGACCGTACCGCGCAGCGGACCCGATTGTGTCCACCAACGCCGGATTCGCGCGTCGCGATCCGTTCTGCATGACCCTAACAAGCCCTTCAGTCGGTCACGTGGCTGCGGTAGCCGTCCGCGTCCAGCAGTTTGGCCAGACTGGAGTTCAGCGTATCCGCCTCGACCTGCAGTTCGACCAGCCAGCCCGCACCGTAGGGATCGGAGTTGACCAGTTGCGGCTCCCCGTCCAGATCACCGTTCACCGCAACGACTTTCGCAGAGACGGGCGCATAAAGGTCGGACACCGACTTTGTGGACTCCACCTCGCCGAACGACTCTCCGGCGGACACTTCGGTTCCGACATCGGGAAGCTGGATGAACACCACGTCTCCCAGTGCGGACTGCGCGAAGTCGGTGATGCCGATGCGCAGCGTGGCGTCGCCGGTCCGCTGTACCCATTCGTGTTCGACGGTGTAGTTCAATTCGGCGGGAATATCGGTCACGGCGCTCCTCGATGTCGGGTCGATTCTCTGGTGGTATCTCGGGCTGGTCCGATTCGGCAGCCGACGGTGTTGGTCACTTGACGGGCTGAGCGTATTGGCGAGGTTTCGGTTGCCGCAAGGCGGTGACGTCGACCCGGTCGGATTGTTGCACCACCACGGTGCCGCCGACGCGCTCGATGCCGTCCTTTGCTCCGCCCGGGATATTCATCGCAGCGGCCAGCGTGGGCGGATCCCCAATCGCGAGAACCGAATACGCTGGATTCAGGGTCCTGCCATCGGCGATCAGCGCCCCCGGGACACCGACGATCCAGGTGTCGACCCCCACCCGCACCGAGACCTGCTCACCATCCTGGCTCCCGCGGATTTCCATCGACTCGGCGCCCGCCGCGCGCAACTCGTTGATCACGTCGAG
>JAHZIT010000182.1 GCA_022601275.1 Actinomycetes bacterium
CCGCACACCGTGACCCATCCCATCTTGTCCCGCTGCTCCGACGAGAAGGTCGAGCGCGAGGTCGTGGACTCCTGTGCGACGCTGGAACGCGAGACGGGGCGCGCGCCGACGGTCTTCGCCTACCCCAACGGCCGTGTTCAGGACTTCGACGAGCGTGCCAAGGATGCACTGCGCCGCAGCGGCGTGCGGTGGTCCTTGGCGACAACTGAAGGGTTTGCCTCCCCGGATTCCGACCCGCTGGCGCTGCCGCGCTTCGGGATTGGAAGTGACCTCTCGTTCGCCCGGTTCTGCCTTCTCGTCTCCGGTGCACACCCGTGGCGTTGAGCCGATCCTGGCGAACAACCGTCATTGGCCATCAGGGGTCAAGCTGGAGAAGAAAACCTGACCGCGGGTTACCCGGAGTCCTCGGATTCGGAGCCCTCACCGCGCATGGATGCGCGAATCTGCGCGAGGCGCTCCGCGGCCGCCTCCTGGCGCGCGTCATAGCGCTCCTCGACGCTGCGCCCCTCCGGAGTCTCGGCCGCGAGTTCCGCCGATCCGATCGACGTCGCGTATCGGGTCTCGATCTTCTCGCGGACCGATTCGAACGTCGGGATGCCGCCGGCGGTGTAGCCGGCGTCGACAGGTTCAGCGGGCGATCGGGCCACACCCGGGGCCGCGATGTCGTCGGCTTCGGGTGTGGGTTCGGGCTCGGTACGAGGTTCGTCGGCCACGGTGACCACGCTACCTCGCAGAGACTTCCCTTCGCCGCTCGATGCGACCGCTTCAGCGAGGTTTGGCCAGGGGGAAAGGCAGGGTCTCGCGGATGCTTCGGCCGGTGATCAGCATGACCACATGGTCGACCCCCATGCCCAGTCCGCCCGTCGGCGCCATGGCGTACTCCATGGCCTGCAGGAAGTCTTCGTCAAGTTCCATCGCCTCGGGGTCGCCGCCGGCCGCCAGCAGGGATTGCTCCTGCAGCCGGCGGCGCTGCTCCACGGGGTCGGTGAGCTCGCTGTAGGCGGTGGCGAGTTCGACGCCCCAAGCGACGAGATCCCAGCGCTCGGCAACGCCGGGGATGCTGCGGTGCGGTCGGGTCAGGGGAGACACTGTCGTCGGGAAGTCCTTGTAGAACGTGGGCTCGCTGGTGCGGTCCTCGACCAGCTGTTCATAGAGTTCAAGCACCACCGCGCCGGTATCCCAGTGGGTGAGGTAGGCAATCCCGGCGGTGTCGCACAATCGGCGCAGCGTGGCCAGGTCGGTCTGCGGTTCGATTTCTTCGCCCAGCGCCTCGGAGACCGCGCCGTGCACGGTCTTGACCGGCCACGGTCCGGAAATGTCGACCGGTTCCAGCGTCCCATCCGAACCGGGCCTGAGGAACACTTGCGCCCCGTTGGCGGCTGAGGCGGCGTTCTGGATCAACTCACGGCATCCGTCGATCCAGACGTTGTAGTCGGCGTGCGCCTGGTAGGCCTCCAGCAGGGTGAACTCCGGGTTATGGCTGAAGTCCACGCCCTCGTTGCGGAAGGCGCGGCCCAGCTCGAACACCCGCTCAACTCCACCGACGCACAACCGTTTCAGGTACAGCTCGGGCGCGATGCGCAGATACAGGTCGAGATCGTAGGCATTGATGTGAGTAAGAAATGGCCGGGCGTTGGCGCCGCCGTGGATCTGCTGCAGAATCGGCGTCTCGACCTCCAGGAATCCTTTGGCGACAAGCGTTTCGCGGATCGCTTGCAGGACCCGGCTGCGCGCCTTGATCAGGTCACGCGCCTCGGTGTTGACAGCGAGGTCGACGTAACGAGTTCGCAGGCGAGCCTCCTGGTCGGTCAGGCCCTGCCATTTGTCGGGCAGCGGACGGAGACATTTGCCGATCAGACGCCACTGGGTCACCAGTACCGACCAGGCGCCAGATCGGCTGTGCCCCATGGCGCCTGTCGCTTCGATGAGGTCGCCCAGGTCTATCGTGCGGGTGACGTCGGCGGTGCTGCCGTCGGCGAGTAGAGAATTGTCGAACAGCAGCTGAATCTCGCCGGACCAGTCCCGCAGATGGGCGAACACCACGCCGCCGTAGTCGCGCAGCCGCAGGACCCGGCCCGCGACCGTTACCGCGGAGCCATCTTCGGTGGCCAGCGCCTGCGCGACGGTATGGCTTGGCGGCCGACCTACCGGATAGGCGTCGACGCCCGCGTGCTGAAGTGCCCTGAGTTTGGCCATTCGTACCCGGACCTGTTCGGGCAGCCGGGGCAGCTCGTGGTTGTCGGCCAGATCGGCCCGGAGGCTGCTCGCGTCGGGGGCGGTGCCGTCGGAGTGCAGTACCCCCGAAGCCACCAGGGTCCCGGGCGCGGCGATGTGCTGGCCGGTGTGCGGCTGTTCGTGGCGTCGCGAAAAGGGAAGCACCAGAAAACCTTCGGCGATCACCGACGCTACTCCGACGCGCGGTACCAGTCTGGCGTCTTCGTAGCAGGCGAAGCGCGGTACCCACTCGGGCTGGTACTTCATGTTCGACCGGTACAGCGTCTCTAGCTGCCACCAGCGCGAGAAGAACACCAGCAACCACCGCCACAGCCGGGCTACCGGTCCGGCGCCCAGTTGCGCGCCCTGTTCGAAGGCCGAGCGAAACATCGCGAAGTTCAGAGAGATGCGGGTCAACCCGATTTCCCTGGACTGCAGGCACAGCTCGCTGACCATCAATTCGACGCTGCCGTTGGGAGATTGAGGCGATCGGCGCATCAGATCCAGAGAAACACCGTTGGTGCCCCAGGGGACCAGCGACAGCATCGCCACGACCTGCTCTTGCCGGCCGTCTGCTCCCTGGCCGGCGTTGTGCAGGGCTTCGACCAGCAGGCAGTCGCCGTCGGCAGGGTCGCCGATCCGGCCCAGCGCCATCGAGAAGCCGCGTTCGTCGTCGGTGTCGCGCCACGCGTCTGCCCGAATGACGACTCGAGCCATCTCGTCGGCGTCGATGTCGCGATGTCTGCGGATCCGCACGGTGGCGCCGGCGCGCCGGGCGCGGGTCACCGCTTGGCGGACCGCGCGCATGTCGGGTCCGGAGAGCCGGAAATCATCGGGGTACAGGATCGCCTCATCGCCGAGCTGTAGTGCGTTGAGGCCCGCCGCACGGAAGGCCTGCGCAGCCGTTGAGCTGGCGCCCATCACGCCGGGCGCCCACCCGTAGCTCTGGCACAGTCCCAGCCAGGCTTCGATGGCTTGCGGCCAGGCTTTCTGATCCCCGACAGGATCGCCGCCGGCCAGGCATACGCCGACCTCGACGCGGTAGGCGATGGCCGCGCGCCCGTTCGGCGCGAAAACCGCGGCCTTGTCGCGGCGGGTGGCGAAATAACCCAGCGAGTCGTTCTTGCCGTAGAGCTCGAGCAGGCCGCGGATGGCCGACTCATCCTCACCGGTCATCGCATTGACGGCCCGCTGTGACTGGAACAGCACGATCGCGGCCGCCATCAGGGCCAGCGCGCCGAACAGCCCCAGCAGCGCATTGACGAACACGTGTGGATGACCGGTGAACGAGTTCGCATCGGCGCCGCTGAATGCGCTGACCCGGTTCAGGGCGTACCAGAGTCGTTCCGGGCGGGGCAACGTACCGGGGAAGAGTTCAAGCAGCGCCCATCCGGTCAGCGTTCCGATGACCATCGCGGCGACGAGCACCGCGGCTGCCTTGAGCAATGCGCCGCGGCGCACCCTGGCCCAGAACTCCCTGCGGGCCAACAACAGAACAGCAATCGCCGCCCCATGGAATGCCAGACCGATGAACTCACCGATCTCCTGCACCCATGACTCGTCGCCGCTGAGTAGGTCGCCAACGTTCACGCCGACCGCCGCGACCAGGTAGCCGACCAGGATCAGCCAGGCGATCCGTTTGCGTGCTGCCAGTGCGGCGGCAAGTAGAACCAGCACGAATGCCCACGCGAAGCTGGTGTCGGGAAAGTTGAAGATGTATTCGTTGACGAACTCGCGCGGCACTGCGATGGTCGACCGGATCAACGGCGAGATACTGGCCAGCAGGGACAACGTCGCGATGACGCCCACCACCCAGCCGGCGACCGCGGGTACCCACCGGAACCTGGTGGTCGGGCGGGCCCTCGCGGGGGTGGTCAGGGTCATAGTCGGCGAGGATGGCGAGGATGGCGAGGATATTGCGTCATCACGGGAAATCGGTGCTACCAGACCGGGCCGGTGTACTTTTCTCCCGGACCGTGTCCAGGGTCCTCGGGCGCCGCGCTGGACTCGCGAAACGCCAGCTGCAGCGATTTGAGCCCATCGCGGACCGGCCCGGCGTGCGGTCCCAGGTACTCGGCCGAGGCGGAGACCAGCCCGGCCAGGGCAGTGATCAGGCGGCGGGCCTCGTCGAGATCGCGGTGAGGGCTCTCGTCGGGATCCGCAGCCGACAGTCCGATCTTTTCGGCGGCAGCGCTCATGAGCATCACCGCCGCGCGGGTGATCACCTCGACTGCGGGGATGTCGGCGAGCTCGCGGGTGTGCGGGGCCGCCTCTGCAGCGCGGGTTGGGTCATCGGTCATGCCTGCTAGACTGACACGCGCGACCGTCCCGGCAAACGTCAGGGACAGCAAGTGGAGTCCCGCTCCCACCGCTGGCCACCGATTCACTCGAAGGTACAGCGGTCCGGTCACAGACGTCGTTGACGTCTGTCCTGGTCGGCTTTGGGCCCTGCTATGAGCAGGGCTCATCTGTTCTTCGGAGCAGAACGTCGGCGGCGTGGGGGACTCCTGAGGACAACATAGGAGGCCCCATCAGCACTGAGACCCGCGTCAACGAGCGTATCCGCGTACCTGAAGTTCGCCTGATCGGACCGGGCGGTGAGCAGGTAGGCATCGTCCGCATCGAAGATGCGCTCCGCGTCGCCGCGGATGCCGATCTCGACCTTGTCGAAGTAGCCCCGGACGCCAAGCCGCCGGTATGCAAGATCATGGACTACGGCAAGTTCAAATACGAGACGGCGCAGAAGGCGCGCGAGTCCCGCAAGAACCAGCAGCAGACCGTCGTCAAGGAACAGAAGCTCCGACCCAAGATCGACCCGCACGACTACCAGACCAAAAAAGGCCACGTGATCCGCTTCCTGGAGGCAGGCTCAAAGGTCAAGGTGACGATCATGTTCCGGGGACGTGAGCAGTCGCGGCCCGAACTGGGCTACCGACTCCTGCAGCGCCTGGGCGCCGACGTCGCCGATTACGGCTTCGTCGAGACGTCCGCGAAGCAGGACGGACGCAATATGACGATGGTGCTTGCGCCGCATCGTGGCGCGAAGAC
>JAHZIT010000183.1 GCA_022601275.1 Actinomycetes bacterium
CAGCGCGAGCTTGAAAATCTTGCGCACGACGGTCGCGAACTGTCGCGGCAGCGGCCCGGTGTTGTAGGGAACCCCGTAGCGGTCGCAGATGTCGCGCACCTCGGTCGAGATCTCCGCGTGCCGGTGCGCCGGGATGTCGGGGAACAGGTGGTGCTCGATCTGGAAGGACAGATTCCCGCTGAGAATGTGAAACAGTCTTCCGCCGGTGAGATTCGCGGAGCCGAGAACCTGGCGGAAATACCATTGCCCTCGCGACTCCGCCTTGGTCTCCTCGATCGAGAACTCCTGAACGTCTTCGGGGAAGTGCCCGCAGAAGATGATCATGTAGGACCAGACATTGCGCATCAGGTTGGCCGTCAAGTTGCCGGTGAACACCCATGGCGCGAAGGGACCGGCCAGCAGCGGGAACGCCACGTAGTCCTTGAGCGTCTGGCGCTTGGTTTTGCGCCAAATGCCCTGCAGGATCTCCCGCTTGTCCGACAGCGAGATCTCGCGGGTGCGGATGCGGTCGGCCTCGAGCTCGTGCAGCGCCACCCCGTACTGGAACATCACCATCAGCAGGAAGGCGTACACCGGGTTGCCGAGGAAGTACGGCCGCCACTTCTGGTCCTCGCTCATGCGCAGGATGCCGTAGCCGATGTCACGGTCCAGGCCGACGATGTTGGTGTAGGTGTGGTGCATGTAGTTGTGCGAGTGGCGCCACTGGTCGGCCGGGCATGCGGTGTCCCATTCGAAGCCCTTGCTGGAGATCGCTGGGTCGCCCATCCAGTCGTACTGGCCGTGCATGACGTTGTGGCCGATCTCCATGTTGTCGATGATTTTGCTCAGGCCCAGCATCGCGCTGCCGGCCAACCAGAACGGCGGCAGGATTCCGCCGAACAGCAGTGCACGGCCGCCGACTTCGAGTCCACGCTGGGCCTTGATCATCCGGCGGATGTAGCTGGCGTCGCGATCACCGAGATCGGCGATGACGCGCTCCTTGAGTTCGTCCAGCTCGGCGCCGAAGGCGTCAGCCTGCTCGGGGGTCAGGGTGACTTTTCGTCCCCCCACCATTTTCTCGAGGGTCTTGGCCTGCTTCTCGAGGGTCTGGGACTGAACGGGGTTGATGGCGAGAGTCATTGGAGACTCCTTTTCTGTCTGAAGGGGTTGAGTTCTGTTCACAGAACTAAAGGGATACGGCACTAGAGAGAGACGTCGACGTCGCCGACGGGGGCTGACACACAGATCTGCACGTCCTCCTGCTCGGCGCTGGACACCGCGCCGGTGATCACATTGCGCACCGCACCGCTGGTCTTGCGGCGAGTGCAGGAAAAGCAGATTCCCATCCGGCAACCGCTCTCGGGCGTCAGCCCGGCCGCCTCCGCCTGATCCAGCAGCGTCCGGCCGTCATCGACGAGCTCGACACCGCTGTCGGCGAAAACAACTCGCCCACCTGACGATTCGGTCGGCAGGTCCAGCACCGGGGGTACGAAGCTTTCCGCTTGGGCATTCGGACAGTGCCGGCGGACAGCCGCGACAAGCGCAGGAGGCCCGCAGACGAACACCCCCTGTGATTTCGGCGCACCTCGTCCTGCTGAGAGTGACGAACTGCGCCGAAATCCCGCTGCGGCGAGATGCTCCGACCCGAAGCGGCCGGACAGATCCGAACCTGCGGCGACTCGGCTGTATCCGTGCAGCACCTTCTCATTCGGCAGCGCGCGAGCGATGTCGGCGAGTTCGTCGCCGTAGCAGGCTTCCGCCGCGGACCGCGCGTAGTGGATGCACGCGATCTCGCCCCGATACCGCTGCGCCCGCAAGGTACGCAACATCGACATCACCGGAGTGATGCCGCTGCCGCCGGAGATGAACAACAGCTGGTCGACCGGGCTGTCGGGCAGGGTGAAATCACCGCCGACGGAGTCCAGGCCGACGACCATGCCCACGTGGGCACGCTCGAACAGATAGCTCGACACCAGACCGCCCTCGTGGCGGCCGATCGTCAACTCGATGAACCGGTCGGTTTCGGCGTTGGCCGGCGAGTACGGCCTGGTGCGGCGGCGGCCGTCGATCTCGACCGACAAATTGATGTGCTGCCCGGCCCGGAATCCGGGAAATGCCCGGTTGGGCTCAAGGGTCAGCGTGACGCTGCGCGGGGTGGTGCGCCGCACCGCGCCGATTCGGGCGCGGGCCTGGCTGCGGGTCCAGGTGGGGTCTACCAATTCGGTGAAGCGGTCGACTCCATGCGGACCGGTGAGCAGGTCCAGCAGCGCCGACCGCCGCCGTGGTTTGGCCAAAGTTTGAGTGAACATATGTACACCATTGACCAGACATGCCCGGCCCGTCAATGAATAAACACTGGTTGTGGTACGTTTCACACACAGTGAACAGTCGTACGCCCAGATCGCATACCGAACGCCCGGGCAGATCGAGCCGGTCGCGATCCAGGGAGTCCAAACGCGGCAGAGAGAGCCCCGACAAAGCCACTCTGACCAGGGAAGAGCGCAAGGAAGCGACCCGCCGGGCCATCGTCTCCGCGGCGCTGCAGCTGCTTGCCGACCAGAGCTTCAGCGCTATGAGCCTGCGCGAAGTCACCCGCGAGGCCGGCATCGTTCCTGCCGCGTTCTACCGCCATTTCGAGTCGATGGAGGCTCTGGGCCTGGTTCTCATCGACGAATCGTTTCGAACCCTGCGCGACATGTTGCGTGCCGGTCGCGCCGGAAAGCTGGACCCCAACCGGATCATCGAATCCTCGGTCGACATCCTCATAGAAGGCGTCCAGGAACGCCGGGAACACTGGCGCTTCATCGGGCGCGAACGCAACAGCGGCGTCACCGTGTTGCGGTACGCCATTCGCACCGAGATCCGGTTGATCACCTCCGAACTGGCCATCGACTTGGCCCGCTTCCCCGGCCTGAGCCGCTGGAGCAGCGAAGACCTCAACATCTTGGCCAGTGTGTTCGTCAACTCGATGATCGTCATCGCCGAAGCGATCGAAGATGCCTCGGACGCCGCGACAGTCGAAGAAATCCGGCGCACCGCCATAAAACAGCTACGGATGATCACCATCGGCGTCGCCGGATGGCGCAGTGACGGCTGAAAGGTGACCGGCCGGGGCTCGCTGTCGGAATGCGATTTCGGCGCAGGGTCAACCTTGACGGTGACTATCATCCGTGAGCAATGCGAAGCCACGGTTGGTCAGGAAATCCGCCCGCGTCGGACGAGGAGGCCATTTCGCGCATCCTGGTCTCCGCGGACCGCATCATCGCCGAGCGTGGCTCTTCGATGCGCATCGCTGACGTCGCACGCGACCTCGGTGTCACCCGCCAGACCGTGTACCGGTATTTCCCCAGCACCGAGGCGCTGCGCGTTGCCTGCGCGATGCAGAAGGCCGACGGGTTCCTTGATCGTCTGCAAAGGCGGGTACGCGAGGAGACCGACCCGGTCACCACGCTCGTCGAGGGCATGGCGTTCACCATCGAATCGCTCGCCGACGACCCCCAGATCGAATTCTTGCTCAGTCAGCGGGGCACGCACTCCGTCGGCGGTTCCTTCACATCTGACACCGCGCACACATTCGGTCGGTCGATACTGCACCGGCTGGACATCGATTGGGCGGCATATGGTTTCGACGAACCGGCACTGGCTGAGCTGAACGAGTTCCTGCTGCGGGTGATGAATTCGTTCCTGATCGACAGCGGTAACCCCAGGCGCAACAGCACCGAGTTGCGTGCTTTCCTGTCCCGTTGGATCGGTCCTGCGATCGTGTATCCGCGACTGGCAGATACCGTCGGCCCGCTCATTGCGCCCCGGAAGCGCTAGCGCGGCGTCCCCCCGCCGTCGACCATAACCACCTGTCCGGTGATGTAGCTACCCGCATCTGAGGTTAAAAGCAGTGCAGCACCTAGCATTTCGTCTGCACTCGCGAGCCTGCGCAACAGCGTGCCGGCAACCATCCCGTCGATGGCCCGCTGCGGATTCTTGCGCATCATGTCGGTGTCAACCGGGCCGGGGGCCAATGCGTTCACCCGGACGCCGTCGTGCGCGAACTCAGCAGCCATCGAGCGGGTGAACGACATCAACGCTGCCTTCATGGACGCATAGATGGACAGCATCGGCGCGAACACAAACGCGCCGACCGAGACGACGTTGAGCACCGCGGCGTGCGGACTTGCCTTCAAGTGCGGTAATGCCTCCTGAACCAGTAACACCGGTCCGCGCAGATTGACCTCGAATGACTTCGTCAGCGCGTCGACCGTCACCTCCCCCAGCGGCTGGGCCAGTGCGTTGGCGGCGTTGTTCACCAGGACGTCCACGCCACCGAACTCTGCGACGGCGCGCGCGACGAGCGCGCCGAGGTCGTCGACGTCGCCAACGTGCGTCGGCACCCCGATCGCCTCGCCACCCAGATCCCGCAGCTGCCGCGCCGCCCGCTCACACGCGTCAGCCTTGCGGCTGGCCACCACGACGCGGGCGCCGGCCAGAACATAGCCCTGCGCCAGTGACCAGCCGATTCCACGACTGCCACCAGTCACGATCACCGTTCGGTCCGTCATGTCGAACAACCGGTCGAACTTCGAGCGATCCACCTAACTGCCGCCCCCCTGGACCGGCACGGGGCTGGACGCCGCACATCGGAACACTCCGACTGTGCCAACGAGCCAGTTCTCGCGCACTTTTGCACTCCTCAGGGCTTCTCACGACCGTGGCCGCCGACGTTATCCCGATTGTTGCAGTCAGCGCGTTATCGCGGGGCTGAACGCAGGCGCAGCCATACGTAGAGTCAGCCGCCGGGCATCGTCCTGGCACTGGCGAACCGCTGCATGTCCCCGGTCAGCGGATTCTCGAACTCCAGGCTGTGCGCCAGCAGACCAAGCGGCGTGGTGAAATCGCCGGCATCGACATCAACAACTTCGGGGTACAACGGATCACCGGTAATGGGCAGACCCAGCGACGCCATGTGCACGCGCAATTGGTGGGTGCGCCCGGTGCGCGGAGTCAGTCGATAGTTTCCGCCGCCGCGATGTTCGACAAGCGTCTCCGCATTCGTCGCACCCGGCACCTCGACCGCCTGCAAGTGGCCCCGCCGCTTGATGATTCGACTTCGCACCGTCACCGGGAACACAAGATCAGCCTTGACGGGCGCCTGCGCCAGGTACGTCTTGCGCACCAACCCCCGGGCGAACATCGACTGATAGGCCCCGCGTACCTCGCGTCGAACGGTGAACAACAACACCCCCGCGGTCAACCGGTCCAGACGGTGGGCGGGGCTCAGCTCGGGCAGGTCCAGCTCACGACGCAGGCGCACGAGTGCGGTCTGGGCGACGTGGCGTCCGCGTGGCATGGTGGCCAAGAAGTGCGGTTTGTCGACGACCACGATGTCCCGGTCGCGGTAGAGGATAGGCATATCGAAGGGGACCGTGACCTCGACAGGTAAATCCCGGTACAGATACACAGGCGAATTAGGGGGCAGCACGGTCGATGCAGTGACGATGCTGCCATCAGCGGTCAGCACGTCGCCATTGAGCACCTTGGCCGCGGCGGCCTCCCCGAAGCGATCTGCCAGCTCGACCAGAACCGCGCCGCCGCGCAACCTGACCCGCGCCGGCCCAAGTCCATCTCGCACCGGTAGCGGCGGCTGCGATTTCCCCCGGGCCGTTCTGCGGGCTGTTCCGGGGACCTTCCCACGGGCCGTTCTGCGGGCTCCCTCCCGGGCCCTACCCGCGGGATCCGGATTCACCGAACCCCCGCGGCCCACCGACTCCCCGTGGCCCAGCGGCCCCAGGCCTGCGCCGGCTCGTCATGTGAGCGGCACCGGCTCGAGGATCTCCGTACGGGCCTCCGGCGCCGCCACGCGAAGCGCATCGGCGGATTCGTCGTCGGGTTGGGCCTGAGAGAGCACTTCCGCCTCGACCCGCGCCAGGTACGTCGCGACCTCGCGGTCGACGTCTTCAGCGGTCCAACCAAGTATCGGCGCAACGACTTCGGCAACTTCGCGAGCGCAATCAACGCCGCGGTGCGGGTACTCGATGGAGATCCGCATCCGGCGGGCCAGGATGTCCTCGAGATGCAGCGCCCCTTCGGCGGCCGCAGCGTATGCCGCTTCGATCTTCAGGTAGACGGGGGCTTCGGTGATCGGGGTCAGCAGGTCCGGCCGGTCCTCACCGAGCTGCAACACCTCGCCGATGAGCGAACCGTACCGATCCAGCAGGTGCCGTACCCGATAAGGATGCAGGCCGTAATGTGCTCCGACGCTCTCGGTTTGGTTTACCAGCGCAAAGTAGCCGTCGGCGCCCAGCAGAGGGACTTTTTCGGTGATCGACGGCGCCACCCGGGTGGGCACGAACTCTGCTGCTGCGTCGATCGCGTCCTGTCCCATCACTCGATAGGTGGTGTACTTGCCGCCGGCAATCGCCACCAGGCCCGGCGAGGGGACCGCCACGGCGTGCTCACGGGACAGCTTCGAGGTCTCCTCGCTCTCCCCGGCCAGCAGGGGCCGGAGCCCGGCGTACACACCGTCAATATCGTTGTGGGTCAACGGGGTTGCCAGCACGGTATTGACGGTGCTGAGGAGGTAGTCGATGTCGGCCTTGGTGGCCGCCGGATGCGCCAGGTCGAGGTTCCAGTCGGTGTCTGTGGTACCGATGATCCAGTGCGTACCCCACGGGATCACGAACAGCACCGACTTGTCAGTGCGCAGGATGATCGCGACTTCGCTGACGATGCGGTCGCGAGGCACCACGATGTGCACACCCTTGGATGCCCGCACCCGAAATCGGCCGCGCTCCTTGGACAGTGCCTGGATCTCATCAGTCCACACGCCGGTGGCATTGACCACGACGTGACCGTGCACCTCGGTCACTTCGCCGTTCTCGGAGTCGCGCACCTGCACCCCCGTGACGCGATCGCCCTCTCGCAGCAATGCCACCACCTGCGTCGACGTGCGAACCACGGCACCGTAGTGCGCTGCGGTGCGGGCCACCGTCATCGTGTGCCGCGCGTCGTCGACAACGGTGTCGTAGTAGCGGATCCCACCGATCAACGAACTGCGCTTCAAGCCGGGCGACAGTCTCAGCGCACCCGCCCGCGTCAAATGCTTCTGCGCCGGAACGGATTTAGCACCCCCCAGCTGATCGTAGAGCATGATGCCTGCCGCCATATAGGGTCGCTCCCACCAACGATTGGTCAGCGGAAACAGGAACGGCAACGGTTTGACCAGATGTGGCGCCAGCGTCGTCAGCGACAGCTCGCGCTCGTGTAACGCCTCGCGCACCAGGCCGAATTCCAGCTGCTCCAGATAGCGCAGTCCGCCGTGGAACATCTTGCTGCTCCGGCTTGAGGTGCCCGACGCGAAGTCGCGGGCCTCGACCAATGCCACCTTGAGACCCCGCGTCGCCGCATCGAGCGCGGCGCCGGCGCCGACGACGCCGCCGCCCACCACGACGACATCGAACTGCTCGTCACCGAGCCGCGTCCAGGCGCGGGCACGCTGCTCGGGGCTCAGAAAGGTCTGCCCGTTGCCCGGGCCGGGGATCGGGTCACCCACGTTGACCGACTCCTTGTTACTCGTCAGTACAGTTGTCCGTCCCAGGCTACTTGTGTTCAGTCCAGATCGTCGTGCGCCATGAGGCGGCGCGCTGCCTCCACAATGGAGCCCGACAGCGAGGGGTATACCGACAGTGTCTGAGCGAGGTCGGTCACCGAGATCCTGTTCTGTACCGCCAACGTGATCGGCAGGATCAATTCTGAGGCGATGGGCGCCACCACGACGCCCCCGATTACCACGCCGGTAGCCGGCCGACAGAAGATCTTGACGAAACCGTACCGGAGCAGCGACATCTTCGCCCTGGCGTTGGTGTTCAGCGGCAACATCAGGGTGCGCGCCGGCACACTGCCGTCGTCGATCGCCGATTGCGGGATACCGACCGCGGCGATCTCGGGACGGGTGAACGTCGCCGAAGCGACCGTGCGCAGCCGGATTGGTGACACCCCATCGCCCAGCGCGTGGTACATCGCGATGCGGCCCTGCATGGCGGCCACCGAAGCCAGCGGCAGTAGACCGGTGCAATCGCCCGCGGCGTAGATGCCCGCAGCCGAGGTGCGCGAAACCCGGTCGACGGGGATGTAGCCACCGCGCACGAGCTCGATGCCGACCCTGTCCAGCCCCAGCCTGTCGGTATTGGGCACCGATCCGACCGTCATCAGAGCGTGGCTGCCCTCGACGGCGCGACCGTCGGCCATGCTCACCTTGACCCCCGCGGCAGTCCGGGTCACCGAGTCGGCGCGGGCGTTCTTCACCAGCGTCACGCCACGCTCGGCGAATACCTTCTCGAGCACCGCGGCGGCATCGGAGTCCTCGTGCGGCAGGATCTGGTCCCGGCTGGCGACCACAGTCACCGTCACACCGAGCTCGGTGTAGGCGTTGCAGAACTCCGCGCCCGTCACCCCCGAACCCACGATGATCAGGTGCTCCGGCAGCTCGGGCAGCTCGTAGAGCTG
>JAHZIT010000184.1 GCA_022601275.1 Actinomycetes bacterium
AACCATGGGGGCGTCGGGCTGCACCATTGGATTGGCGGTGACGATCACGATGAAATTGCCGAAGCCTGCGACGTAGTTGTAGAGCTCGCCGGTTCGTGCCTCCCCGCCTGTGTCCGTCTGCAGCACGCGGTGGGTGCCGACGATATGCGCCCCCTCGACGCGGGGCGCCTCGACTACCTCGACCGTGCCGCGAACCCCGGGCCCGTTGAATGTCACTGTGTGGCACTGTTCGGTGGGAGTCTCGACCGGCACTGGTTCAGAGGTCTCGACCGCGATCACGATGTAGCGCACGCCCTCGCCCTCAGCGGTTGTCGCCGCCATGTTGCCCTTCACCCCGGTTGGCATCGCCTGTCGGCCGGCCGAAGCGCCACAGACCTCGGGCTGGAAGCTCAAGCCCGGGGGCAAGGTCTGCGGGCCGAGTAGCCGCGGGTCGATCGCGGCCGGTCCGACGTTGCTTACCGTGAACGGCGGACCGAAGCTGGCCGTGATGTCGGCGACGTTGGCGATGTCGGCGTGGGCTAGGTCGGCGTGGTCGAGGTCCTGGCCCGAACCACACCCCGCCGCAAGTCCGGCGCTTGCTGCCGCCAACAGACTGGCCAGCGTCCTCTTCGCGTTGGACATCGCCGCAAATGTACCCGTGGACGATGGCTCAACCGCGCATCGCCGACAAGGCGGAGTTCAGCAAGTCGGTTGCGAATACGGCGCCGAGGGTGGGACTGGACGATCCGGGGTCGGTGATCAGCGCTACGAAGCACACATAGCCCACCAGGTATGCGACTAACGTTTCTGCGCGCAAACGCGTTTCCGTACCTCCCTCGACCACGACGGTGGCGACGGTGCTCATGGCGACAGTCCGAACGGTGTCGATTATTGGCCCGGAACGCGCGGTCACGGTCCCCGTGGCGCGCCCCGACGTCAACGTCCAACGCGCACACTCAGCGAGCAAAGCCGGGTCGGGCGCCTCCCGGTGGCTCGATCGGGCAACCACGGCGTAGACGATCCCGCCGGGCCCCGATGCCGACCAGCCGCTCGTCGCTGCGGAACCGACCGCGGGCGTTGCCAGGGCCAGGCACTGCGAGGGCACGGAGACAGCCTCGTCTCCGAAGCTCCACAACGTGATCGGCGCGGGCGGCCCGGCGAAGGCGGCGACCTCATACCCGTCGGGTAGCTCATCGCGGGCTCGATCAATTCGCGCGGGATCGATCTGCCGGGAGACCGCTTCCCCCGAGGACGACGCCGCTATCGGCTGCGGCGACTGCCCGCACCCGGTGCTCAATAGCGCCAGCGCAACGACGGCGAGCAGCCTCACGACCTGTTGATACCACGGGTTCGGCGCAGGTTGGTGCCTGACGCTCACACCGCGCCGGAGTCATGCCGGGGCACCTGCAGTTCGGCGGCGGGTTCGCCTGAATCGCTCGCCGCGCAGGGAGCGTTGGCTTCGGGCCCCAGGCGTGACGGCCTGCCATGGGCCGGATCGAAGAACGAGGCGGCATCTGCAGAAAGATTGGGGTGCCTTTCTGTAAGAAGTCGGGCACGGGCGGTAAACTGCCGGGCGATCAGGCTTTGGTCGCGCGCAGATCGCGTCGACTCCACGGGCCGAGGAATACAGGAGACGACATGACCATCCCCATGCGGGCCGGCGTCATCGCCATCGCAGCGGTCGCCCTAGGAATCGGCCTGTCAGGGTGCGGCTCGGACACCCAGACAGAGGAGTCGGCGACCACGTCGGCGACCGCCAGCAGCGAGGCTCCCACGACATCGGCCGAGGCCGCGGAGCCCGCGATGACCATCGTCGACTACATCCGGGATAACAACATCACCGAAACCGTGGTGAACCGTGGCGACCCCGGTGCCCCGACCATCGATCTGCCCTTCCCTCCGGGCTGGGAAGATATGGGCGGACAGACGCCTGAATGGGCATACGCCGGCATCTTCTTCAGCGGTGACCCCGCAATGGCCCAGGACCCGCCGACGATCATTGCGATCGTCTCCAAGCTGACGGGCGACGTCGACTCGGCCGAGATTCTCGACCTCGCAGCGGGCGAAATCCAGAACTTGCCCGAGTGTGAGGGGCCCAAGACCGGCAAGCCGAGCACGCTCGGCGGGTTCGATGCCACACAGATCGGCGGCCTCTACGTCAGGGATGGCGTCAACCGTATGATCGCGCAGAAGACTGTGGTCATCCCGAGCGGAGAAGACCTCTACGTGTTGCAACTCAACGCGGACGGCACCGAAGAGCAGGCGCGGCCGCTGATGGACGCCACAAAGCTCATCGACGACGAGACCACGATCACGCCCTGAGCCGGAGCCTCAGACCCTCGCCAAGGCGGCGGCCAGAGGGGCCGAAGTCATTCGACCGCCCGGATGACTTGGCGGGCAACGTCGCGGATCTGCCGGATCGCCTCAGGCGAGATGGGCAGGTCCTTGGGTTGGGGCACGTCGATCTCAGTGGTGACGACGCCCAGATCGTCACGTTGCCAGGTCGCGCCGAAGCGATCGAGTATTGCGCGCATTGCCTGATTGTCGCTGAGCACCCGTGCGGTAAAGCGCCGCACGCCTTCACTCCCCGCAGCCACCGCGATAGCGCCTAGCAGGAAAGTGCCGATTCCCCGGCCTTGGTATGCGTCACCGACGATGAACGCGACCTCGGCTACGGCCGGGTTGGTTTCGTCGCGAACGAACCGTGCGTCGGCCACCACCGGACCGTCGGGCCCGTCGGTCAGCACGAACACGAAGTGTTCCAGGTAGTCCACCTCAAACAGGTAGCTCATCAGTGTCTTCGACGGTGACCTGACCGACTGGAAACGCCGATAGAGCGTCTCGCCGGAGAACTCGACCGGGCCGTTGGCGCTGCGTTCGATGTCACCGGGCAACACCGGCCGTAGGTACAGCACGGTGCCGTCCCGCATCGTTGTCGGGATCGGCGTGACGAACGCGGCAAGCCGCTGCCGCGCCGTCCGGACCAGCCGGTCGATGATTCCAGGCACGTCGAGCATGGTGGCGAAGGCCTCACGGTCGCCGACCCATCCGGTCAGCGGTTCGGTGGCCATCACGGTCGCGGTGCGCGGCGCATTACGTAGCAGCGCGATCTCGCCGATGATCAAGCCCGGCGTCACCTCGATGACAGTGTCGTGACCGTCGGAACCGGCATGGGAGACTTCAGCGCGGCCGGATTCGATCAATAGAAAGGACACGGCCAGCTCCCCCTGTTGCATCAGAACCTGACCCGCGGCGGCGGTGAGCGGCCGCAACTGCGCAGCCAACGGGATCAGCGCCGCCACCGGGGTCTCAGCGAAGACCTCCAGGGCAGCGAGCTCATCGGCTTGCACAACGGTCAGGCCGGACACGTCACGAGGTTACGGCGGCTTGGTGCGCGCGGGCAAGGAAGCTCACGGAAGCTCGAGCAAGCCCTGGGGACCCACACTCGGATCACCGCCCCCGCTCCCGGGACGACTGGCTCTGGGTCTCGCCTGGCGCGGGCGCCCGCGCACCGCGCACCACCGCCACCATGAATCGCAGCTCCACCGATAGCATCGACAAGCCGGCGGAATGCTCAAAGATACGGGCGGACAAACTCAGCCAGGAAGGGCACGATGGCAATGACCGAGCCTCGATTCAGCACCCACGCAGAGCTTTTCGACCTCACCGGGAAACGCGCGATGGTCACCGGGGGCACCCGCGGTATCGGCCTCATGATGGCACGCGGGCTGCTGCAGGCCGGCGCCCGCGTGGTGATCTGCTCCCGCAAGCGGGACGCGTGTGAACAGGCGCAAGCCCACCTGTCCGAGTTCGGCGACGTGCAAGCCATCCCGGCCGACCTGTCTCAACACGACGAATGCCTGCGGCTGGCCGAGTGCGTCACCGCCGACGGCGACCAACTGCACATCCTGGTCAACAACGCCGGCGCGACATGGGGTGAGCCGATCGAGAGCTTCCCGGACTCCGCTTGGGACAAGGTGCTCGACCTCAACGTCAAGTCGCCGTTTTGGATGGTTCAGGCGTTGTTACCGGTCCTCCGAGAGGCGGGCACCGCCGATGATCCCGCCCGGATCGTCAATGTCGGCAGCATCGACGGCATCCGTGTCAGCCCTTTGCCCGTCTACTCCTACGCCAGTAGCAAGGCGGCGTTGCATCAGCTGACGCGGGTGCTCGCCCAGGAACTCGGACCACAGCACATCACCGTGAATGCCGTTGCGCCAGGACCGTTTCAGTCGAAGATGATGGCGGCCACCTTGGAGGAATTCGGCGACGCGATCGCAGCCTCGGCGCCGTTACGCCGAATCGGCCGCGGGGACGACATGGCAGGCGTTGCCGTCTTTCTCGCCAGTCGCGCCGGCTCCTACCTCACCGGGGCTGTCATCCCGGTTGACGGCGGCATCTCCACGACCGCCAGCTGAGGCCGCTTTCGGAGTGCGGGGTCGGCGAACTTACCGCGGGCTCAGCCCGAACCGCCCAAAGTTGGTGGAGCTAAGGGGATTCGAACCCCTGACCTTCTCGATGCGAACGAGACGCGCTACCAACTGCGCCATAGCCCCTGATACCGGTAGCAGGCTACCAGCCGCCGGACAGCGGCAGAAAATCGCGAGGACGCTACTGCCCGGCCGCCCGCGGCAGATCGTAGTGGCGCGCGAACGGAACGTAGTCCAGATGCTCGAACTCGGGATCCTCGTCGTCGATCTCCAGCACCGCAGCACCTGGACGGCGCAACCGCGACGGCACCACGTCGAACTCCTGGTCAGCGGCGGTGTTCTCGACGCCCAGGCGCGACCTGGCGATCCGCTGTGCGCGACGCCGGCGCACCCGTGCCTCAATGCGCGTCTGTCGACGCAGGTAGGCCAGGTAGATTGCGGTGACCGCGCCCACCGAAGCACAAACCCACCACATCGTCGACGACCAGGTGTACGCCGCGATAGCACTGGTGAGCAGCAGCACGGCCATCACAGTCAGACTCCGCGCGCGGAATCGATACTTACGAGCCGTCACCGCCTCGGCAGTGGTCGACTCATAGCGGCGCCGGCGAGACGCGCTCATGGAGTCGGCGATGCGCAAATCCGCGTCCGACGGCGCCTCCAAACCCGACGAGTCGGCGACATACTCGTACTCGTACTCATCGTCGCCGTACTGATCGTCGTGACGGTCCTCGTCGCCGTACTTCTCGTCGTGAAGCTCCTCGCCCTGATGGTCCCCGCCGTACTCATCGTCGTGCGTGTCGTCGTACGTGTCGTCGGCGTGAAGGTCATCATCGGCCCCGTAGGGCGAATCGACAGCGTCGATACCCACGGGTTGACTGGAATGACCGTATTCCGAAGTCAGCTCGTCGCTTTCGGCCGCTGTGACCGGCTGATCCTGGGACCCGAGTCGACCGATGGGCAGAGCACCGGAATCCTCCACGACGTCGACATCCAGATAGTCGGTTTCACCTTCAGCGTGTTGGGCCTGCGCGGTGACCATCACGACCGCTCGGCCCGGTGCTTCCTCCTCGACCTCGACGAGGCCGTCGAGCTCACCGTCCACCTCGTCGCCAGAGGGTTGCCAGTCCGGATCGCTTCGGTGGCCCGACGCGGGCGCACGCCGTCGCCGGAGCCGGGCGGTGCGGCTGCTGTTGAGCACCCGTGTCGCCAGCGCGACGTCGCTGGTACGACGGACGGCATCGCGCTTGTTGATCAACATGGGAACCAGCACGAAGAGCCAGAGGACAACAAGGGAGATCCAGAGGAGAGATTGGGGGATGCTTGGCATGGCGCCTGCTCCTTTCCCCATCAGGCTAGGTCTGTGACCAGCGCATCCGAGGGCGGCGCGCCGAAGACAATTACACACCTGTAATTCACTGGTGACAAGCACCAAACGCCACATTTGTCACATCTGCAACAAGGGGGTCTCGAAATCGACGCGATCAACCCCAAGAAGCGTGGCCCGCACGGACCAGCGCGGAGGCCACCGACCCGGGCACTTCCTCGATGGTCATCGCCACCAACAGGTGATCACGCCAGGCGCCGTCGACGTCGAGGTAGCGCTTCAACAGGCCTTCCTCACGGAATCCGGCCTTTGCCAGCACCGCGCGGCTCGCCGCGTTCTCGGGACGCACAGTGGCTTCGACGCGGTGCAACCTGACCGGACCGAAACAGTGGTCCAGGCCCAGTGCCAGGGCTCCGGTGGCGACGCCACCGCCCGTCGACCCGCTGGCGACCCAGTACCCGATCCACGCCGAGCGCAGCGCACCGTGCGTGACGTTTCCGATCGTGAGCTGGCCTGCGAACTGTCCGTCCAGCTCGATCATGTAGGGCAACATCCGGCCCTTGCGGGCTTCGGCACGCAGGCCCGAACACACAGAGGGCCATGACGAAACAGCATGTCGCACTGTCCAACTAAGGTCGGTAGAGGGCTCCCAAGGTTCAAGGTGTTCGCGGTCTGCCAGCCTGGCCCTGCTCCACTGGGCGGCATCGCGAAGCCGGACCGGACGCAACCGGACCAGCCCTGCCGACACCCGCAGCGAGCCGACGGACACGGGCCATCCCGGATGCTGCGAACGGGAGCTCCACAGGTTCATGACGGCGGTCATCTAGCGTTCAGCCGCGCTGCGCCAAGAATTCGACGTCAACGACCTCACCGGTGCGGATCTGCTCCGCGTCGGCGGGAACGACAACCAGACAGTTTGCCTCGGCCAGAGTAGCCAGTAGATGCGATGAGGCGCCGGGCTCGCCGCCGAGAGCCTGTACCAGGTACTCGCCGGTGTCCTGGTCCCGCATCAGCTGGCCACGCAGATATCCCTTGCGGCCGGCCACCGAGCTGATCGGAGACAACGTGCGGGCCTGCACGACACGCCGGGCCGGCTGCCGCTTACCGAGCGAGAGGCGAAGAAGCGGGCGCACCATGACCTCGAACACCACCAACGCGCTGACCGGATTGGCAGGCAGCAGGAAGACCGGGACTTGCTCGGGCCCCAGTTGGCCGAAGCCCTGCACCGACCCCGGATGCATCGCAATCCGCGTGACCTCCATGTCGCCGAGCTGGGCGAGCACCGATCGCACCCCCTCGGCGGCCGCGCCCCCCACGGCACCCGCGATGACCACCGCCTCGGCGCGGGCCAGTTGGCCTTCGATGACCTGCCGCAGATGCTGGGGTTCGCTCGCCACAATGCCGACCCGGTTCACCTCCGCGCCCGCATCCCTTCCCGCGGCCGCCAGTGCGTAGGAATTCACGTCGTACACCTGACCATTGCCCGGCGTCCGCGAGATATCGACGAGCTCGCCACCTACACACATCACGGATAGACGTGGCCGCGGGTGCACCAGTACGCGCTCACTCCCCACCGCGGCGAGCAGTCCCACCTGCGCTGCACCGATGATCGTGCCGGCCCGCACCGCGACGTCACCGGGCTGCACATCGTCACCCGTGCGGCGCACGTAGGCACCGGATCGGACCCCCCGCAAAACCCTGACCCGCGTCTGGCCGCCATCAGTCCAGCGCAACGGCAACACAGCATCAGCAAGGGTGGGCAGCGGCGCGCCGGTCTGCACTCGCGCCGCCTGGCGCGGCTGCAGTCTGCCGGGAGTACGCGCGCCGGCCTCGATCGAACTCATCACCGGCAGGCTGATGTTGCGGTCCCTGGTCTCCTCGGCGTCGAGATCACCGTCGCCCCGGTCTGCGTCGTCGATGCCAAGCACGTCGACGCTGCGGACCGCGTACCCGTCGATCGCCGCCTGGTCGAACCCAGGCAGTGGACGCTTGGTCACCACCTCTTCGGCGCACATCAAACCCTGTGCCTCCGCGATAGCCACGCGTACCGGCCTTGGGGCCACCGCGGCAGAGGCTACCCGCGCCTGCTGCTCCTCCACCGAACGCAAATCACGCCTTTCTCCCGTTCAAAACACCCGGCCGACGTGGACTGACACCGACAGCGCTGAGCGGATGCGCCCGTCGCTAGAACCGCTAGCGCTTTTCCACCAGGCCAGTCAGCCCTAACCGATCGACCAACCACTGGCGCAGTTCGGGCCCGTAATCATCGCGCTCCAAGGCAAAGTCAACCGCAGCCTTCAGGTAGCCGCCCGGATTTCCCAGATCGTGTCGAGATCCCCGGTGGACCACCACGTGCACCGGGTGCCCCTCGTCGATCAGCAGAGCAATCGCGTCGGTGAGCTGCAATTCTCCGCCCGCACCTCGCGGAATCCGCTTGAGTGCGCCGAATATCGCCCGATCGAGGATGTAGCGTCCAGCTGCGGCGTACGGCGAAGGCGCGTCCTCGGCTTTGGGCTTTTCCACCATGCCCTTGACCTTGAGCACGTTGGGGTTAACGGCGTCGGGGACGGTTTCGACGTCGAAAACGCCGTAGGCACTGATGTGCTCTTCGTCCACCTCGATTGCGCACAGCACCGAACCGCCGCGTTTGGCCCGCACCTTCGACATCGTCTCCAGCACACCGGTGGGCAGCACCAAGTCGTCAGGCAAGAGTACTGCGATCGCATCCTCGCCAGGGTCCAGGCGAGACTCGACGCAACTCACCGCATGCCCGAGACCGAGGGGTTCGGCCTGGACCACCGACTCGACCTTGATGAGCGCCGGCGCGCGCCGAACCTTCTCCAGCATCAAGCTCTTACCGCGCGCCTCCAGGGTCCCCTCGAGGACCAGATCCTCGACGAAGTGCGCGACCACGCCGTCCTTACCCTCGGATGTGATGATGATCAGCCGGTGAGCGCCGGCATCGGCCGCCTCTGCGGCAACCAACTCGATACCAGGCGTGTCGACGACGGGCAGCAACTCCTTGGGCACCGTCTTGGTGGCGGGAAGAAAACGCGTTCCCAGTCCCGCCGCGGGCACAACCGCGGTGTAGGGGATCGGAACTTCAGGCCGATTCATCCTTCACACATTATCCTCTCTGCCTTGGGTCGTTCCTCCCAACCCGGCACCGGAGGAGTTCGCATGCGGTCGACAAAGGCACAGGTAAGAACCGAGATCCTGGCTGCCCGCAGGTCCGTGGCCGCACGGACGCGAGACGCCGAGGCAGAAGTACTCGCTGCCGACCTGTCGGCGTTCGTCAACCCTGGCCAGACAGTGTGCGCCTATGTCCCCGTCGGCTCCGAGCCCGGCTCCCCGGAGCTGATCGACGCGTTGGTGCGCCTCGAGGTCGTCGTGCTCCTTCCGGTTGCCCGCCGGGGCGCCGACGAGGCGCCGTTGCCGCTGCAGTGGGGCCATTATCGCCCCGGCGAGCTCGTCGACGCCCCGTTCGGACTGTCCGAACCCGCGCCACCATGGTTGCCAGCCCAGGCGGTGGCAAAGGCGGCCGTGGTGGTGGTGCCCGCCCTTGCGGTCGACCGCCAGGGCGTGCGACTCGGCCGCGGCGCGGGGTTCTACGACCGTTCATTGCCGTTGGCTGACCCTGGCGCCGCACTCGTGGCCGTGGTTCGTGACGCTGAACTCGTCGATCAGCTCCCCTCGGAACCACACGATGTGCGGATGACACATGCGCTGACCCCAGGCCAGGGGGTGGTCGCGCTCGGTCCATGAGCGCGGATGGGCGCGGGAGTGACCAAGACCGCCTGGCGGTTCTAGCACTTGAGCCGGTAGAGTGCTAACAAGTTCGACCACCGTGGAGGTTTTTCGTGCCCACCTATTCCTACGCATGCACCGAATGCGCCAACAAGTTCGATGTGGTGCAGGCGTTCACCGAGGATTCGATAACCGAGTGCCCTCAGTGCGATGGACGGCTGCGCAAGGTGTTCGGCAAGGTGGGAGTGGTCTTCAAGGGCAGCGGTTTTTATCGCAATGACAGCCGCGAGGCGGCCAAGAGCTCGGCCGAAGGCTCCGGTTCCGGTAGCTCGGACACCGCGGCCGCCACATCGTCGGACAAGAGCTCCTCGGACAAGAGCTCCTCGGAAACCTCGAGCTCGTCGGGCAAGTCGGCCTCCTCGGACAAGTCGAGTAGCCCGTCGAAGAGTTCCTCGGCGCCAGCCGCCACAGCGTCGAACTGAGGTTATCCACAGCCGCGCAACCAGGGGCTGGCTGAGCGTCTCCGGGCTGTCTAGCCTGACCCAATGCGGGATTCGCTCGACCCCTCACCACTGCATCGACTCACCCGCTTCGTGCGACCCGATTGGTCCCATTCCGTGGCCGCGCGGCGGGTGCTTGCAGGCGCCCTGGTCGTTCTGGCCGGCATTGCCGCCTGGCGTGACGATCCGCGCGCCGAGAACACCGCGGTCGTCGTGACCACTCGCGACCTGTCCCCGGGCACCGAACTGGCTGCCGACGACGTCCGGCTGGAAACACACGCGTCGTCAACCATTCCGGATGGTTCACAAACCGATGCCGACTCGGTGGTAGGGGCCACGCTGGCCGGGCCGGCGCGTCGAGGAGAGGTCGTTACCGACGTGCGGGTCCTGGGGCCGCGGTTGGCCGAATCGGCCGCGGGGCCGGACGCACGCATCGTTGCCCTTCCGCTGGCCGACGCCGCCCTGGTAGACCTGGTAAGGCCCGGAGACATCGTCGACATCGTGGCTGCGCCGGCATCGGCTGACGCCGAGGACAGCGCCCGGCTGATCGCCACCGACGCGGTGGTGGTGCTGGTGTCGGCGAAAGAGAACCGGATGACCGCAGGTGGTGTCGGCCGCGTGGTGCTGGTAGCGCTACCTGCTGTGGTCGCGAAGACCGTCGCCGGCGCGGCACTGGTACAGGCCATCACGCTGACACTGCACTGACCAGCCAACGAGTTCCGCCCCCGACGGGATCGGCGGGGGCGGAATCGTGGGGCGTCAGGTCAGAAGGAGTTGCCCTTGCTGGCCCTGCCCTTTTTGCACTGTGGACCGGTCCCGGTGCTCTGGTTGAAGTTGCCGCGCCATGGGTTCGAGGGCGACAGGCCACTGGCGTTCCAGCCATCTGATCCCACCCAGCTGGGCCCCGTCTCGGCGGCCCTCTGCATCGGCTCGCCGTGATCGGAGGAGTGGACCGAGGCGGTGCCGAGGGTGCCGGGATTGACAACGCAGTGTCCCGCGCCCGAGGTGGAGTCGGCCTGTCGTGAGCTCACAACTCCGTTTCCACGCACGTCCGTCATGCCGGGGTCGTTCGGGTTCGCGCTCGCGGCTCCTGCACCGAGGGTCGCGGCAACCATGCCGAAGGCGAGTGCGCCGCCGCCCAGGACGCCCAGCTTGGCGGATTTGTGGGAGACATCGACCATTGGCCTGCCCCTTTCTATGTGACGAGATCTCTATATGACGAGATCGCGATAACGAGACCGTGCGTTACGCCAGTCGGATTGCCAGTGCCCGCAGCCTACCAGTGCCAACGGACCTCCAGTTGGCATCACAGAGCAAAGCCGATTGCTTAGGAATTACTCAGGTTCAGTTGCTCAGGAAACACTCAGGTTCAGCGGAGTTGGTCTGCCACCCTGCTCCGGTAAAACCGGGTCCAGCGAATGCGTCCCAGCGCAGTCGCCGGGCGCGAATCCATGAACCGTCAGGTCAGAACCCGCTGGCGCTGCCCTTGCCGCACTGGGGGCCGGTGCCGGTGTTTCCGGGGCTGAACGCACCACCCCACGGGTTTGACGGCGACAGGCCAATGGCCTGCCAGCCCCGTGATCCGACCCACTCAGGTCCGGCTTCTTCGGCCCTCTGCATCGGCACACCCACATTGCTGGATACCGTTGATGCACCCTTGGTGCCGGTAGTGACTGAGCAGTAGTCCCCGCCGGTGACCGATGCCGATTGACGCGAGTTCACAACTCCGCTTCCACCCACCTCTGTCATGGCGGGATCGTTTTGGTCAGCGCCGGCGGTGCCCGCCCCGAATGTCAGCGCACCCGCACTGAAGAACAGAGCACCCACGCCGAGCAAATTCAGCTTGGTGGATTTGACGGTGAGAGCGGCCATCGGCCTGCCCCTTTCTGGGACGTGATCGCGCGGATCGCGACGACAGTGGAAGCGTGCAACAGAAGCGTTCAACAACGGTCTGAGAATATCAGCGCTAACCCGACCTCGCATTTCGAGAGAGCAAAGTTAAACACCAAGGAAACGCCCCGTGTCGCCGAGGTTGACCACAAGCCCGCGCCGGCCTGAATTTTGGATAAAATACCAGCTAGATAACATCCAACAAGGTCGGCGAGCGACGGCATGACCGGCCCGTGGCACTCGGTCGCCGGCTTGGTGCCGGTCGGCTTAGCAAAGTTGGCGGTCACCGAGTTTGTAGCCTTTGCATACCCGGAGGCGCCCTTAGCGAAGGCCTCGTCTCGGCGTGATTCCCGCCGAAACGGATCTCGCTCTGCACCGCCTACGTTCAGCTGCCACCAGACCCCGCGGCGTCGGTGTGATCCGACCGGTTATGGTCCGAGTCAACCCGGATCAGCCACACACG
>JAHZIT010000185.1 GCA_022601275.1 Actinomycetes bacterium
CGGATACCCGGAACATACGGACTGCCACCATCATTGAGCGTCTGGAGCAATTCCGAACCGCGGATCATCTGGGGTGCGGAAGCGAAGTGCACGTGGTGGGTGATGTCGAGGGCGACATGGAACTCGACTGCCCCGGCGAGCTTGTTGGTGAACACCTCGGTGCCCTGCCACAACGGCGCCAGCGACACGTACTTGCCAATCTTGTCTTTTCCGCCCAACACCTTGGCGTAGTAGCCGGGCACGAGCGTGCCCTGCGAATGCCCGACCACGTCGACCTGGTGAGCTCCGGTTTCTGCCAGCACTTTGTCGACGAACTCACCGAACTCGGCTGCCGAGTCCTCAATGGGCGCCATTCCACCCAGCGCCGAGAGCGGCCAGGGGGCGGTTTTGACCGCCCCGAATGTCAGAGTGAAGGGCGAGAAACCCTCGGCCACCAGGAGAGGCACGTAGGCGCCCCAGTTGGTTTGGCCGCCACCTGCGGTGCCGTGCATCAGCACGACCGGGTTGGGATGGGCCTTGGACAGCGGCCGGTCCCACTCGTTGGCGCCGGGCAGGTTGCCGCCGGGGTTGAGGACTTCAGGTGGCACACCGGCGAAGAAGTCGTAGTTGATCTTGCGGCCATCGTTGGTGTGAAGCGACTCCACTTCGATGCCGGCGGCGCGCATCGCGGCCACCGCGGGGCGTTCGATCTCACCGCCGGCCTTCACTCCGGCCGCCACTACTCCGTCCCCGAGGCGCATTCCCGTCCGGAGAGATTCGCCGGCGGCCAGCGACCCGATCCGCAAGGGGAACTTCGCGGCATCGGCGAGGACCTGGGCGGCCCTGTCTACAACGGCCATAGCTGGCGACGGTACCGGATGCGCAGACCGATCGACACGTCATGATGGGCAGGGCCGCTCGTGGTTTCCACATGTTGCGGGGGACATCGTCATCATGGATCAGACATCTGCCCCTATCGCCGAACTCGTTATCCCGGTAGAACGGACCGGGAACGGATCGGGTACAACACTGGGTACGTCAACGAAAGAGGCGCTGATATGGGGATTTCCGACGTCATCGTGATCGTCGCCGCTGCCGCGATCCTAGGGTTCCTGGGCTGGTTCTTCTTCGGGCCCAAGACCGCTCGTCGAGCTCAGCTGGTGAGCGGGGTCCAGGAGGTGGACGTCACGGTCAAGGGCGGCTACTCCCCCGCGGTGATCCGGGTCACCGAAGGGGTGCCGCTGCGGTTGCGGTTCGATCGCCAGGAATCCGGCGATTGCACGTCGCGGGTTGTGTTCCCCGACTTCGGCGCCTCTAAGACGCTGCCGGCGTTCGGCACAGCGACTCTGGAGTTCACGCCGGACAAGACCGGTGAGTTCGATTTCGCCTGCGGGATGAACATGATCCACGGAACCCTCCTCGTCGAACCCTCCGAAGGCTCCACATCGACAACCGATGCCAGCGGCCGAGAGCTCGCCGCCGCAGTCGGTATCGGCCCATCCACCGAGGAGACCGTCCTCACCGAACGCGTCGAGTTCCGCGTGTCCAACATGTCGTGTGCGTCGTGCGTGGTCAACATCGAGTCCGTCCTCGGGGGGATGCCCGGGGTGGACAGAGTCGAGGTGAACTTCGGGACCGAGAGAGCTACCGTCGATTTCGACTCCACGAAGATCACCGCCACCGACATCCAAGCTGCGGCGAGCAATGCCGGCTACCGCTTGGAGCTTCGCGTCGGCCAGGGATCAACTGCCGCCGCAGACACCGAATCCGCCGAACGCCGCGCCGAGATCGCCGACCTGTCAAGGCGAGTGGCAGTGGGCGCGGTCCTGTCCGCCCCGGTGATGGTCGCCGTCATGGCGAAGGATCTGTTCGGCGCCGACTGGGTACCGGAGTTCATGTTGAACCCGTGGTTCCAGCTGGCCCTGATCGCGCCGGTGATGTTCTATTCCGGCTGGCCGATCCATCGAACCGGCTGGCTCACGCTGCGGCACCGCGCCGCCGACATGAACAGCCTGATCACGATCGGCACCATCGCCGCCTTCGGCTACAGCCTGCTGGTGACGTTGGCGCCTTCGGCGGTACCCGAACACGTGCGTGAGGTCTACTACGAGGCCGTCGGGGTGATCATCACGTTGATTCTCCTGGGACGGCTTTTGGAGGTGCGGGCCAAGGCCGGCACCGGAGAGGCGATCCGCAAACTCATCGGCCTGCAGGCCAAGACCGCCACCCTGGTCAGAGACGGCACCGAGGTCGAGGTCCCGGTCGAGAACCTCCGGCCCGGCGACGTCGTGCTCGTCCGGCCCGGCGAGAAGGTCCCCGTCGACGGCGTGATCATCGAGGGACGCTCAACACTGGATGAGTCCATGGTTACCGGCGAGTCGATTCCGGTGACCAAGGAGGCCGGCGCCACTGTCATCGGAGCGACGATGAACCAGACTGGCTCCTTCCGATTCGAAGCGACCAACGTCGGCGCTGACACGATGCTGTCTCAGATCATCACGCTGGTGGAGCAGGCCCAGGGCTCCAAAGCCCCCATCCAGCGGCTCGCCGACCTGGTGTCGTCCTACTTCGTTCCCGCGGTGATGGCGATCGCGGTCGTCACGTTCGCTGTCTGGTTCACCGTCGGCCCCGAACCCGCCCTCACTTTGTCGTTGGTGGCGGCCGTCGCGGTGTTGATCATCGCCTGCCCGTGCGCCCTCGGGCTGGCCACACCGCTGTCGATCATGGTGTCGACCGGAAAAGGAGCCGAACACGGCATTTTGATCCGCTCCGCCGAAGCGCTGGAAACCGCCCACAAGATCGACACCATCGTGTTGGACAAGACCGGCACGATCACCCGCGGCGAACCTGCCCTGACCGACGTCCTTGCCGTCGGCACCTTCAGCGAGGACCAGTTGCTGCGCCTTGTCGCCTCGGCCGAACAGTCCTCCGAGCACCCCCTGGCCCAGGCCATCGTCAACGGCGCCCGAGACCGCGGCCTCGCCCTCGCCGACACCACCGAGTTCGATTCCGTAACCGGCAAGGGAATCCAGGCCACCGTGGAGGGCCGCGACATCCTGATCGGAAACCAGCGCCTGCTCGACGACGCCGACGTCGACACCACCGCCCTCACCGCCGAGATGGACCGACTGGCCGAAGAGGGGCGAACCCCGATGCTGGTCGCCATCGACGGCGCCCCTGGCGGCGTGGTCGCGGTAGCCGACACCGTCAAAGAAGAGTCCGCGGCGGCCATCGCCGCACTGCGGGCCCTGGACATCAGCGTGGCCATGATCACCGGTGACAACGCCCGCACCGCTGCCGCCATCGCCCGCCAGGTCGGAGTCGAACGCGTCCTGGCTGAGGTGCTGCCCGAACACAAAGCCCTCGAGGTCCGCCGACTCCAGGCCGAAGGCGGCATCGTGGCGATGGTCGGAGACGGCATCAATGACGCCCCCGCATTAGCCCAAGCCGACGTCGGCTTCGCCATCGGAACCGGCACCGACGTCGCCATCGAATCCTCCGACATAACCCTCATCTCGGGCGCCCTCGACGGGGTGGTCACCGCCATCACCTTGAGCCGGGCCACCATGAGCAACATCCGCCAGAACCTGTTCCTGGCATTCATCTACAACGGCATCGGCATCCCAATCGCCGCCGGAGTGCTCTACCCCGTCATCGGCATCCAACTCAGCCCGATGATCGCGGCCGCCGCCATGGCAGCCTCGAGCCTGTCGGTTGTGGGCAACGCCAGCCGACTACGCCGCTGGCACCCCCATACCGTCGACACCACCAAGGTCCCCGAGGCAACCGAACCCAGCATCGAAACCGGCGCCGACAAAGCCACCCAGGTCACGGCCTAGTTCTGCGAGCTTCACCCAGAGCAATGCCGCCGGGTACCTACCCGCGCGGAGTGCGGCTGAATTCGGTTCACACCCTCCGCGCGCTAGGCTCGCCCACTACCAAGCCGCCAACGAGCGCATCGTGACCAGGGCCCAACCGTGCAGTGCAGCGGCGGCCTCCCCGTTGACGATCTCCTGGCTCGACGTTTTGAGAGGTTCAGATGCATGTCGCGCTGTTCACAGATCTTCATCCTGCAACCCTCGGGGGAGCTCAGATTTCTGTGTCCAGCCAGCGTCACGCTCTCGAACAGCTCGGGCATGAGGTCACGGTGTTCACCCCTCCCCTGGCGATCACCCCAACCCTGCCGGAGACTCGCGACACCGATCCCTGCATGGTTGAGCTGAAACCGGTGCCCGTCATCGCTCGGCTCGCGCGGACATTGGGCAGATATGACGACTTTGTTCTCGTGTGGCCCTCTCGGGCCAACGGCGCGATCGTCGATGAGGCGTTTCGCACGCGGGGGCCCTTTGACGTCGTGCACGCCCAGGGCGACCTGGGTGTAGCAGTGGCCGGCGTAGAAGCTGCGCGTCGGCACGGCATTCCAGTTGTTCAGACCAAACACAGCCGCTATGACGCATACTTCGAACAGGCCACCCCCGCTCCGCTTTTCCTCGCGGCTGTCGTCAGCCGCATGCTAAAGCCCAACCTTGCCAGGGACATCGCCTACGTGCCGGCGGAAGAAGGACTGGCCAGACGCGTTGCTTGGCGTTTCATGGTCGCGCACGCGCAGGCAGCAGACCACGTGGTCATTCCGACGAAACACTTCGCACGTTCGCTTGTCGAGCGTGGAGTCAGCCGCCCAATATCGGTCATTTCCAACGGTATTGATGACGAACTCATCGAACGTGCCACGATTGCCGAGGTCGTGGCCCCACCGGACACTGAGCCGCTTCGTCTCATTTGGTGCGGTCGCCTGTCAGCAGAAAAGCGAGTCCTCGCCGCAGTGGAGGCAGTTGCTTTGGTGGATGATTGCATGCTTGACATCTACGGCGAAGGCCAGTTGGCGGCCTCGCTGAAGAAGACCATCGATTCTGCTGGTCTCTCCCGACGGATCCGGCTGCACGGTCCGGTCGATCACGAAAAATGCCTGATGGCTATGAAATCAAGCAGCGCAATGCTTTTCACATCCTACGGATTCGATACCCAGGGGCTGGTCTTGCTGGAGGCGGCCGCGATGTCATTGCCCACGATCTATTGCGACCCGGCGCTGAGCGAGACGGTTCCAGAGGACGGCGGCATTCTCGCCGCGGACCCGTCTCCCGCCGCGATCGCAGCGGCCATTCGACTGGTCACCTCCAATCGGGCCAGGCTGAGGGAGATGAGCCAGATCGTTTCGGCTCACCCCGATATTCCGCTCCAGTCCCAACAGACCACGAAGATTCTTGCCATCTACAGCAGCCTGGTCAGCGATCTGCCTGCATAGCTCAGTGCGCCTTGGCGTGCTCCGCAGTCACCGAGTAGCACCTCCGAAGCGGAGTCTCCGCAACGGCGGCCAGCGCTGTTGGCGGGCACCGCACTCGATATTCGTCCGGGCTTCCGAGTGTCAACAGGCCCCGCCGGGCATTTGCCACGGCGGCCAGCCATTCGTCAGACAGGGGTGGCGATAGCTCACCCGGCAGCTGACTGATCGTTTGCCACGCTACCTGGCCTTGAGGGATAGATAGCTAGTCGGAAGGTCAAATTAAGTCGATCAGATGTGTGCTGAGTGCAGCCGATGAGGTTAGATGTACCAAGGAGGCGGTCGGGTTGCTGGGGAGGACGAGCCTGACCGCCTCCCCTCAGCGGCCTACGCAGAGCCCGGGACTCCGCGCGGCTCCCGTCGACAGGCACCGTAGCGACGGTTGACGACACATTCGGGCGATCGCTGCGAGGCTTCTCCTGGAACAGCGGGGGCGGCCACAATTGACCACTCTTTTCTGCCACCTAGCGGTGATGATCGAGTTCTTGTCGGTGGCTGGTGCCAGCATGACCTGTAACTCGCAGAGCGCACCCATTCCGGGTTCGTTGCAGGAGACGCCGATTGTGAGGAGGGCGCGGTGCTGGTTCGCATTGTGGTGTTTTTCGCCGTCGTGTCGGCGATCGCCGCGGCGGGTTTGGCAGCTGAACCCGCAGCTTGGGCCCGCCCGGCCAGTGGCTGGACTGCTGTGGCCCATTCACCATCCCGGGAGTCCCTGGACTGGAACATCAACATCAACCAGCAGGCCGCCGAGGCGACGGCACTTCGGCAGTGCGCCGTGTTGCAGAGCGCAGAGAACTGTCGCATTTTGGCGTCGGGACCCAGTTGCGTGGCCGTCGCATGGGATATTGGCCAGCCACTCAACCGCCCGTACGGTGCCGCCGCAGACACCCCGGCCGCGGCACTGCAGTCCGCGATCTCCCTCGCTGGGCCGTTCGCCAACGACCCGACCGTGCATTGCAGCTATCTGTCCCAAGAACAGCCCGCTGGTAGCGCTCGGGGTGGGCGTCAAAGTCAAATGGTTTGAAGAAACACCCGGGAACGCCCGGCATGTCCTTGCTTGATCATCCCTCAGATACCGTTGAGCCGTGGCAGTGGTCAGCACGACCGTGGATAGCGACTATCTCGTAGTCGGCGCCGGAGCCACGGGGATGGCGTTCACGGATGCCCTCGTCGGTGCGGCCGACGTGCAGGTGACGATGATTGATCGCCGTCACCGTGCGGGCGGGCACTGGCTTGACGCGTACCCGTTCGTCCGGTTGCACCTGGCTTCAGAGTTGTACGGTGTCGCATCAACACTGCTGGGGGACAATCAGGTCCAGGTCGACGGACCGGAAGCAGGCTTGCCCGCCCGCGCATCAGCAGCCGAGATCGACGCCTACTACCAACATGTCATGGCCGGATTGACGGCCTCAGGCAAAGTCAGCTTCCATCCCAATTGCGAATATCTCGGCGATGGGCGCTTCGTATCCCGGATTTCAGGGCAGCAATACGAAGTGTCGCCCAACTGCCGGGTGGTTGATGCCCGCTACCTGTCCCCCGACATTCCGGCCTGTACGTCCCCTCCGTTCACGGTCGCCGACGGCTCGAGGGCGATCGCGGTCAATGATCTCGTCGGAATCAGTCAGGCCCCCAGCCAGTATGTGATCGCCGGTTCCGGCAAGACGGCCACCGACGCCTGCATATGGCTGTTGGGCAATGGCGTGGATCCGGAAGCCATTTGTTGGATTCGTCCCCGTGATCCGTGGATGTTCAACCGCGCTGTATTCCAACCTGATCCTGCCGTCTTCTACGGGATGTCTGCGGACATGATGGAAGCGTCGGCCAACGCTGCAACACCCGACCAACTATTTCTGGAATTAGAGGCGGCCGGGATCATGTTTCGCATCGACCCTGCCGTGACGCCCACCATGGCGAGAACGCCCACCGTGAGCCAATGGGAGCTCAATGAATTGCAGTCGATCAAGAACGTGATCCGGCAGGGCCACATCCGCGCAGTCACACCGGGGCACATCCAGTTCGCTGAAGGCGACCTTCCGATCGCGCCGGACGCAATCGTCGTGCACTGCGCTGCGTCCGGATTGAAGTGCCCACCCCTAGTGCCGGTTTGGGGCGAGCAGGCGATTACCGTCCAGCTGGTCGGGAACGCCCTACCGTGTTTCGGTGCTGCACTCATCGGCTATGTCGAGGCGACACGCGGTAGCGACGACGAGAAGAACCGGCTTTGCCCGCCGTTGCCATACCCCAACAGCCCTACCGATTGGGTGCGTACGCAAGTCCTCTCCGAGCATGCATTCTCGCGGTTTTGCGCTGAGCCTGACATCAAGGCGTGGGCCGACCGCACCAACCTGCACCCCGCCCGCGTACCGCCTGGGCTGTCGAACGATGCCGACGTGGTTGCCGCGGTCCATCGATATCAACAACATCGGACCGCCGGACTAGCGCAGATGGCCAGGTTCTGCGGACTCCCGGAGGGAGAAACCGCCCGCCAACTTGGTCTCATGCCCCTCGGCGCTGGCCGGCGAGAGCGTCGATGACGGCCTCGACCTGTTGGTAACCGTTCTTGAGAAGGAATCCGGGATGGGTGCCGTAACTCTTCATACCGACCACGAAGAGCCGGCCGCCAGGGTCGATTCGAAGCTCTGCCGCGTCATAGTCCATCGCATAGGCCGCCAGTTTGGCGCCGTCGACGGTGAGGGCGCTCCTTCCACCGGAGTCGGCCAGGCGTTCGGCGACTCCGATAGGGCAGCGCAGTCGCGGGGCGATCTCGATTTCCAGGGAGTTGTAGAGATCGAGATCGGGTTGGAATCCGATGTTGGCGACGATTTGGTCGACGACGACCTCGTTTCCTGCTTCGGAGCGCACAATGATCCGTGCTCCGTCATGGGAACGGCAGCAGACCGACTCCACGTTGAAGTCGTTGATGATGTCCAGAGAGCCCTCCTGGATCAATCTGCTCAACTTGTCAGCGTGCTCCTTTAGGACCCCGACGGTGTCTTTCTTTCGATCGAGGATCTCGTCTACGCTGGCCCCGCTCTGCAACCAGACCACGTCTACGCATCCCAGGGCAGTGAGTTCGAAAATAGAATTGCACGCTGAGTCGCCCATCCCGACCACTGCGACGGTCTTTTCGCAGTAGTTCCGTGCCTCCGCCTCGTCAGGAATGTGATAGTGCAGCAAGGGGTTCACGTTGTCGTCGAACAAGCGTAGTTGCCTGGGATTGAACCAAGTTCCGCTGGCATCGATCAGGTAGTTGCACTCAAAGCTCGTCTCGCTTTCCCCGTCTGAGAAGTGCAGTAGAAAACTCGAGTCTGAGCGCCTCTCGACCCGATGCACGCGGTGGCCGAAGCGGATGCGCTCGGCCATCGGTGGAAGTTTCGCCAGGGGCTCCAAATAGTTCGAAACAAGGAGGCCACCGGTCATGTAGGCGGGCAGCTTCGTCGGGCTCCAGCCGCTCTCCCGAAGCAGCAGAGCGCATGCCCGGTCGATGTTCCACGCCGCCGGGCTGAACATCTTCACGTGCCCCCATTGTCGGACAGCGTGTCCGATTTCGTGGGAGGCCTCAAAGAGAGTCGCCTCGAGGTTGCTTTCGAGGGCGTGGGCAAGGGCGGCGGTTCCGATCGGACCGCCGCCGATGATCGCCAGCTTCGCGGCGGAACTATTCATGGAGCTGCTTCGGCGGGGATACGACCGACCACAGGCTCGCCACACCATCCATCGAATCCTTGACGCACTACCCGTGGTCCTTATCCATGCCCAGCCGCCCCATGATCGTCCGTCTCCCTGTTCATCCGACGAAATCCCAATCCCAGATTAGACCCACCGATAATGGGCTGCCGGTGTTCGCGCATGCCCGCGGAATTCGGTTGCGCTGCTGTACCGGCTGCTGCAGTCCGGGTGCGTGCAGGCGACTCCCTCGGCAGTGTTTACGGCGATCCAGCGGTCCGTGTCACTGGGTCGTGCGAATGTAATGGGGGGCAGGGTCGGATGCGACCCACGAGAAAATGAGGGGATGGACATGAGACGGGCGATTGCAGCTTTGATCGGAGCGATGGTCACCGCGGTCGCCTTGGCTGGCGCGGCTGGCGCTGTACCGGATCAGGGCACGCCTGAATTCGACGCTTATATGCAAGGTTTGGAGCGCAACGGATTCAATTTGAACCCCGACACCGCGTGGCGCGTGGCTCACCAGGCGTGTGAAGGCAGCATACCGGGGTTTATCGGATGGGAGATGATTGCTCAGGGGGTTGTCGGCCCTGGAGCGCAACAGCGGTTGATGGACGTTGCCAGAAAATACACGTGCCCGATCGCGTAAGCACCCGCTGAGATAGCGGGGGTTTGCAACGGAATAATGCTCTGCTGCTAGTCATTCCGCTGCGCGGGTTCCGCGAGTTCATCGAGAACCCGTCAGACGCGTCGCAAGGTTCCCCGACGTCGTGCGGTCGGCGGTGGTCGGTGGGCGACATCACGCTCGAACCGGTGAGGCTGGAGATGCCCGACGATCCACAGCTTCGGAAACGAGTGTTCAAGCAAACAGGCGAGCTATCAAGCTGAGCCGGCTCCCAATGCAGCGACACCGTGTAGAACGTTATGGACTGGGGTCTTCCGGGTCGAATGAATCTGGAAATCCCGGTGCTGATGGTGGTGGTTCCGGTAATGCAGTTGGTCGCGGCAATCCGGGGCTGCCCTCGGGGGGGACCCCCTCGTCGGGACGCACCGGCTCGGAGAAAGACCCGATCGGTTCCATGTGATCCGCACAGGCATTCGGCTGAGGGGTCATATACGTTGTCCAGGCTCCCGGAGGATTCGGTGCCGGTGCCAACGTGTTGTCAGGGCACCGCCAGGTGCAACTCGCTCCGCCCCCGCCCAACGTATTGTTGCCGCCGAAGCCTCCCCGGCCGAAACCGACACTACTGCCGGCCTCGCATTGCAAATGGCTCCCGTTGATCTCAGTGGGATAGTTACAAAAGAAACCGCCCCCGAGAACAGCGTTCACGACAACGCCGACAGCGGGATACTGGCACTCTTCGGCTTTGGCCGTTGGTGCTGAGAGTGTTATTACCGGGCAAACAGCGGTCATTGACAATATGCAAATCGACGCTGCCCGCTTTTTCATCACTACTAGAACCTTCCTTTAGCCCAGAAGGGATACCCGTATCCAAGGGCCGCAGTATCGGCCTTGGAGGCCACCGCTGTGTCCGGAATTTTCGCGGGCAGCGGGGCAGACTCCCCTGCTCTACACCGATCTGAGCCGTCGGCACCCTGAGTCGGGATCATGCGGTGTTACCAGGCTGGACAAACTGAAGCCGTCGGACGTCGAGGGCCTGATGCTGGCGCCGAAGGCCAAGACCAAGCCGGGGAAGCAAACCGTGGCCGACCCCGACCCGCGGGAGACGCGCCCTATCTGAAGTCACAATGCGCCAGATTACAAGGCGACAGAGTACACAGCCCTACCGGCCGGTCTCGATGGGCGCAGCGCGCAGCGGTCTGCTCGCACAAGAACCCGCGGCAGCCGTTCAGCCCTCCCCGGCCAACCGCTCAACCTCCTACGCACGGCGGGCACTCCCCCGCTGTTTCAGGCGATCCCGCCGTGTTTTGCGGGTGTTGTGGCGACGTCGTAACACCAAAGACATTCGTGCCCGAGATCGACGGAGCAGTTGTTTCGGCTTCTAACAAGGCTTTCGCTACGACGATTGGTTGCCGAACCTTGGTCATCTTGCCGAACCTTGGTCATATTGTGGCAACCACGGCATATGCAGCGTCACCACACGGAACCCGAGTAAGAGTGGCTACCATTTGATGATGAACGCCGCCCGCTTGCGAAACCTGATCGCCGGCGGCGTCCTCGCGACGTCGGCCATCTTTGCCGCTCCTACCGCTTTTGCTCAACCCGATAACCCCGCAGACCCGGCCAACCCGGGAGACGTGGGCACATCTGCCCCTCCCAGCAACGCTAACGATGCCAGATGCATTGCGATGCCCTTCTGGATCCCCTGCCAGGGCGGCAGTTACGGCCAGGTTCCCGGCGCGTTCAACTGACGCTGCCCCCAGGGCTAGGCTCCGCGACTGCCCGAGGGTGTTTACCTGACTGGCCGCCGAGCGATCGGAAACCGGGCGCACTCCGCGCCCTTGTCCGCCCGCCATGGCACCACCCCTGCACCCGGGCCGCATCCGTCTTCGGCGAACACTCATCCAACTAGAGTGCAACCGGTCCCGTCGCGACGTCGACTGGAATCTGCCTGAAGAAACGCACCCAAGAGAGGAACACGCCTATGAGCGATATGTATCAGACATTTGATCGCCATATCTACCGGGTCTTGCTGGGCATCGCTGCCGTCACGCTTGGTATCGGCACGGTGGTCTACCGCCTCGTCGAACACATGTCCTGGCTGGATGCGTACTACCTGAGCGTCGTCACGCTCACCACCGTCGGATACGGGGACCTGTCGCCGCAGACGGCGTTCGGGAAGGTCTTCACGACCTTCTACATCTTCACCGGCGTCGGCATTTTGACGACTTACATCGGCTATAGCATGCGCCGGCTTTCAAGCCGTTTCCTGCCAAAGCCAGACCACAAGGACGGCGGTGATTAGCGATGCGGGGTGCCTGTTCCCCCAGGCGGCGATGCCGATGACCGTGGATAGGTTCTCGGGGTTCTGGGTACAGGTGGCATAACCTGCGACCGCTTGACCTCCAGGAAGCTGTCGGGGTAATTGCGTTGCACAACAGCGGCTTTCAGTCCCCGCCGATCGATTTCCGCGGTCAAGAAGCAGAAGTTCCCTCCACATCGCGAATTACGTGTGGCCCCGGCGTGGTCCCCAACGCAGGCTGCTTGATGTTCCGCAATACTCTTCGGGCGACAACAAGAATCACCCCCCCAGGTCTGGTTTTCGCCGTAAACCGCCCAGCGCATCACTCCGGCGGGGCGCATTCCCATATAGGCGCACTGCGGATCACAGATACGAACTGCCGATCGCGGATATCAGCCACCTACCCGCGCCCGCCGCCGGTGGCGGCTGGCCATCGACTCTGCGGGATCCGCGGCTATTTCTCTGAGGGCTTTGCGTCGGCGATGCGATCGTGTCTCTTCTTCGCGATCGCCTGCCACACGGCCGTGACGATCAGCGCACCGATCAGCGACCCGATCACGCCGCTGGGTCTGATGGCCAGTCCGTCGCCCGCGATCAGGCTGGACAATAGTCCTCCGACGAATGACCCGAGCGTCCCTGCGACGAGTGCCAATGTCCAGTCGATCTGGGTCGAGCGGCGGCCCATGATGAGCTGGGCAACCCAGCCGATGGACATACCAAAGACGATCAGCGCAAGGAGCAACATGGACGGTGAGACTACCGGCCGCCGCACCGACGGTTCGACTCGGTGGAGGGTTATGGCCCGCCTAGCAGGATGATCAGGACGGGACCGCGAGACTCTGGACGTCGCGAGACGTACCTGATACCGGCTGACAACCAGCCACCGCAGACGGGACGGTATCTGCCGGCGAGTATCTGCAGCCCTCGACGTTCACCCCCGAACTCACCATGCTCACCAACTCCATTCCAACCTGACTCCATTCCAACCTGACGCGCTGCGTGAAGCTCTAACCGAAGGCCTTACCGCCGAGCGGAGTGAGCCGCAGGCGCCCCTCGCACGCGAAGTCGGCATGACGGGTCCAGTCCCTGACAAGCGACAAACGGTTCGAACAGAGGAATTGTCACTACCTGTGGATCGGGTGTTTTCGGAGATACCTCCGGTCGGGCGGTGGCGGACTGGCTGGGTGGGAGGTCAGGCCGGTGCGAAGTCAACGACACAGAAGAGCGCCCGCACGGCCTCCTACGCCTTGGCTGTGCAATCCGCCGGCATGAGCCGGAAGTGCGA
>JAHZIT010000186.1 GCA_022601275.1 Actinomycetes bacterium
CCAGGCAGCCAGCGCGGCCTCATCCTCGGGGTTCAAGCCCGAGGTGTCCATGTAGCGGCCGTCACCGTCGGCCGCAACGATCGCCACCGCGGAGGCGTCGCTGTCGAAAGCCAGGTGGCTGCCCACCACCGCCAGGCCGAACCGTTGACCGTTGCTGTGCTCGGCCAGCCACGCGGCCAACGTTCCCGCTTCCAGCGCACCGCCGCGCACTTCGAACCCCTCTTCGACCTCGGGGTCCGTCGATGCCAGCGTGTCGAAGAGCCGGTCCCGGAGCACCCGGAACTCGAGGTCGTCGAACAAGCGGTGGATCTGATCACGGTCCCAGGGCTGCATCCGCAGTGTGTCCGGAGTGTGCGCCAACGGCACATCCTTGACGAGGTCGGTGAGTTCGCGGTTGAGCACCACGCTGGACAGGTGCGAGCGCAGTGAATCACCCACCTTGCCCTTGACTTTGTCGGCGTTGTCGACCAGTTCCTGCAGCGAACCGTATTCGATGATCCATTTGGTCGCCGTCTTCTCCCCCACACCCGGGATACCCGGCAGATTGTCACTGGGGTCTCCTCGCAGAGCGGCGAAATCCGGGTACTGCAGCGGTGTCAGCCCGTACTTCTGAACGACGGCTTCGGGCGTGAAGCGAGTCAGCTCGCTGACGCCCTTGCGCGGGTACAGCACGGTGACGTCCTCACTGACCAACTGCAGCGAGTCGCGATCACCGGTGACGACCAGCACCCGGTACCCCTCGTTCTCCGCCTGTTTGGCCAAGGTGGCGATCACATCATCGGCCTCGTAGCCGGCCTCGGCGAGCACCGTGATGCCCAGTGCGGCAAGCACTTCCTTGGTGATGTCGATCTGGCCGCGGAACTCATCGGGGGTCGCCGACCGGCCGGCCTTGTACTCGGGATACTTCTCCAGCCGGAACGTCTGCCGAGAAACGTCGAACGCCGCGGCGATGTGGCCCGGTTGCTCATCGCGCAGCAGATTGATGAGCATCGCGGTAAAGCCGTAGACCGCATTCGTGGTCAGCCCGCCCTGGGTTTTGAAGTTCTCGGCGGGCAGCGCGTAGAACGCCCGGAAAGCCAACGAATTGCCGTCAAGAAGCATCAGGGTCGGCTTTTCGGCGTTCTGAACAGCAGCTGCCTTACTGCCGGCCTTCCTGTCCGATGCGGTTTTTGCTGGGCTCACGGCCTTCACTCTAGGCACCGGCTGCGACACGTGTCCGGCCCCGCTGCCGGGAGTCACCGACTGGAACACGTTTCAGTCTGGGGGCCGGACTGGGTACGCTGACCGCGTGTCAGATTCCGGACTCACGATGCAACCTGCAGTCGACGGATGGTTCGCCATCGATGGAGCCGGTGACCCGTATCTGATCGGTGGCAAGTGTCATCACTGCGGTACCTACGTTTTTCCGCCGCGCGCCGATAACTGCCCCAACCCCGGGTGCGACGGGGATGAACTCGCGCAGGTGCCGCTTTCGCGCCGTGGCCGGCTGTGGAGTTACACCGAGAACCGATACCAGCCGCCCCCGCCGTACCCGCAGGCCGACCCCTTCGAGCCTTTCGCAGTCGCTGCTGTCGAGCTGGCCGAGGAGGGGCTGATAGTGCTGGGCAAAGTTGTCGAAGGCACGCTGGCCGCCGACCTGAAGATCGGTATCGAGATGGAACTGGTGATGATGCCGCTCTACGTTGATGACGACGGCGTCGAGCGCGTCGTCCATGCCTGGAGGACAGTGTGATGCCCGGAGCCGCCCCGGCGGCGACATCAAACCCCGGAGCCGCCCCGGCGGCGACATCAAACCCCGGAGCCGCCCCGGCGGCGACATCAAACCCCGGAGCCGCCCCGGCGGCCGCATCGGGCCCCGAACCGGTCTACATCCTGGGTGCGGGGATGCACCCGTGGGGCAAGTGGGGTCGCGACTTCACCGAGTACGGCATTGTCGCGGCGCGCGCCGCGCTGGCGGAGGCCGGACTGGACTGGCGCCAAGTCCAGCTGGTGGCCGGTGCCGATACGATCCGCAACGGCTATCCGGGGTTCGTAGCGGGCGCGACGTTCGCTCAGAAGCTGGGCTGGAACGGCGTGCCCGTCAGCTCGAGCTATGCAGCATGCGCCAGCGGCTCCCAGGCGCTGCAGAGCGCCCGGGCCCACATTCTGGCCGGGTTCTGCGACGTAGCGCTGGTGATCGGCGCCGACACCACACCCAAGGGATTCTTTGCGCCGGTCGGCGGGGAACGCCGCAACGACCCGGACTGGCAACGCTTTCACCTGATTGGTGCCACCAACACGGTGTACTTCGCGCTGCTGGCGCGCCGGCGGATGGACCTCTACGGCGCCACGCTTGAGGACTTCGCACAGGTGAAGGTCAAGAACGCGCGCCACGGATTGGACAACCCCAACGCCCGTTACCGCAAGGAAGCCTCGGTAGAGGACGTACTTGCCAGCCCGGTGGTGTCGGACCCGCTGCGACTGCTGGACATCTGTGCAACCTCCGACGGCGCGGCGGCGCTGATTGTGGCCAGTGGGTCCTTCGCCCAGAAGCATCTCGGGTCGCTGGAAGGGGTGCCGTCGGTTCGCGCGATCAGCACCGTCACGCCGCGCTATCCGCAGCACCTGCCCGAACTGCCCGATATCGGCACCGATTCCACCGCCGTGGTCGCCGCGCCGGAAAGGGTGTTCAAGGACCAGATCCTCGACGCCGCATACGCTGAGGCCGGGCTTGGGCCCGAAGACCTCAGCCTGGCCGAGGTCTACGACCTGTCCACAGCGCTGGAGCTGGACTGGTACGAGCATCTGGGGCTGTGCCCCAGAGGTGAGGCCGAGCAGTTGTTGCGCAGCGGAGCGACGACCATCGGCGGCCGGATTCCGGTCAATGCGTCGGGTGGGTTGGCCAGCTTCGGCGAGGCGATCCCCGCCCAAGCCATCGCACAGGTCTGTGAGCTCACCTGGCAACTCCGGGGTCAGGCGACAGGACGCCAGGTGGAGGGCGCCAAGGTCGGTATCACTGCCAACCAGGGCCTGTTCGGTCACGGATCCTCAGTCGTAGTCGCGCGCTGAATCAGCTTCCGGTCCAGGGCGCGGAAGTCACCGCACCTGGTTGAGCCAGATCGACGGATTCGCCAGCTCTCCGTCGGCGACCCACTGATATCGCCGGGCCATCCCCTGCCCGTCGTAGGTGCCGACGAAATCCAGCAGCGCGGCACGGGTGCTTGCCCCTGAATCGATCCCCTTGAGCAAAATAGTGCCCAGGTCGTAGGCCTCGGCGGCGTACGGGCCTGGCAACTGATCAAAGGTGCTCTCGTACTCGTCGACGAACTCGGTAGGAGCCGGCGCACAGGGACACGACACCAAGGCATCGCGGGCTGCGGCGCCTGCCTCGTCGACGAATTCCTCGGTCATGGCGCCGGACATGGTGACGAACGCGCCCTCGAAGCCGACTTCGCGCAGTCTCCGCACCAAGGCGGCGGCCCCTGCCGCGTCGCCGGCGAAGAACACCGCATCGGGGGCTGCGCCGATGATCTGGGCCACCACAGAGGAATCGGCGCCGTCTTGACCCACAGCGATGTTGCAGGCCACATCAGACCTGGGCCCGAGGGTTTCACGAACTGATGAGGCCAGGTCGAGCCCCTGGTCGGAGCTGTCGTCGACGACACAGACTTTGCGGTGGCCAAGCGTGCTCGACATGTATTCGGCGGTGGCAGCGCCTTGAACCGCGTTGCTCGCAATCCCCCGGAAGAAGGTTCGCCAGCCGCGCCCGCTGAGCGCGGTAGCAGAGGCCGACGGAGTCACGGCGACCAGTCCGGCGCGGTCGAACACCGGACCTGCCGCCTGCGCCTGGCCCGAGGACATCGGGCCCACCACACCCACGGTAAACGCGTCATCCACGATCTGAGCGGCAAGCTCTGCGCCTTTGGTTGGATCCCCTTCGCTATCAAAGGTTTTCAGCTGAACCTGACAGGAGGGGTTCGCCGCGTTGTGCTGATCCACTGCCAGCTGAATGCCGTTCCTGATGTCCATACCCAGCACGGGATCAGACCCCCGGGACCCACCCGCCATCGCGATCGACAACGGTGGGCACACTGCGTTGCCGTCACCTGCCGGGCTGACTGGCTTAAGCCCGTCGGCGACCTCGACCACCGTGCCGTCGCTGTCGATCTCCACCTGCGGTTCGATCGTGAGATCATCCGAGGACACTCGGGGCAAGGTCGGCGTCCCGCCGCACGCCACTGACCCCAACGTCAGCAACACTGCCGAACCGAGCGCAACCGCGCTCCGCGCAACGCGACAGCGCACGCATTCTCCTCGTATCGCACTCGAACCACCGCGGACAGGGGCCGTGGCTTCGCTAAAACGGCTTCGGTAAAACATAGCAATGCAACAAGTGGCATGCCGGTCTGGTAAACCAGCCCGTAACGGTCTGCGGGCGGAATCAGCTACCACGACGAGCAACCCACCGAACACGGTCGATACGCGCCGGAGAATCAGAATCCGGCTTCATCCACCCGAACGCTATACAGTCGCCGAAACGCTTCGAGCAGATTTCGCAACGACGGAGGTGTTGCCTCAGTGAGCCTGTGCGCTCATGCCGCCGCACGATGTCTGCTCCTGGTCACCTTCATGGTGTCGGCCGTATTCCTGGGCGCGGGCGTCGCGGCGGCCCAGGAGACCGAGACCGCGCCGGTCGCGGGAAGACTCGTCAACGCCGGCGAACCGGTGGCCGAAGCCGTCGTGCGGATTTTCGACGATGCCGGCGAGGAGGTCGGCACCGCGACCTCCGACGAACGCGGACGGTGGAATCTGGATCTTCCACTCGGCACCTACACCTTCGAAGTCGACCCCCAGAGCCTGCCGGAGGGGGTGAGCGTGCAGAGCAATGTGACCCGCGATGTCGCCGCCGGCCGTACCAACACGGTGGTTTTCCTCTTCGGTGAGGTCCGCACTTCGATAGAGACACCGCTGTATGAGCGTGTCATCCGGCTGGTGATCGACGGCTTGCGGTTCGGTCTGGTCATCGCGGTTGCGGCGATCGGCCTCAGCCTCATCTTCGGCACGACCGGCCTCACCAACTTCGCCCACGGAGAGCTCGTCACCCTCGGCGCGGTGTTCACCTGGATGTTCAACGTGACCTTCGGCATTCCGCTGGTGGGCGCCGCAGTGCTGGGCATCATCGCCGGTGTCGGTGTGGGATGGCTGAACAACGCCGGCGTCTGGCATCCGCTGCGGCGGCGACGAGTGGGACTCATCCCGCAACTGGTCGTGTCCATCGGCCTGGCCATCAGCCTTCGCTACCTGATCCTGGCGCTGTTCTCTGACCGGACGCAGGCTTTCGCCGAGTCCACCGTCAGCCATCAGCGCCAATGGGGCCCGATCGCCATCACCGACACCAATCTGCTCACGATCGGGATCAGCCTGGTGGTGCTCATCGCGGTCGCCCTGATGCTGCAGAAGACGCCAATCGGCAAGGCGATGCGAGCGGTGGCGGACAACAAGGACCTCGCGGCAGCCTCCGGGATCAATGTCGAACGGGTCATCACGTTCGTCTGGTGCCTAGGTGGTGGGCTGGCCGCACTCGGCGGGGTACTGCTCGCCCTCTCAGAACTCGGCGGACGGGTCCAGTGGGAGATGGGCTTCAAACTCCTGTTGCTGATGTTCGCCGGCATCATCCTCGGCGGCCTGGGCACCGCGTACGGCGCGCTACTGGGCTGCCTCATCGTCGGCATGCTGGTGCAGCTGTCCACTCTGGTGATCAACCCGGACCTCAAGTATGTCGGTGGCCTGCTGATCCTGATCTTCATCCTCGTCGTGCGGCCGCAGGGCCTCCTCGGTTCGCGAGAAAGGGTCGGGTGAGTTCGTCGTGGACCTCGTCGCTGCCCTGCAGACATCGCTGGCCCAGTTGGTCGGCCCTTCGGCAATCTTCTACGCGCTGCTCGCCATCGGCCTCAACCTGCATTTCGGCTACACCGGACTGCTGAACTTCGGACAGATCGGTTTCGCTCTGCTCGGCGGCTACGGGGTCGGCATCATGACCGTGACCTACCAGCAGCCGCTCTGGGTGGGGATCATCGTCGGGCTGCTGGCCGCTGCGGCTTTGGCCCTCCTGCTGGGCATCCCCACGCTGCGTTTGCGAGCCGACTACCTGGCCATCGCGACCATCGCCGCCGCCGAAGTGCTGAGGTTGATCTTTCGGTCGACCGCGTCGGACCCGGTGACCGGGTCGACGAATGGGTTGTACGATTTCGCCGACGATTTCACCCGATTCAGCCCGTTCGACTCCAGCAAGCAGTATTCATTCCTGGGCATAAGGTTCGTCGGTGACGACGTATGGGCGATGGCCGTGGGCTGGACCCTGGTCCTCATCCTGTGCGGCTTTGTCTACCTCCTCTCCCGCAGCCCATGGGGCCGGGTGCTGCGGGCCATCCGCGAAGACGAGGACGCCCCGCGTGCTCTCGGTAAGAACGTTTTCGTCTACAAGCTGCAGGCACTCGTACTCGGCGGCGTCATCGGCGGCATGGGCGGGGTCTTCAATGCCCTGCAGACCAAATCGGTTAACCCGGACTTCTACTCAACGGCCCAGACGTTCTACGCGTTCGGGGCGTTGCTTCTGGGTGGCGCCGCAACGGTTTTCGGCCCCGTTGTGGGCGCCATGCTGTTCTGGTTCCTGCTGGCCATCCCCGATGCGGTGCTGCGCCAGGCGATCGCCGGCCCCGACCCCCTCCTGCCCCTTACCGATGCACAGGTCGGCGCGACCCGATTCATCCTGCTGGGAATCCTGATCGCGTTGCTCATGGTGTTCCGGCCGCAGGGATTACTGGGGCGAAAAAGGGATGTGCAGCTCGATGGTTGACGCTTCCCCGGCAACCGCGGCCGACCGAGCAGCGTTGTTCGCCGACACCCCTCCAGAACCGGGTTCACCCAAATCCGATCCCATCTTGGTGGTTGAGAACGTCTCCCGATCATTCGGCGGCCTGAAGGCGGTCGACGTCGACCATCTGGAGGTTCAGCGCGGCGCCATCACCGGCCTGATCGGGCCCAATGGCGCGGGCAAGACGACGCTGTTCAACCTCCTCACCGGATTTGACCGCCCGGACACCGGCAGCTGGAAGATCGACGGCGAAAACCTCGGCAGGCTGTACCCACACCAGGTGGCGCGTCGAGGGGTCGTCCGGACCTTCCAACTCACCAAGGCGCTGGCACGGATGTCGGTGCTCGACAACGTCCGGCTGGGCGCACAACACCAGAAGGGTGAGCGGATCCTGTCCGCATTACTACCGATGACCTGGCGCACCCAGGAAGCGCAGATCACCGAACGGGCGCACGAGATGCTCCGCCGTTTCAAGCTCGACGCCAAAGCAGACGACATGGCCGGCTCGCTGTCGGGTGGACAGCGCAAGCTGCTCGAGATGTCCCGGGCGCTGATGAGTGATCCCAAAGTGGTCATGCTTGACGAACCGATGGCCGGGGTTAACCCGGTATTGACTCAGAGCCTGCTCGAGCACGTGAAGTCCCTACCCGGAGAGGGGATGACGGTGATCTTCGTCGAGCACGACATGGATGTGATCCGCGATATCAGCGACTGGGTGGTGGTGATGTCCCAGGGCTCGGTCATCGCCGAATCCACACCGGAGGTGCTGGCCGGCAACGAGGTGGTGGTGGACGCCTATCTGGGCAGCCACCATGACCAGCCGCTCGAATTCGACGCCCACGGGAAGCCCGTCGGCGCGACAGCACGCCTGGCAAGACAGATCGAGCAGGCGGCCCTGGCAGAGAACGACGACGAGGGCACGAAGCGATGAGCGAATCCGCTGATGCACCAAACGAATTGTCGCCGGCCGAGCTCGCAGCAACCTCCGAGGAGCATGCACGCCTCGCAGCAGGCTCACTGCTGAGGGCCGACGGCCTGGTGGCCGGTTACCTGCCGGAGGTCGACATCCTGCGCGGCTGCGACTTCTTCCTGCGGGACGGCGAGATCGTCGGAATCATCGGCCCCAACGGCGCCGGCAAGTCAACCCTGCTCAAGACCCTGTTCGGGCTCATCCCGGTGCGCTCGGGCTCAGTGACGCTGCGCGGACAGAACATCACGTCGGCGCCGGCCCACGTAATGGTGACCAAGGGCGTCGGCTACGTGCCGCAGAATCGCAACGTGTTCTCCTCGCTGACAATCGAGGAGAACATGGAGATGGGCGTGTACTTGAGCCGGTCGAAGTTTGCCTCGCGCTTCGCCATGGTCAGTGAGTTGTTCCCGTTGCTGGCCGAGCGCAGGAGGGTCAAGGCGGGCGCGCTGTCCGGCGGTGAGCGTCAGATGGTCGCGATGGGCCGGGCGCTGATGATGGAGCCATCCGTGTTGTTGCTCGATGAGCCGTCCGCGGGTTTGTCGCCGATGTTTCAGGACGAAGTGTTCATCCGCTGCAAGCAGATCAACGCCGCAGGCGTTTCAATCGTCATGGTCGAGCAGAACGCCCGGCGGTGCCTGCAGATCTGCGACCGTGGGTACGTCTTGGACCAGGGCGTCAACGCCTACACCGACACCGGTAGCAACCTGATGATCGACCCCAAGGTCATCGAGCTATACCTGGGCACCCTGGCCGGTAGCCGCGAGCGCTGAGACGAGCGCGGGGCCGCCCGCACCCCAAAAGGTGCACGACGGGCCCGGCGCTGCCGCTACAGCTCAGCCCTGGACGACGATGAAGTCGTTCGTCTTGAGCGCATTGTCCTCACCGAACTCGAGGCTGCCGTATGACCCGACGCTGGGCTCTCCCGCGGGACCGAAAGCCAACTCACCGGTCACACCGTCGTAGTCGATGTCCTCGCCGGCGATGATCCGGTCCCGGCAGTCGGCGAAGGTGGTGCACTTCACGCCGTCTCGCGTCACGCCGATGATGTTTGCGGCGATGTCCACCCCCGCCGTCGACTTGGCCTGCTCGGCTGCCAACGCGGTGATAACCACCGCATCGTAGGACTCACCCGCGTAGTTGAAGTCGATCAACGCGGGATCAACTGCCTTGAGACGGTTCTCGAAATCGGGGCCGATCGCGGTCAGCGGAGTCGTGCCCTTCATCCCCGTCAGCAGCCCGGTCGCGACACTTTCGCCGAGGGCGTTGCCCATGTTGCCGTCGGTGCCGTAAACAAGCATCCCGTCGGACGGCCCGATTCCGACCTCATGCATCCGGCTCAGGATCTTGGCGCTCTCCTCGAAACCGATGACCGCAACCGCGTCCGGGTTGAACTCCTTGGCCTGGTCGACCTCGGCGTTGAAGGACTGGGCGTTGGGGTCGTAAATGATCTTCTTGATCTGATCTGACGGGATACCCGCCGCCTCGAGGTCGGCGACCGTGTTCGCGGCCAGACCGGTCCCGTACGGATCGTTGAGCGCCATGACCACCACGCGCTGCGCACCGTCCTGGGCGATCAATTGCGAGAGCGCCTGGGCCTGCAGCACATCTGTGGGCGCGGTGCGGAAGTACATGCCCTCGTCGGGATAGCAGACGAATTGGTCGGAGGTGTTGGCCGGGGAGAACTGGACCACGCCGGCGCTGGCGATCTTGTCGATCACCTTGAGTGAAACCGCGGACGACGCTGCGCCGATGATCGCGCTGACTCCGTCGGCCAGCTGGCGATCGACGGTGACGTTCGCAGTGTCGGTGGTGGTGTCACCGGAGTCGCCGGTGATCAGCTGCACCGGCTGGCCCAACACGCCACCGGCCTCGTTGACTTCGTCGATGGCCACCTGGACACCGGCCACCTCGGGCGGCCCGAGGAAAGCCAGCGTGCCGGTCTCGGGAAGCAGGGTGCCGATCTTGAGTGGCGTGGTGACCGGTACCGCTCCGGCGATCGCCTGGGCGGGTTCACAGTCGGTGCTGACGATCTCCGCGGATTCCGCCGCCGTTGTCTCGCCGGATTCGGCGGTGTCGTCACCTGAGTTGCTCGAGCAGGCGGTCAGCGCGAGCGAGGCGATACCCATGACAGCGAAGGCGCGCGCGAGGGTTCCATGCTTCATCGAGAAGGCTCCTGAGTTGTCGATCCTGATTTGTTGTCAATCCTGATGTGTCGATGTCGAGATGGCGGATCGCCCCGAATAGATCAAACCGACCGTAACGGGTGTCGGACGGGCACGAGTCCCCAGCAAGGGCCCGTGACCAATATGTGACCTCACGGAAATCAAACTAACCTGACCGTCGTGTCGGCCGGAAATCAGGACTTCGCGGGCGTGTCGAGGGTCTCCACAACCACCTCGGCGACTCGCTTCATGGTCGTACGCCGATCCATCGCGGCGCGCTGAATCCACTTGAACGCCTCGGGCTCGGCCATCCCCTGCTTGGCCTGCAGCAGCCCCTTGGCCCGCTCCACCAGTTTGCGGGTCTCGAGGCGGTCGGACAGCGTCGCGACTTCCTTTTCGAGCTCGGCGATCTCGCTGAATCGGCTCACCGCCAGCTCGATGGCAGGAATGAGATCGCTGATATTGAACGGCTTGACCAGGTAGGCCATCGCGCCGGCGTCGCGGGCGCGTTCCACGAGCTCACGCTGGCTGAACGCGGTGAGGATCACGATCGGCGCGATCCGGTTGGCAGCGATCTCGGACGCAGCGTCGATCCCGTCGCGCCGCGGCATCTTGACGTCCATGATCACGAGGTCGGGCCTGAGCGACCCGGCCAGGTCCACGGCCTCCTGGCCGTCACCGGCCTCGCCGACGATCTCGTAGCCCTCTTCGCGCAGCATCTCGGCCAAGTCCATTCGGATGAGCGCCTCGTCCTCAGCGATCAGTACCCGATGTGGATTGGCTGCGAGGGATGGTGAGTCTGTCGGTGACCCGGTCATAAGTGCCATTCTGTCGGTAGCGGGCGAGATGAGCGACCGCGGGTCCATCCTCTATCGTGAGAGGCCGCGCATTGCCCAGGTGGTGCCGAAGCCCTCGTATCCCAACTGGCAGAGGAAACGGATTCAAAACCCGTACAGTGTGAGTTCGAATCTCACCGAGGGCACCAAGTCGCCAGTAACACCAAGTCGCCAGTAAAGAGTGCTTTCAGGCGGGCTCATCGACGCGCCCGACCCACAGCGCGGATGCCTCGCCGAGCAGCAGGCCGCAGTTAGCCAGGCACCCGGGCTGGATTCCGAAACCGGCCGGCGTTGAGCGTGGCCCGTAGACGACGGTGAATTCGGTTGGTCCCGTGCGGATTCCGCGGCCCGGCTCCGCGCTTTTCGCCGATCACGCTTCTTGGTTCAGATGCCGCCCATGCCGCCGCCCATGCCACCCATGCCGCCGCCCATGCCGCCCATGCCGCCGCCGGGATCTGCTATGCCGCCGGGTAAGCCGGGCGCGCCGGGCATACCGGGTGAGCCGGGCATACCGGGGTCTCCGGGCGTGCCGGGCATGGGCATACCGGGCATCGGTGCCCCGGGTGCCCCGGGTGCGCCGGCTCCACCGGGCCATGCGTACGGGCCACCAGCACACACCCCGTTCATCGGCTGGCTGACGCATCTGAGATCGACCGGACTTACCGGAGCGCCAGGGCCACAAGGCACGGTCGTGCAGGGCTCTACGGAGCTGCCGGGATCAGCCAAGGAGGTCGGAGCGCCGAGGACGGCCGATGCCGCGAGGACGCCACCGGCTATCAGGTACTGAATGCGGGTGGTATTCATCTTGAGATGGTAGGCACTTTGACCCTGGTCCGGGACGTATTCTGCGAATACCGTCACAGCCTGTGGCCGGACATTTTCCGGCCTACAACCGACTTGGCAACGATTAGTACTCCCGTGCCAGAAGTATGGGATCATTCCTTGCGCCGGCGGGCCGCAAGTCGATGCCGGAAGTACATGTATCAGCAAACTCTCGATACAACGGATTCAAAACCCGCCCGCTCTGAGTTCGAATCTCATCGAGGGCACTAGCAACCCCAATTCGGAAGCTTGTTTTTCTGGCGCCACAGCGTCAAGGGTCAAGTCCAGGACACCGGTCGTCCGCAGAGGGTTACCACTGCACCCGCTCGGGAACGCGCGATCCAGCTTCCGACGCAACTGCTAAGGCAGAATCGATCGTAAGAAATGTGACTGCTCACGATGCATTTCGGGAGGCAAGTCGGTGAACCAGCGAGATGTGACCGCCTCTTCGTTCGATTTCACGTGGCCCAAGTAGCCGACGACATCAAAGACAATCCCAACGGGACTGTCCAACCCGTTCTCGTAATGACTGGGGTATTCGATGTATCCAAGCAGTTTTGTGGCGCTCACGTCGATGCCCAGTTCACGTCTTGCGATCCGCTGCACGGCCGCAGTCAATTTTTCACCAAATTGAACCGTCCCCCCCGGTAAGTGCCATAGGCCCTTGCAGGGCTCGATGTTTCGCAGCGTCAGCAACACACCGTGATCCGACCTAACGACAACCTCGACCGTCAGGCGAGGAACCTTGCCGAATATGTAGCGGAACTCTTCATCAGTTAGCGGGTGGTGGCCGACACTTGTTGACCGTCATTGTGGATGCAGGTGATGCCTTCATGGTCGGTGCGGATGGTTCTGATGTGAGGAAGACCCTGTCCGCGTAGCGGGCAGGGTCTTCGTCGGTGTGGTGAGGGCGTC
>JAHZIT010000001.1 GCA_022601275.1 Actinomycetes bacterium
CGAGGCGGCGCGACTTGCGGGTGGCGGGTCCGGTGTAACGAGCCATTGTCTGTTCCTCTCCTGACTCTGCTAGACCCGGCGCCGCTTGGGCGGACGGCAACCGTTGTGCGGCTGGGGGGTGACATCGGAAATGGCGCCGACCTCGAGTCCAGCGGCCTGCAACGAACGGATCGCGGTCTCACGGCCCGAGCCGGGGCCCTTGACGAAAACGTCGACCTTCTTCACACCGTGCTCCTGAGCCTTGCGCGCGGCGTTCTCGGCGGCCAGCTGCGCGGCGAACGGGGTCGACTTACGCGAGCCCTTGAAGCCGACGTGACCTGAGGACGCCCAGGCGATGACGTTGCCCAGCGGATCGGTGATCGTCACAATGGTGTTGTTGAATGTGCTCTTGATGTGCGCCACACCGTGCGGGACGTTCTTCTTTTCCCGGCGACGGGCCTTCTGCCCCTTCTTCGCGGTGGCGCTTACACCCTTTTTTGCTGGTGGCATGGCTATTACCTGGCCTTCTTCTTGCCGGCGATGGTGCGCTTGGGGCCCTTGCGGGTACGCGCGTTGGTCTTGGTGCGCTGGCCACGCACGGGCAGGCCGCGACGGTGCCGCAGGCCCTGGTAACAGCCGATCTCGATCTTGCGACGGATATCGCCCTGCACCTCGCGACGCAGGTCACCCTCCACCTTGAGGTTTCCCTCGATGAAGTCGCGCAACTGGATCAACTGATCATCGGTCAGGTCTTTGGTGCGCAGATCCTTGTCGATACCGGTACCGGCCAGGATTTCCTGGGAGCGGGTACGTCCGACACCATAAATGTAGGTCAACGCGATCTCCATGCGCTTATCGCGCGGGAGATCGACGCCCATAAGTCGAGCCATGTGTGCCATTCCTCGTGTTCTGCGGAGGTCTGATCCCAGTCCGTTCCCACTCGCTGGTGGGGTCCGGCCTCCGTGCCGGACGTGGATGTTTGCTATTCACTCAGCTCTCATCGCTGCTGTGCGGCGTATCCGCTCAGTGGTACTGGGAGGTCTTCATTCAGTTGTTTCCGACGGCCACTGTTTCCGGCGGCAGTTGTGTCAGACGGCACGGGTCAGGGTCTTGACGAATCCCCGACCCACCCCTTTTGGCTGGTCTTCGCGCGGGCGCTCATCCCTGCCGCTGCTTGTGGCGAGGATCGGAACAGATCACCATGACCCGCCCATGCCGACGGATCACCCTGCACTTGTCGCAGATGGGCTTGACGCTCGGGTTCACCTTCACGGCTAGTTCGATCCTTCTGTGCTTCTTCAGTGGGTGCTTCTGTGCTTATCGCTGACTCGCGCGAGCGCTCGTCACTTGTACCGGTACACGATGCGGCCGCGGGTCAGGTCGTAGGGCGAGAGCTCCACCACGACGCGGTCCTCTGGGAGGATGCGGATGTAGTGCTGCCGCATCTTGCCACTGATGTGGGCGAGCACCTTGTGTCCGTTCTCCAGCTCAATGCGGAACATCGCATTGGGCAGGGGCTCGACCACGCGGCCCTCGACCTCGATGGCGCCGTCTTTCTTGGCCATACTGTGTAGCGATCCTTGCTTTCGGTTCGTGTCGGCCGGTTGGCCTGCTCGGCTTTTCGGCCTGTCCAGCGCAGCCTTCGACCGACTGAGAACGTCCTGACGGGGCACGCAAGAAGTCGGCGCGTAGGCAGCACCGCTGCTCCATGCTACTCGCAGACCCGCCCGGTCCAAAATCTGCGCGGAACGGTGCGCAAATCGTTTCCGGACAGTGGCCTTGCCACTCTGGCCTCAATCAGCGCCTTTGGGCGCGAAATCTACGTCACGCCTTTCGTCGGCGGGGGTTTTGGCACCAAGGGGTCCGGGGCGAGGCCGGGTTTCGGATCCGCCGAGCGATCGCCAGTCAGTCCGGTCACAAAGTCCGTCCATTCACAAAGTCCAAAGTCCTCTGCGTTTGAGTGACCAACGCCTCCAGCGCTGCAGGAAGACCCGTTCTACGGTGAAGACCGTTCCACCACAACCGCTGATTCACCACAACCGCTGAATTCTCCAGTGAGGAGTCGACATGCACGGTGCAGGCAGAGGAGTGGTTGTCGGAGCCGACGGGTCGCCAACAGCTGATGCGGCTGTCGGGTGGGCCGCGCGCGAGGCTGTCCTACACGGGGTCCCGCTCACACTGGCGCACGTCCTCACTGAGGCTCACGCATTGACCTGGTACGAAGTCGCCTATGCCGCTGAACTGGCAGAGATCGCCGAGCAGCGGGGCCGCGAGATCCTGGGCCGAGCAACGAATGTCGCCCAACGAGCCACTGCAGATGCCGGGCCGCTGACCATCAGCGAGTGCACCCCGGCGGGCAATGCGGTGGCTGCGCTGGCCGACCTGTCCAAGGACGCCGGGATGATCGTGGTCGGTGGCCGGGGCCTCGGAAAAGTGAGAGGGGCGCTGCTCGGCTCGGTGAGCGCCGGGCTGCTACATCACGCCCACTGCCCGGTGGCGGTAATCCACGGCGAGCTTCACTCCGGCACGCAGGCATCGGGAGCGCCCGTCGTCGTCGGGATCGACGGCTCGCCGGATTCGGAGCGGGCCTTGGCGATCGCATTCGACGAAGCTTCGAGGCGGGCCACGAGCCTGGTTGCGGTGCACGCCTGCCACGAACCAACGGCTTACGCCTTCCCCAGCGTGGAGACGACGTACCGACCGCAGGCAGAACTGGTGGTGGCGGAGCGGTTGGCCGGCTGGCAGGAGCGCTACCCTGACGTGGCGGTGCGCAGGGTGGTCGCGCGAGGCCGGCCGGCCCGTCAGCTACTCGAACAGTCGAAGTCTGCGCAGCTGGTCGTCGTCGGCAGCCGCGGCCGTGGCGGATTCGCTGGAATGCTGCTGGGCTCTGTCAGTTCCGCAGTGGCGCAGGCCGCCGGGGTGCCGGTGATCGTCGCGCGGTAACCCTGATCGGGATACGGCCCGCACGGACATGGATTCCTAACGGAAGGACGCAGTGATGACCGCTAGCGGTGAAGGCACCGAGATCGTTGTCGGAGTGGATGACTCGCCGTCTTCTCAGGCGGCGCTCGAATGGGCCGCAGGGGATGCGATGCTTCGCAACGCGCCGCTTGCCATCCTGTACGCAGCCGCTGCGTCGACCTCGACCTGGCCGATCGCGCCGGTGCCGTCCGGGATCGTGGAGTTCCAGCAGGAGATCGCCCGGGACATCCTCAAGGACGCCGGCAACAGCGCCGAGAAGCTGACGCGCGGATCAGTACCGGTCTCCACTAATTTCGCCCTCGCAACACCCACTTCCGCACTTGTCGAGGCCTCCAAAACCGCCAGGATGGTCGTGGTGGGATCCCGCGGGCTCGGGGCATTCGGACGTATCATCCTGGGCAGTGTCAGCACGGGCTTGCTACACCGCGCGCACTGTCCGGTGGCGGTAATTCCCAGCGAGAGTCCGACACCTGACTCCCGGGCGCCGGTGATACTCGGATACGACGGTTCCGAAGCCTCCCGGTCGGCAGTCGAGTTGGCCTTCGAGGAGGCCGAACGCCGCGGCGTCGAACTGGTCGTCATGCACGCGTGGTGGTCGCCGGGCACGTTCAAGATGCCCAATTTCGACTGGGAAACCGTGCGACCCGACATCGATGAGGAACTGAACGGGCAGCTGGCCACATGGCGGGAGCGCTTCCCGAAAGTCAGCGTGCGTCGGGAAGCGGTCCTCGATCAGCCTGCCCGCCGGCTAGTCGAGGAGTCCGAATCCGCGCAACTGCTGGTCGTGGGTAGTCACGGTCACGGCGCTGTGGCCAGCACCCTGCTGGGCTCGGTGAGCAGTGCGGTGGTGCAGGCGGCCAAGGTTCCCGTCATCGTCGCTCGACGGAAGTGACGCAACAGCTCGGCGAAAACTCCGTCAGCTGTCCAGTCCGACGCAGGGCGGAACTGATGGCCGCCGAGGACTTACTGCCGTGGCACGAAGCCCTGCACGCTCCCCGAACCCGCGATCGACTGCTACTGGCCCACAAAACCGCCAGCGGTTCCGAACCCGGCTAGGGTTTGACCATGCGACTGCTGGTCACCGGTGGCGCCGGCTTCATCGGCGCCAACTTCGTACGCGGCGCGGTTCGTGAGCACCCCGAGGTCGCGGTGACGGTGCTCGACGCCATGACCTACGCGGGCAGCAGGGAGTCGCTGGCTGCCGTGGACAATGAGATCCGGTTGGTGCAGGGCGACGTCGCCGATACCGCACTCGTGGGCAAACTCGTCGCAGAGTCTGACGCAGTTGTGCACTTCGCCGCCGAAACCCACGTCGACAATGCTCTGGCGGACCCGGCGCCGTTCGTCCATTCGAACATTCTCGGAACATTCTCGGTGCTTGAGGCCGCGCGCCACAACAGCATTCGTCTACATCACGTATCCACCGACGAGGTGTACGGCGACCTGACCCTCGACACCGCAGAACGGTTCACCGAGTCAACGCCCTACAACCCGTCGAGCCCTTACTCATCCACCAAGGCTGCCGCCGACATGCTGGTCCGGGCCTGGGTCCGCTCGTATGGCGTGGCGGCGACGATCTCGAACTGCTCCAACAACTACGGCCCCTACCAGCATGTGGAGAAGTTCATCCCCCGCCAGATCACCAATGTGCTGACCGGCCGGCGCCCCAAGCTCTACGGCAGCGGCGCCAACGTGCGCGACTGGATCCACGTCGACGACCACAACAGTGCGGTCTGGCGGATTCTCGCCGACGGCACCATCGGCCGCACCTACCTGATCGGGGCCGAGGGCGAACGCGACAATTTGTCGGTGATGCGCACGATCCTGCAACTGATGGAACGACCGGCCGACGATTTCGACCACGTCGACGATCGGGCGGGCCACGATCTGCGGTACGCCATCGATCCGTCCGCTCTGCGTACCGAATTGGGTTGGGGGCCAAAGCACACCGACTTCGAAGACGGCCTGCGCGCGACCGTCGACTGGTACCGGCGTAATGAAGCTTGGTGGGGCCCGCTGAAAGCGGCCGTGGAGGCCGAATACGAAGAACGCGGTCGTTGAGATGGAGGTCCGTGAGCTCTCCGTCCCCGGGGCCTGGGCGATTACCCCACAACTGCACGTCGACGCGCGAGGGACGTTCTTGGAATGGTTCACTGACTCCGATTTCACCGCGCTCGCCGGGCATCCCTTTGATTTGCGGCAGGCCAACTGCTCAGTGTCGGCCGCCGGGGTGCTCCGGGGCCTGCATTTCGCCCAGCATCCGCCCGGCCAGGCGAAATATGTGACCTGCGTGCACGGCTCGGTATTCGACGTGGTTGCCGACATCCGTGTGGGCTCGCCGACGTTCGGACGCTGGGATGCGGTGTTGCTCGACGCCGAGAGCCGCGGGTCGGTGTACATCTCGGAGGGCCTCGCCCACGGATTCCTCGCGTTGCAGGACAACTCGACGGTGATCTACCTGTGCTCGACGCCCTATGCCCCCGAACGCGAGCACACCATCTGCGCCACCGATCCTGCGTTGGGCATCGAGTGGCCGACCGCCGAGGCTCTCGAGCTTTCCGATCGCGACGCGGTTGCGCCCACCCTGGAGGAGGTCCGCGCAGCGGGCCTACTCCCCAGCTGGGAAGAAACTCGCGCGTCCATCGGTCAGCTTCGCCGGGACCGTGGATCGACATAGACCGTTAATCGACGACTTTTTTTCTCCCGTCTAATCCCCCCGTGGACCAGTTCTCGAGGTCACCCTCAATCCTGCTCCCTCCGAAGAGGATCGAGTACGAGATGCTATGCCTCGGTATCGCTAAGTCTCGAGTAGATCGCGGGCGATGACGATCACTTCCTCGGGACTGTGCGCTGGGTGAAGCAAACCGCGCCCCGTGCGTTCCAGGAATCTTCGAGCCTCGTCATCTTCGGTGATCAACACGACCGGCTTACCAGCCTTGAACGCTAACGCGATCTCCGAGAGGGTGCCTGCTTCGGCGTTACCGCAGGCGATAACGACGTCGCTGGATAGGACATTGATGTTGTTTCTGGCGCTGCCCATGCCAGTAACGATCGCGATGTCAAGGAAGTCCGAAGCTTCCGCGGCGTCGGCCCTCGGCATGATCCCCACCACCGTGCCACCAGCCTTGTGCGCGCCTGAGCTCACCGCCTCCATGACGCCGGTATTGCGACCGCCGGACAGCAGCACCCAACCCTGCCCCGCGATGAGCGCGCCCAGGCGACTCGCCCAAGCCACAGCCTGCGGCGTGGCGTTATCGCCAGCGCCCATAACTCCGATCATCCGTCGACGCATCCCATGCAATGTAGGCGTTAATTCGGCGAGCCACAGCACGGGAACAGATCAATCCGACCACCAAACGGGTTCCGGTTAGCCCTCGTTTGTCAATGCCGTCGACGCATTACTAGGATATCCAACTATCTAGCGGCGAGAGGACCCATTATGACCACCCGGATTCCCCATTTCATCGGCGGCAAGCGCAGCGAGCTTCAGTCCAGCCGCACCGCCGATGTGCTGAACCCCAGCACCGGCGAGGTCCAGGCGCAGGTGGTGCTGGCCAGCGCGGCCGACGTCGACACCGCAGTGGCCACCGCTGTCGAGGCGCAGAAGGAATGGGCCGCCTGGAATCCGCAACGCCGGGCACGCGTGATGATGAAGTTCATCGAGCTAGTCGGCCGCCACGAAGACGAACTAGCAGAACTACTGTCCCTGGAACACGGCAAGACCATCCCGGACTCCAAAGGCGACATCCAGCGCGGCATCGAGGTCATTGAGTTCGCCATCGGCATCCCGCACCTCCTCAAAGGTGAGTTCACCGAGGGTGCCGGCGCGGGCATCGACGTGTACTCGATCCGTCAGCCCCTCGGCGTGGTTGCCGGAATCACTCCATTCAACTTCCCGGCGATGATCCCGCTGTGGAAAGCGGGCCCGGCGCTGGCGTGCGGAAACGCGTTCATACTCAAGCCTTCTGAGCGCGACCCGTCGGTTCCGCTACGCCTGGCCGAGCTCTTCGGAGAAGCCGGCATGCCTGCCGGCGTGTTCCAAGTCGTCCAGGGCGACAAGGAAGCCGTCGACGCGATCCTGGCCCACCCCGAGGTCCAGGCAGTCGGCTTCGTCGGGTCCTCCGACATCGCGCAGTACATCTACTCCACTGCGGCGGCCAACGGGAAACGGTCGCAGTGCTTCGGTGGGGCCAAGAACCACATGATCGTGATGCCCGATGCGGATCTAGACCAAGCCGTCGACGCACTGATCGGTGCGGGCTACGGAAGCGCCGGCGAGCGCTGCATGGCTATCAGCGTCGCCGTGCCGGTCGGCGAAGAGACCGCGCAACGGCTTCGCAACAGGCTCGTCGAGAGAGTCAACCAGCTCCGGGTGGGCCACAGCCTGGACCCCAAGGCCGACTACGGGCCGCTGGTCACCGAGGCGGCGCTGCACCGCGTCCGCGACTACATCAGCCAGGGCGTGGATGCCGGCGCCGACCTCGTCGTGGACGGCCGGGAGCGGGCCACCGACGAGCTGACGTTCAGTGTGGATGGAGACGACGCCGACCTGTCGGGGGGGTACTTCATCGGGCCCACCCTGTTCGACCATGTCAGCACCGACATGTCCATCTACACCGATGAGATCTTCGGTCCGGTCCTGTGCATCGTCAGGGCGGCGAACTACGAAGAAGCTGTGGCACTTCCCTCCGAACACGAGTACGGAAACGGAGTGGCGATCTTCACCCGCGACGGCGACACTGCGAGGGATTTCGTCTCCCGCGTCCAGGTCGGAATGGTCGGCGTCAACGTCCCGATCCCGGTTCCGGTGGCGTATCACACCTTCGGCGGCTGGAAGCGGTCTGGTTTCGGCGACCTCAACCAGCACGGCCCCACGTCGATCCAGTTTTACACCAAGGTCAAGACCGTCACCGAGCGCTGGCCATCGGGCATCAAGGATGGCGCCGAATTCGTCATTCCCACCATGAAGTAGCCACGTTGTCTCCCCAACCATTCGAGATGGACAGCGACGAACGCATCATCGTCGAGACCGCAGCGGCGTTCGCCGAAAAGCGTTTGGCACCATATGCTTTAGACTGGGATGCCGACAAACACTTCCCTGTCGATGTGCTGCGCGAGTCCGCGGATCTCGGGATCGCCGCGATCTACTGTTCCGAGGAGGTCGGCGGCAGCGGACTGCGGCGGCTCGACGCGGTCCGGATCTTCGAAGAGCTGGCCGCCGCCGACCCGACGATCGCGTCGTTCATCTCGATCCACAACATGTGCGCCTGGATGATTGACAAGTACGGCAGCCAGGAACAGCGCAAGAACTGGGTGCCGCGGCTGGCCACCATGGAGACGATCGCCAGCTACTGCCTGACCGAACCGGGAGCCGGCTCGGATGCTTCCGCATTGCGGACCCGCGCTGTCCGTGACGGATCCGATTACGTGCTCGATGGGGTCAAGCAGTTCATCTCCGGCGCAGGAGTGTCCGACGTCTACGTGGTGATGGCGCGCACCGGCGAAGACGGCCCTCGCGGAATATCGGCATTCATCGTGGAAAAGGGCACACCCGGACTCAGTTTCGGTGCGGAAGAAGCCAAGATGGGTTGGAATGCGCAGCCGACCGCCCAAGTGGTCTTCGACAAGGTTCGGGTTCCCGCGGACGCGCTGCTCGGCGGTCCGGAGGGCGAGGGCAGCGGGTTCGGTGTCGCGATGAATGGACTCAACGGCGGCCGCGTCAACATCGCCGCCTGCTCGCTCGGCGGTGCTCGCACCGCCAACGACAAGGCTGCCGAGTACCTCCGCGATCGGGAAGCCTTCGGCGGTTCGCTGCTCGACGAGCCGACCATCCGGTTCACCTTGGCCGATATGGCCACCGCGTTGGAAACCTCGCGGATTCTGTTGTGGCGGGCCGCCTCTGCTCTGGACGCAGGTTCCCCCGACAAGGTCGAACTATGCGCGATGGCCAAGCGCTACGTGACCGACGCCTGCTTCGAGGTGGCCGATCAAGCCCTGCAACTGCATGGCGGCTACGGCTATCTGAAGGAGTACGGGCTCGAGAAAATCGTCCGGGATCTGCGGGTGCACCGAATCCTGGAAGGCACGAACGAAATCATGCGCGTGGTCATCGGGCGAGCCGCAGCGGCCCGCGTCCGCGCGTCTTAACGGGAGAGATGGATGACGACGATCGCGTTCTTGGGACTGGGCAACATGGGCGGGCCGATGGCCGCCAACCTCGTCGCGGCGGGCCACTCCGTGCGCGGGTTCGACCCGGTGGCCGCCCTCAAAGCCGCGGCGGCCGACAAGGGCGCCGAGGTGTTCGACAGCGGCGCTGCGGCGGTCGCCGACGCCGACGTGGTGATCACGTCGCTTCCCAACGGTTCGGCGGTCAAATCCTGCTACGCCGAGATCCTGCCGGCCGCCAAGACAGGAACTCTACTGATCGACACGTCGACGATTTCGGTCGACGATGCGCGCGAAATCCATCAACAGGCAGTCGCAGCCGGACTGGCCCAACTTGACGCCCCGGTATCGGGCGGAATCAAGGGCGCCACGGCGGGCACGCTGGCCTTCATGGTCGGCGGCGAGGAGGCTGATGTGCACGCTGCGAAGCCGATCCTGGATCCGATGGCAGGCAAGGTGATTCACTGCGGTGGTTCCGGCGCCGGACAGGCGGCCAAACTGTGCAACAACATGGTCTTGGCGGTGCAGCAGATAGCCGTAGGAGAAGCATTTGTGCTCGCCGAGAAGCTCGGACTGCCCGCCCAGTCACTGTTCGATGTGATCACCGGGGCGACCGGCAACTGCTGGGCGGTGCACACAAACTGTCCGGTAGCTGGTCCAGTTCCCACGTCACCGGCTAACAACAACTTCAAGCCCGGCTTTGCGACAGCTTTGATGAACAAGGATCTCGGCTTGGCGATGGCCGCGGTGAGCTCAACGGGATCGTCTGCGCCGTTGGGCACCCACGCGGCGGAGATCTACGCGGAATTCACTGAGTCCGACGAGACCAACGCCGCTTTGGACTTCAGCGCCGTCATCGGATTGCTCCACAGCTGAACATCCGGCAGCCGCTGATCACAATGCAGTGCCGCGGTGGCAGTCTCTGGAACCTGCGCGCCCCCGGCGTGGTCGCAGTGCGTCGCTATGCCGCCGAGGGCCGAGCGGTTTCCTGCCACTTGTCATGCACACGCTGGCATTCAGTCAACCGGAGCGGCGCGTCGAGCGTATCGTCGCCGTCGATCAACACAGTCGCCAACCCCGCACCGGTGGCTTTACGCTGGCGGGCCTGCGAGCCCACGAACACCAGCGCATCCTGGGGCGTGGCGCCGAGGTCAGCCAGGGCTTCCCCATAGGCGTCCGAGGTCACGACCGTACTGACGATGCCCTCGCCTACCAGTTGGCGCACCAGCGGCTCGACCCAGGCGTGCCGACCGCTGGTCACGACCCCGATCCCGATACCGGCGCCGAAGGCAGCGGTGATGAGATCGATCAGGCCGGCCCGCGGCACGATTTCGGCGTCCAGAATCCTCTCGTTGAGGATCTTGTCCTTGACCGCGCAGACATCGTCGACCATCAGTTCGGTGAGCACATCGGACTCAGCACCCAAACCGCGCTTGCGGAGTTCGGCGGCGACGCGGCGACGCTCGTCCGGGAGCGCCAGCAGTTTGCGGTAACGCGCGACCGTCCACTCGAGGTCCAATCCGAGCGCGGCGAACGCAGCGTTGAACGCGGGAAGATGACCTGCGCATTCAATGTCGGCGATGGCGTCGAGATCGAAGACCATCGCGCGCAGAGGCTGCGCGATCACACCGCTGGGCCGGGGCCAATCCCACCAGAACCTGCCGGCTCGCCATGCTTTTTGCTGCTGTGCGGGCTGCATACGTCAATGGTGGCCGGGGCACATGGACCACGCCTCCCCCATTAGGGGGATTGGCCGCGCCAAGCTGGTCCCGGCGAGCTGTTTCCGGCTTTGGGCCGGGGCCTCGAGGGCTTCGGGCCAGGGCCTCTAAAGTAAGGCGGTGGCAACCCCGCCAGTGCGAATTGTCCTCGTCGATGACCACGAGATGGTCATCGAGGGACTCAAGGCGATGCTGGCCGCGTTCGAAAGCCGGGTCAAGGTGGTCGGCCAAGCCGTGGGCCCCGACCACGTGCTCAGCGTGGTCACCGAACTTGATCCCGACATCGTGCTGTGCGATGTGCGGATGCAAGGTTCCAGCGGACTGGACGTGTGCCAGCAGCTGCGTGCCCGCGACCCCGACCGTAAGGTCGTCATGCTGTCGGTCTACGACGACGAGCAGTACCTCTTCCAGGCGTTTCGGGTCGGAGCTGCCGGTTATCTGCTCAAGAGCATCAGCAGCGAGGAGCTGGTGCGTCAGCTGGAATTGGTGCGCGGCGGAGAGACGGCGATCGACCCCGGTATGGCGGCGCGGGCGGTCGACACCGCGGCCCGGTTGCAGCGCGACGAGTTCTGGCCCGGCGCTCGCCAGGGCCTTACCCAACGGGAGAGCGAGATCCTTTCGTTCGTGGTCAACGGCCTGTCCAATCGCGCCATCGCCACCAAGCTGGTCATCGGCGACGAAACCGTGAAGACCCATATGAGTTCGATCTACCGCAAGCTCGGTGTCAGCGATCGCACCGGCGCAGTGGCGACCGCGCTGAGGGAAGGGATCTACCAGTGAGCATCCACCAGTGAGCTCTATGTCGCGCCCCCTACTCGCAGCAGACCGAGAACTCGCCCTGCTGCGAGAGCTCATCCAGGCCACCTCCAGCGGGCCCGGAGTCGAACCGCTGGCTGCCGCGGCGGCACGGATCATCACCGCGGCGACCGACAGCGATGTGTGCTTCGTCCACGTGCTCGACGACACCGAGCGGTCATTGACGCTGGCGGGAGCGACGCCGCCGTTCGACGCCGAGGTCGGCAAGATCAGGCTGCCTTTGGGACAAGGCATCTCGGGTTGGGTGGCAAGCCAGCGCGAGCCGGTGGTGATCGTTCGGGACAAGGAGTCCGACCCCCGCTACCGGCCGTTCGAATCGCTGCGGGGCCGCGATTTCACCTCGATGGTGTCCGTACCGATGGAGACCGCCCCTGGCGGGCTGGTCGGGGTGCTCAACGTGCACACTGTGGCCCAACGCGAGTTCGATGATCGTGATGTCGAGCTGCTACTGGTCATCGGCCGGCTGATCGCCGGTGCCATGCATCAGGCACGCCTGCACCGCCAGTTGGTGTTTCGTGAACGAGCCCACGAGCACTTCGTCGAGCAGGTCATCGAGGCCCAGGAGCTCGAGCGGCGGCGGCTGGCCGGGGATATTCACGACGGCATCTCACAGCGCTTGGTAACGCTGTGCTACCGCCTCGACGCGGCCGCCCAGTCCGCGCACTCCGTCGATGGCCGAGAAGCCCTGAACGAGCAGCTGGACCGGGCGAGGGAGCTGGCTCAGCTGACACTGCAAGAGGCGCGTGCCGCCATCAGTGGTCTGCGACCACCCGTCTTGGACGACCTCGGGCTGTGCGGCGGGCTGGCAAGCCTGGCACGCTCGATTCCCCAAGTCGGCATCGACCTGGAGATCGAGGCAGATCTCGCTGAAACCCGGCTGCCCGACCACATCGAACTCGCGATTTACCGCATCGCCCAGGAGTGCCTGCAGAACGTCGTCAAACACGCCCACGCAAACCGCGCACGGCTGGCGTTCGCAGTGCAACAGGGCGACCACGGCGAGGTTGCCAAGTTGGAGATCGTGGACGACGGAGTCGGTTTCGACACCTTGGAGCATCCGCTCGGCGGCGACGAGATGGGCGGATACGGCCTGTTGTCGATGGCCGAGCGCGCCGAGATCGTCGGCGGCAGACTCAACATCCGTTCACGTCCCGGCACGGGCACAACGGTTACCGCCACAATCCCGATCCCGTCAAGCGCTTCCTAAGCGTCAGCCAGACCGGTCAGAAATCGCCCGCGCTGCCGCGCAGGGTCTGGATCGACTCGGCGAGCGTGCGGGACTCTTCGTCGGACATGCCGATATCGGCGAATACGTCGTCGTTCAATGTCGCGGTCGCGTCCTCAACCGTCGACCGGCCCAGCGCGGTGATCTGCACAAGCGTGGTTCGGCCGTCGGTCGGATGCGGCAGCCGCTCGACCAGCCCGTCGGATTCCAGTCGTCGGATCGCATGGGTGACGCTGGTGACATGCACCTGCAGGCGATCGGAGGCTTTCGTGATCGGCAGTGCGCCGGTGCGGCTGAACGCCAGCAGCCGAAGCAACTCGAAGCGGGAGAAGCTCAGGTCGTAGGGGCGCAACGCGGCTTCGACGCGAGCGAGCAGGATCTGGTGTGCACGCATCACCGAGGTCACCGCGACCATGCCGTCGGCCACCTCACCCCAACCGGAGCGCTCCCAGTTGAGACGCGCCACCGCGATCGGGTCGCGCTTTGGTGACTCCACCTCAGTCCAGCAGCGCGGTCAGTATCCGGGGCCCGTCGTCGGTGACAGCGACGGTGTGCTCCCAGTGTGCGGCGCGCGATCCGTCGGCGGTCACCACCGTCCATTCGTCCTCGAGCACGACGGTCTTCGTCGTGCCGAGGGTGAGCATGGGTTCGATGGCCAGCACGGAGCCCGCTGCCAGGTAGGGCCCGCGCCCGGGGGAACCTTCGTTGGGCAGAAACGGATCCATGTGCATCTGCCGCCCGATGCCGTGCCCGCCGTAGCCGGCGACGAGGCCGAACTTGCGGTCGTAGTGCCGCTCGGCAGCCCGCGCGCCCAGTTCGATGGCGTGAGAGACGTCGGTCAGGCGGCTGCCGGGCACCATGGCCGCGATGCCGGCTTCCATGGACTCGCGAGTGGCACCCGACAGCGCCTCGTCGACGGGGATAACCGCCCCGACACCGAAGGTGAACGCCGAGTCACCGTGCCACCCGTCCAGGATGGCCCCGCAGTCGATCGAAACCAGGTCTCCGGCGACCAGTCTCTCGTCGGCCGACGGGATGCCGTGCACGACGCGGTCGTTTACCGAGGAGCAGATGCTGGCGGGAAACCCGTGGTAGCCCAGGAAAGACGGGACTGCGCCGCCGTCGCGGATCACCGACTCCGCGACCGCGTTGAGTTCAAGTGTGGATACGCCGGGGGCTGCCGCCCGGTGCACCGCCTTGAGCGCCGCCGCGACGAGCGCTCCGGCGGCGGCCATCGCGTCGAGTTCACCGGCGCTGCGTTGGGCAACCACCTTGCGGCCGCGCAGAGAAAACATGGCGACCGTTAGCGGCCGAGCGCCTTCAGCGCGCGGGCGAACACCTCGTCGAGTTCACCAACGGCCTCGACGGTGACCAGCGTCCCGCTGTAGTGGTCCAGCAGCGGCGCGGTCTCGTCGCGATACACCCTGAACCTGTTGCGGATGATGTCCTCGGTGTCGTCGGCGCGGCCGCGGCCCTTGAGCCGCGAGACGAGTTCCTCTTCGGGCACCCGGAACTCCAGAACCGCGTCCAGCGACAGGTCGCGCTTGTTGAGCATTGCGTCGAGGGCCTTGGCCTGCTCGACCGAGCGCGGATACCCGTCGAGAATGAATCCGGAAGCCACGTCGGCATGATCGAGCCGATCATCGACCAGGGCGTTGGTGAGCGTGGCCGGGACCAGGTCACCGGCGTCGAGGTACTTCTTGGCCTCCAGCCCGAGCTCAGTGCCGGTGCTGATGTTGGACCGGAAAAGGTCACCGGTGGAAATCTGCGGGACTCCGAGGTTATCGGCCAACTTCTGCGCCTGGGTTCCCTTGCCCGCGCCGGGCGGCCCCAGCAACACGATTCTCACTTGAGGAACCCTTCGTAGTTGCGCTGCATCAGTTGGCTTTCGATCTGCTTGACGGTATCCAGGCCGACGCCAACCATGATCAGCACCCCGACGCCACCGAACGGCAGGTTTTGCATGGGTGCGCCCCCGCCGCCGCCGCCGATCTGCATGAACAGGTTCGGCAGGACCGCCACGACGCCCAGGTAGATCGAGCCCGGCAGGGTGATCCGCGACAGCACGAACTTCAAGTAGTCAGCAGTCGGTTTGCCGGGACGGATGCCCGGAATGAAGCCGCCGTATTTCTTCATCTCGTCTGCGCGGTCTTCGGGGTTGAAGGTGATCGACACGTAGAAGTAGGTGAAGAAGATGATCAGTCCGAAGTAGATGGCGATATAGACCGGGCTACTCGGGTCGGTCAGATATTCGGCGACGAAGGTCTGCCACCAACCTGTGTTGGGGTTGCTGCTGCCGCTCGAGATGAGCTGGGTAATCAGGTTCGGCAGGTAAATCAGCGAGGACGCGAAGATGACCGGGATCACGCCTGCCTGGTTCACCTTCAGCGGCAGGTAGGTCGACGTGCCGCCATACATCCGCCGCCCCACCATCCGCTTGGCGTACTGGACGGGGATACGGCGCTGGCCCTGCTCGACGAACACAACGGCGATGACGATGGCGAGCGCCGCGACGCACACGAACGTGAAGACCATGCTGCCCCGGCTGTCCAGGATGCCTTTGCCCTCGCCGGGGATGGCGGAGGCGATGCTGGCGAAGATCAGCAGGGACATGCCGTTACCAACGCCGCGCTCGGTGGCGAGTTCACCCATCCACATCAACAGAGCTGCGCCGGCGGTCATCACGATCACCATCACCGCGAGAGTGGTGAAGTTCAGCCCGTCGCGCTGGCCCTCGATGATGTCGAGCGAGCAACCCTGCAACAACCCGCCGTTGGCGGCCAGCGCCACGACGCTGGTGGCCTGCAGCATCGCCAGTGCAATCGCCAGATATCGGGTGTATTGCGTCAGCTTGGCCTGGCCGGCCTGCCCCTCTTTCTTCAGCTGCTCGAAGCGCGGGATCACCACACCCAGCAACTGCACGATGATGCTCGCGGTGATGTAAGGCATGATGCCCACCGCGAACACCGAGAGCTGCAACAAAGCGCCGCCGGAAAACAGGTTGATCAACGAGTAGATCTGCCCCGAGTCACCGCCGCTGACCTGGGCGATGCACTGTTGCACGTTGGGATAGTTGACACCTGGGGACGGAACCGAGGCACCAACCCGGTAGAGAATGACGATGCCCAGCGTGAACAGAATCTTTCGTCTCAGGTCCGGGGTTCTGAGCGAAGAGATGAAAGCCGAGAGCACTCTTTCCTCCTGCACGGCCGAGCTGACGATCGCGGCGTGCTCTTTGGCTGGCCTGACCAGCGTCGTGGTTAAGTCGGGGTTAGCTCGTGCGCGCGACGGCACGAGCAGGCATACCGCCTGCGCAAGTCACGCGTTCAAACAGTCTACGAGACTAACAGTTGCATCTTCGCCGCCCCGAATCCGACTGCGCAAACGATCAGCAGCAGACAATCGCTGGCGCGAGCAGCGGATGGCGCGAGTCCGCCCGTCCCGGCGGAAAGCGTAGAGTCGATTTCAGCTCGTTACCTCAGCTAACTAAGACCGCAACCCATTACAAGACCGATTCTGCACAGGGGTCAGCAATGCCACGCACGGAGAATGACACTTGGGACCTCGCCTCCAGCGTCGGCGCGACCGCGACGATGGTCGCCGCGGCGCGCGCGGTGGCCTCCAGGTCCGAGGACGCCCTGATCGAGGACCCCTTCGCCGAGCCTCTGGTGCGCTCGGTCGGCATCGACTTCTTCACCCGCCTGGCTTCGGGCGAACTCAAACTCGCCGACCTCGACAGTGGCGGCCCGAACGGCGACTCTCCAACAGATATGAGCCGTTTCGGCGACTGGATGGCCGCACGCACCCGATTCTTCGATGACTTCTTCCTGGACGCCACGGCTTCGGGTATCCGGCAGGCGGTGATCTTGGCGTCCGGGCTCGACGCTCGCGGGTACCGCCTGTCGTGGCCGCAGGACATGGTGCTGTTCGAGATCGACCAGCCCGATGTGATCACGTTCAAGACGTCGACACTGGCAAAGCTGCGTGCGCATCCGACGACCGAGCTGAAGACAGTGGCCGTCGACCTGCGCCACGATTGGCCGGCGGCCTTGGCCGAGGCCGGTTTCGACGCCGGCCGGCCGACAGCGTGGATCGCCGAAGGGTTGCTCGGCTATCTGCCCCCCGACGCCCAGGATCGGCTGCTCGACCAAATCAGCGAGCTCAGCCCGGCGGGCAGCCGACTGGCCGCAGAGGGGGTACCTGCGCACCAGGACCTCGATCACGAGGAAGTCCGCCAACGCATGCAGGACTCCACCGAGCGCTGGCGGAGCCACGGTTTCGACATCGACTTCTCCGAACTGGCATTCCTCGGCGACCGCGCTGAGATCGTCGGCTATCTCGCAGACCACGGCTGGACAGTGGACGCGATACGGGCGAATGACCTGCTGAGGCGCTACGGGCTGGCCCCGCTGGACGACGAGCTGGGTTTCGCCGATGTCGTCTATGCCACCGCGACGCGGTAGTGACGACGCCATGACCCGCCGCGACGGTGACTGTCGGGAACTGGCGTCCGGCGTCGGCGACGCGGCGCCCGCCGACCCTCTGATGGCCTCGGCCGGCGATTCGGGCTACCTGTCGGCACAGCTACTGGATAGGAGTACACATGACACGCACCGGTGACGATTCGTGGGACCTTGCGTCCAGCGTGGGAGCCACCGCGACCCTGGTCGCCGCGGGCCGCGCGATCGCTTCGGCGAATCCGGACGGGCTGATCAACGATCCGTTCGCCGCGCCCCTGGTCCGGGCGGTCGGGCTGGATTTCTTCACGAACATGCTCGACGGCAAGCTGGACCCGGCGCAGATTCCGGGCGGCTCGCCCGAACGCGTGCAGTCGATGATCGACTCGATGGCAGTGCGCACCAAGTTCTTCGACGACCACCTGATGGCGGCCACCGCTACCGGTACACGTCAAGCGGTCATCCTGGCCTCCGGACTGGATGCGCGCGCCTACCGATTGCCGTGGCCCGACGGCACCGTTGTCTACGAGATCGACCAGCCCGATGTCATCGCATTCAAGTCGAAAGCGCTGGCCGAGCTGGGCGCTGATCCCACCGCCATCAGACGGACCGTGTCTATCGATCTGCGCGAGGACTGGCCGGCGGCGCTTCGGACGGCGGGCTTCGACCCATCCCAGCAGACCGCCTGGCTGGTTGAAGGACTGCTGATCTACCTGCCGCCGGAGGCCCAGGACCGCCTGTTCGACCTCATCACCGAACTCTCCGCGGCGGGCAGCACGATAGGCACCGAATATGCTCCGGGCATCGTGGATTTCGACGCCGAGAAAGCCCGGGAGATGACCGCACCGCTGGCCGAGCACGGACTCGATATCGACATGCCCTCGTTGGTGTATGCCGGGGACCGCAGCCACGTGATGGACTACCTGCGCCAAAGCGGTTGGCAGGTAGAGGGTTCACCCCGTGACGAGCTGTTCGAGAAGTTCGGGATTCCCGCGCCGGCGGCCCAGGACGACGACGTGCTCGGCGAGATCGTCTACGTCAGCGCGCATTTGGCCCACCCGAGCTAGAAACGCCACTCCCCGAGCCACAGCGCGTTGGATCCGCTCAACGAGCGCTGCGTACCGTCCACAACCCCGGCCAATGTTGCCGCAACCAGCGCCCCCGCCGCATCGGGAAGGGAGGCGGCGGCGGGCTGCGAGGAAGGCTTGGGCCACAACATTTCCCGCAGCGACGAGCCTGGCAGGTTCCTGACGGTGACCTTGTCGTCCGGATCGATGGCCGCCAGAATTTTGGCCCGCCGGATCGCGGTCCGCAGGCCACCGAGTTCATCGACCAGGCCGCGTTCGGCCGCATCAGCCCCGGTCCACACCCGGCCGCGGGCAACCGCGTCGACCTCCTCGACACTCAGATCCCGACCCTCGGCCACCCGCTGGATGAAGTCGGTATAGAACAGGTCGGCTTCAGCCTCGACCAAGGCATGCTGTTCATCGGTGAACGGCGCGTTGACCGACCAGGCGTCAGCGTTCGAGTTGGTGCGTACCCCGTCGGAACCAACCCCCAGGCGCCCCTTGAGTTCGGCCGCCACCAGCTTGCCCGTAACCACTCCTATTGAACCGGTGATGGTGCCGGGATTGGCGACGATCTCGTTGGCGGACATCGAGACGTAGTAGCCGCCAGACGCCGCGACGGCACCCATCGAGGCCACCACCGGCTTGCCGGCCGCACGGGCCCGAACGACTTCCCGCCACACCGTCTCAGACCCGGTCACCGAGCCACCGGGGCTGTCCACCCGAAGAACGATCGCGGCGACATCGTCGTCGGCGACAGCTTCCCGAAGTGCGGCGGCGATGGTGTCACCCCCGGCGCTCGGGGAGCCCAGCGGCGACATCTGACGCCCGCGTCCGCTGACGATCGGCCCGGCCAAGGTGACGACGGCGATCGTCGGCCGCCGCTTGCGCCTCGGCATCGGTACCGACGGCGCCTTGATCCTGGCGTAGCGCGCCAAGAACAACCTCGGCGGCGCGTCCCCGCTATCGGCATCGGCGATGGGCCCGCTGCCGACCTCGGCGATGGCCCCGCTGCCGGCATCCCCTGTAACCCCGCTGCCGGCCTCGGCGGTAGCCCCCGCGTTCTCCGCAACGTCGACAGTCCCGCCGCTCAGTTGCGCGATTCGCGCGTACGCCTCGTCGCGGAACCCGACTCGGTCTACCAGGCCGGCGCTCAGCGCTTCGCCACGCAGCAGCGGCGCCCTGTCGGCCAGCTCGTCCAGCGCCGCCGCCTCGATACCGCGCGAGACCGCCACCGCCTGCCACACCTGTGCGTGCAGGCTCTCCACCAGCCGGGAATCGGCCTGGCGATACGCGTCTGTGTAGCTGTCCTCGGTGAACACGTTGGCCGCCGACTTGTACTCACCCCGCGCGATGAACTGCGCCTGCACCCCAACCTTGGCCAGGGCGTCGCGCAGGAACAGC
>JAHZIT010000187.1 GCA_022601275.1 Actinomycetes bacterium
TCTGCGACCGGCTCGGTGATCGAAGCGACCCGCTCGGTGAAAGCCGGATCACCGGCCAGCACGTCGGGGGTGCCCGGTTGTTGGGGGCTCTTGGTCAGATACGACCCATTGACGTAACCGAGGAACACTTCGTTGGGCCGGGCGATGTTGTACGCCATGGCCTCCCGGATGAGCTCTTCCACCCCGGCGAAGGGTGCCCCCGTGCCGGGATCGATGCCGGGGCCGGTCAGCTCGGCAAACTCCTGCACCTCAACCAGCAACGCCTCGTCCATACGCGTGTTGACAGCCGAGACCAAGAGGCGCCAAGTCGAAAAGGTCGCGACCGCCAGGGCGGCGATCAAGAACAAGAGCATCCAGCCGATGATCCGGGTGCGGGCAGCCGACGGCAGCATCCGCCGCACCTTCGACCGCAGTGCGGACTGGGTGGCTTGCATCGCCGCCTCTCAGTTCGGCGCCGGCCGAATGATGCTGACCCGGATGTGGACGCTCTACGAACCTAACACCCCACGGACCAGGCAGAACCTGGCCCGGCAAATCCTAGATTCATCATTCTTCATGCACCGGGCCGGGTAGATTTCAGGTCACGTGCAACGATTCCGCGCGGCGCTGATCCACCTGAGGGGCTGCCATGAGATACGTCAGATACGTGGGCGGGGCCGGCGCATTGGCGGTCGCATTGGGCGTGGCGGGCGTTGCGACCAACCCGGCGATCAGCTCGGCAGAGTCGTCAGATTCCCGTTCCGGCGGCGCGCCGTCGCAGTCGTCTGATTCCGCCACTAAGGCTTCATCTGATGCCGGTTCCTCCTCGGCTGCCGACGCCTCGTCCACTGATGGGGCTTCGGGTCCCGCGCCGGGGCCCGTCGACGACGGAGCACCACAAGAGTCAACGGGCAGCGGCGCCACGACTACCGCCTCGGCGGGTGGCGACGAAGAGATGGTCGACCTGGGACCCGACGAAATCGACGCCGACGATGAGATGGTCGACCTGGGACCCGACGAAGTCGAAGTCGACGCCGACGCCGACGCCGACGCCGACGCCGACGCCGAGATGCTCGACCTGGGACCCGACGAGGTACCCGACGAGGTCGAGGCAGCCGAAACATACGACGTCGGGGCACTCGACAGCCTGGACGAGGCCAGCAGCGACGACGCGGCGGCTTCCGAGGCGGTAGCCGCGGCGGGTCGAGACGGCGGCAACAGGCGGGGCAGGGTTGCCCAACTCAGCACCGTCGCCGACCCCGATGCGACCGCCCACGAAGCAGTAGACCAGGTGCCGGTGACCGCAGATCCAGGTCGTTGGTCGGCGCCGTCTTCGGTCACACCGGAGCTGACAACGCCGACAGGCCCTAGCCGCACCCCTGGCACCGAGGTCGAGCCACTCATCGCAGCACCGCGTTCGGTGGTGACCATGACCACCGAAGCGGGACCTCCCGCATCGGCCGACCCGGTCGCCATCCGCGATCCCGCACCCAGCGCCGTAGGGCTGCTGCCATCGGCTGTACTGCTGGGGCTGCCCATCCCCGAAGCGCCCGACGTTCCGCCTTCCCCCGCACCGCTGGCGCTACTCGCCCTGGCCAGCCGCAGAACTGAACAGTCGCCGCAAAACCGCAGCGTCGAGACCAGCATTCAGCAGGCCAGCGCCCAACGCGTTGCCCTGGAGACGCCGGGGTCAACAGAAACGGGGACGACAACGACGGGCTCGGCAACAACAGGCTCGACAAAACCGGGGACCGCGAGCGCAGCTGCGGCCAGCGCGCCGATCTCCCACGCCACTGAGACCCGAAATTGGTTCCAGCGCACCTTCTTCGCGGCCTCACCGACGTTCTCGCCACAGGTGGTGTCGGTCAGCGTCGAGCCGGGGGCGGACAGCCTGCCGTTCGAGCTGGGCGCTCAGGACGCCGACACCGAAACCCTGAGCTACACCATCGCCGGCGAGGCAACCGGGGCCGGAACCGCCGCCGGCACCCTGAAGATCGCGGGCGAGTCGGCCACCTACACCCCACCAGCCAGCTGGGAGGGCACCACGGGATATGCCGATACCTTCACAGTCACCGCTTCCGATGATGACGGCGGCTTCCATATCCACGGGTTCTCCGGCCTGCTCCACATGCTGACCTTCGGGCTGCTCGGCGATTCGGGGCACACCGCCACCAGCACGGTAACGGTGAACGTTGCCGCCATGGCAGAACCACCGCCTCCCACTCCACCGACGCCCCCACCACCGACTCCCACTCCACCGCCCACTCCACCGACTCCCACGCCCACTCCACCGACTCCCACGCCCCCGCCGCCGACTCCCGCGCCGGAGCCTCCCCCACCACCGACTCCCGCGCCGGAGCCTCCCACGACCCCGATCCCGACCCAGACTGCCGCTGAGCGAGCGTTTTGGGCTCCTGAGCGGGGGGTGGGATTCTCCGTCGGCTCCCTGGGCGCGCTGGCAGGCCAGACGCGAATGGAGGACGCCCTGCAAGAGGTCGCCGACCTCGGGTTCACCACGATCCGTACGTGGGGGACCGACGAGTACACCGGCCGCATCCTGGAAGCGATCACCCGGTTGGACCTGCAACTGACGGCGCAGCCGGGCATCTACATCACCCACGACGCCGACGCCCGTGGCCAGATCGACTCCGCCTTGTCCATCATCGCCCCCTACCTGGACAAGGTGACGGGAGTGAGCCTCGGCAACGAGCAGCTCGCCGACTGGAACGGTTCGGCGACGCTGACCGCACCGGAGGTGCTCGGCCAGGTGCAGTACTTCAAGACCGTGTCGTCGCTGCCGGTGACCTACGACTTCTCCGGGGCGACGTTCCTGCCCGGTTCCAGCCAGTGGGGGCAGAACCTTGCCGGACTTGTGGAGGAACTCGACTACGTGAGCGTTCACGACTACGGCGGGTTCTTCGGCAACCGCAACAATCCAGGATGGACGCCAGCACTCCAGCTGGCCACGCTGAGATCCTTCGAGACGACGCTCGCCGATACGCTCGACTCGCTCGGTCTGGGGTCGAAGCCCATCGTCCTGGGTGAAACCGGCTGGCAGAGCACGGGTTACGATCCGGCGGTCACCAACTCCGCGAATCAGCAGCTGTACTACGAGCTGGTCACCCGATACGTCTACGGCCCCGAAGCCCGCTTCGACGGGATGTATTACTTCAATTTCACCGACGAGGCCTGGAAGGGCGGCGACGACCACTGGGGTCTGTTCAGGGAAGGCTCAGCCGACACCATCGGCTCATCGAAGTTTGAGATCGTCCCGGTTCCGCAGGTGCTGACCGGTGAATCACCAACCCCCACACCAACTCCTCCGCCAATTCCGCCACCAGCCCCACCGACGACCCCCGCGCCGGAACCGCCGGCGCCCTCGGTCGTCGCGGGGTCATTCCCGGTGACGTTCACCAATAACACCGGCGTCTATGGCAATGACGAGGTCCATGTGCTGGTCATGGGCCAGGCGACCCCGGGCCAATGGTCATGGGTCGACCGCAACGGCGTTGCACACGCTATCGACCACGCTGCCGCCGATGCCCCCAACCACCTCCAGAAGGACGGAGTGAAGTACGCCAACATGTCGTTCACCCTGTCCGAGGCGGGCAACCTCCGCATTCCGCCGGAGCTGTTGGGCGGGCGGATCTACGTCTCGATGCAGGACCCGCTCTACATCGCCATCAGCGCGGACAACACCGGTTGGGCATCTCCGGATCCGGCCAATCCTGGCGACCCGAACTACGACACGATCTACGACTGGTACGAGCTGAGCTTCAAAGACGGCTCAGTCCCTTTCGGCGGCAACACTACTCAGGTTGACCAGTTCGGCTTCCCGTTCACCTTCACGTTGACACAAGACTCCAGTGGCTTCTCGGGCACCCGCGGCATCTCCCTGAACCGCGACGAGGTGTTCCGGCGGTTCGAAGACA
>JAHZIT010000188.1 GCA_022601275.1 Actinomycetes bacterium
AACGGGCGGCCGTTGGCGACGCCGTAGTCGATCAGGATCTGCTCGCCGTCACGCAACGCATCGAGTGCGGTCAGCGGGTTGTCTCGGTCGAGCCCGAGGTCCAGCGCAAAGTGATTGCGCGTACCGACCGGAACGCAGACGAAAGGGACGCCCCGCTCGACCGCAACCCCGGCCACCATCCCGAGGGAGCCGTCTCCTCCGGCCATCCCGATAGCGTCGGCGCCAGCGCTGATGGCGTCATGCGCCAGCCGGACGAGATCATCGCCCCGCTCCAACAGGATCGGGCGAATACCCGCCTTCCGTGCTTCGTCGGCCAACCCGCACCTGTCGGCCTTACCGTCACCGCTCCAGCGATTGATGATCAGTGCCGGGCTCTGCACCCGGGTCTGTTGCCGTACATAGGGCTGTGCCCTCCGGATCAGAGCGCGCACCTGTCGGCGCCAGAACACAGCCGCTACCGCAAATCCTGCGACGAAGCCAGCGCCCAACGACAGCCCCACCGGCCGGACAGCGCGGCGCGATACGAGCGATGCTTCATGCCCCTTGGAGTGCGTGGTCAATTCGATTCCTCGTGTTTTGTCGTAGAACGCTCGGATACGGAGACCTGTTGCGGGAGGTTCGCTCACACGGCGGCGTCGATCGCGATGAGCGTGAGTTCAAAGGGGCCCTGTTGTTTGTCGACAATGTAGACCGAAACCTGGTTGATGATGGAGGGGTCCAGCGTCTGCGGCGCTTCGGGTGCGGGATTGAGGCGCATGCCCACCGGCCGGAAACCCTCGATGGGTAGTTCGTAACTCTGCTGGACGGCGGCCTCGGTCGGGAAGCGCTGGATGTAGGACCATGGCTGCCCTGCGGTGCCCACCTTCAAGAGGTATGTCTTTCCGTCGCCCAGGGCACGCACGCGCAGCGCTTTCGCGCCTGCTGCTTTTCGCCCGAGATCGGGGTTCTGCGGGCTGCGGGCCGATGCGAACCCGCCGTTGTTCTCCAGCGAGATGTTGCCCGAGAAGATCAGGCCGCCACCGCCGAACGTGATGCGCGAGGTCGACAGACCGCCCATGACGGGGTCGTTGACCGTTGTCCAGGCGGCCACCTCGCTGGCGTCCTCGAGGTCAAGGAGAACGACATCGGGACCGTCGGGTCCGGCTGCCTGGGTGGACGATCCGGGAGTGTCCGGCACGCTCGTCGTGTCGTCTGCGTGGGCGGTTCGCCCAGTGCTTCCGCAAGACACCACCAGAAACGCCAGGCAGGCGAACCAGATCCCGAATCGCCCGAGCCGCGACCGATGGCGTCTGAACGTGCGGGGCGGATAACTTCCCATGAGGTCAATGTATTGGCGTCGGCCGCTGTGTCAACAGCGGCTGCGACCTGCGGGTCCGCGAATCGCCGATGTCGATGAGGCTAGAAGTCGGCCCCTCATCGGTTGGCTGACTGGGGATCGGGCGGTTCTCGGCGGGCTTCGGGCTGAAACGCCAGGATCGCGAACAAGGTGAGGATGTAGATCATTTGGGTGCCGACAACCGCCCATTGCTCGAGTAGGACCATTCCGGAGAGCAGAACCGCCATCAGAGCGAAACCGGCAATTATGGTGGCTCGGAGCCGAACACCCACGATCAACGCTACGCCGAAGACAAGCTCGACAACCGGGATCGCGTAGCCCAGCGGCCATACCATCGCGGCGGGCAGGATTGTGTCCGCGAACTGATCGACGGTGCTCTGGGCGAATCCTTTGTAGTCGCCGAGAATTCGCACCAATCCATGCCCGACAAAGTTGATTCCGGTGATGACCCGAAGCAGCAGCACTGCCAGGCCCCGATTGGATTCAGGCAAAGAGATCAACGTGCCCCCAAGCTGGTATTTCACAGAACCGCGATCAGCTAGACCATGTCAGGTTACGCGAAAGCACCTGATCGGGAACGCCGCCGACCGGCCCCGCCTCCGGCGGTGCACCCTTCGAGTCGTCGATCACGTCGGCACACTTGCCTGCGACGATCCAGTGGGTGTAGAAGCAAGCCGTGACGACTCATCGCGGATCCGCGCTCTCCGGGAGGACTGTTGCCGTCCTGGCGATATTGACCGCGGCTGCTGCCGTGCTGGTGCAGTGCACCTCCGCGCCAGAGCGTCCGGCCGCCGTGGCGCCGGCATCTGCTGCGCCGCCACAGGTGCCTGCGCCGCCACAGGAGCCTGCGGCGCCATCGTCGCGGGCTGTTGCTCCGGTAGCACCAGAACCTGCCGCGGCGACTGTCTCCCCGGTGACAGCCACGGAACTCGGGGCGAGCTGGCGCCCGGGCTGCCCGGTCGGGCCGGAGCAGCTCCGGCGGGTGGAGGTCAACCACATCGGCTTTGACGGCCAGACCCGCCGCGGCGCCCTTATCGTGAACCGCGACCTGGTGCCCGAAGTGATATCGGTCTTCGAGCAGCTCTACGAGCTGCGATATCCCATCGAGAAGATCCAGACGGTCGAGCAGTATCCGGGCGCCGAAGATGAACTGTCTATGCAGGACAACAACACTTCTGGCTTCAACTGTCGGGGCATCCCGGGAACCGACAATTGGTCTCAACACGCCTACGGCCGGGCTATCGACGTCAACCCGCTTCTCAATCCCTTCATCGACAGCGCCGGCAGATTCGAACCGGCAAACGCCGCAGCGTATCTGGACCGCAGCCGCATCGATCCCGGACTGCTCCACCCGGGAGACCCAGCCGTACTGGCCTTCACCGATCGTGGTTGGCAGTGGGGTGGCGACTGGACAACTCCCATCGACTACCAACACTTCGAGCGCCCCTGATCGTCCGGCGCAAAGATCACCGCAACAGGCATGGAACAGATGAGTTAGTTCGTGTGCCGGGCCACCGCATCGAAGGCGCGCAGCGTGTCCAGCAGAACGTGCGGGCCGTGTGTGTGCGGCTGGCTGGACAACTTTGCGGCCACCATCTCGGCGGAGCGGTTGACGTAGATGATCTGGCCGCACATTCCCAGACACAGTAGGACGTCGCTGCCCGGGTACGGGAACCACACTTGGTTGCGGTACATCCCGCCGGGCATCCCGGCGTCCTCGGAGTTGGCGGCGAACGCCTGACGCGAGTCGGCCCCGCCGTCGAGAGTGTCGGCGATCCATGCCGCCGGCACTACCTGCTGCTCGGTTAACGAGACACCTTCACGCAAGAAAAGCGCACCGAACCGGATCATGTCGGTAAGACAGGCACTGATGCCGCCATTGAACATTCCGGTGCCGACCGCGTCCACGCCGATCGTCGCGTCGCATTGGGCACCGATGGGCCGCCACAGAAGCTCCGACATGAGTTCGGGCATCCGCCGGCCGCCGGCGGTCTCGCAGATCCAACCGAGCACATCGGTGTCACAGGAGCGGTATTCGAACGGTCCGCCGTGAGCAGACTTCCGCTGCAAGGTCAGCAGGAAGTCGTACAGCGTGCCGGGAACGTCCGCGCTGCTCCTGGGCGCCCACCCCATCGCCTGATCGAGGAGGTGTATCTCCGCAGCCGGGTCGCCGTAATCGTCTGAGAAGGCAATACCCGACCTCATGTCCAGCAGGTGGCGCACCGTCGCACCGGCGTAGCCGCAGTTCGCCAAGGCCGGGACGAAAGCCGTGACCGGGGCGTCGAGTGCGATCGCGTCGGCCCCGTGCAGAGCCCCCACGACGGCGGCCACCAGCGACTTGCTTACCGAAAACAGCAGGTGCCGGGTTTCGGGTTCAAGACCGCCGCAGTACTCCTCGGCCACCAGCTTGCCTCGGGAGGCGACGGCCCACCCGTCGGTAGCGGTGCTGGCCCGCACCGCGCCAACGGGGGTGGCCCCCCCGGCAGTGCTGATCATCGGGACCTCGGCCAGTGGAGCATTGGCTGCGAGCAACTCCGCCGCCGATGCGGTCCCGCGCGGGATTACCGCGGTCGGCACCACGTCTTCGACGTGCTGGAAAGACCAGTGCGCATAGGGTTCCCAGAGCCAGTTGCTCAGTGAGATGCCGGCCGGGGCGCGGCCGGGCTCGCCGCCAATCACGCCCGCGCGACAAGCCGTGAGACGATCGGTGAGGCTGGCGCCAGGGGGGCTGAGGCCAACTTCGCCTTGATGCCATTGACCCAGCGCCGGCAGTGTTCGGTGAGCTGGTATTCGGCGCTCTGCAGGTGCCCGCGGGTGACCAACACGCCGATTTGGGCACCCTCGCAGCGCAAATCGCCGGGCGCGGCCACACGCATGTAGAAGGCCTCAGACTCGTCAGTCACCGACTCCCAGTCGTTGGCCGGCCGCGCGAAGGAGACGTGCCCCGCTTCATCGAGGCGGTACACACCGGTGCGTGGCGTCGCAGTGAAGAGCTCGATATCCGGCGAGGTCTCCGCGATTATCACCTGACCCCAGACCTCGTCCTCGCCGTAACCTCGCTCCCAGCGCGAGTTGATCTCATCGATATCGATCTCGTACTCCACGTCCATGAACTCGAGCAGGTGGAACAGGAACAGCGGCACGTCGGCGAAGGCCTCGGTGGTCAAGTTCGTCATCGGGCTCGCGCCACTGAGCCGGGGGTTCACCTCGCCGAGGTAGAGCTCGTCGGAGTCCAGGTCGTGCAGGAGGTCCACTTCGAAATAGCCGCGGTACCCCTCGCGACTCATGGCATCGCCCAGCTTCCGCACCATTTCCCGTGCGGCGTGCGTCCGTGCCGGTGGCAGCACCTCGTGCCAGATGTCATTGCCGCACCAGCTGCCCTGGTAGGGAGTCAGCTCCGGGTAACCAACCAGACTCGTCATCGCGGGGCCGATCACCGTTCCGTACCGGGTCACGGTGCCCTCGAGGCACACCTCGACATTGCGGATCCGCTTCATGACTTTGACCTCGCGTTGTCCGGCCAGGTCAGCGGCGCAATCGCGCCAGTCGCGTTCACTGCGCACAAAGAACGTCCCGCTGCCGGCGTCGCCGTAGGCGTCCTGAATAACGAGGTCGTCGCCCAGCCCGGCGTCGTGCGCCAGCGCCATCAGTTCGTCGTGGGAGCCGACGCGTCCGATCGCGTGAGGCACGCTCGGCACGCCCGCCTCCTCAGCGAGGCGCGTCATCACGACTTTCGAGTCCAGGCGATGGAGCAGCTCTGCTGGAGGTTCCATGACGTCCAGCCCAGCCTGGCGCGCAAGTGCCGCGGTCTGCTCGTCAGGCATCACAAAGCACGCTTTGCCGCCGGGCCCCCTTTCGGCGATGAATTGCCGTGTCTCAGGATCGGACAGGAGGTGATTACACACATCCCCCATGGAGTCGAAATCCCGGCGGTCGCGCCGCCGGGGTACGAACACCCGCGGGTGTTCCCTCTCGAAAGAGTCAAAATAGTTCAGGTAGAAAAAATTCCGTACCCAGCGGTCGATACCCAGCAGGTTGAATGGGGTCGGCGAGATGAAGTACAGGGGCACGGTGTTGGTGTGAAAAAACGCGCGCACGTCGGAGAGGCTGGTCAGCGGTCTGCGCGGAACGATCATGCCGGCCACGGTGAGGTCGATGTCCTAGTCCGGAGCAGCGGCCGGCGTATGGGCGGGGCTGCGGCGGCCACCGCAGTGGCCTTGAGGTCACATGTCTGCATTCCACAAGTGTGCACGTTGACATGGGCGTGCGTCACGGGTGACGACATGGGCGCCGCGCCGTTCCAGGGCCTCTTGAAGGCTTGATGGATTGTTCTCGAACGAGGCCCGGCCCAAGTTGGCGGGAGTCGATGAGCTTCGGGCGACTGCGGCCGACGTCCCAGCCTGGGTTGGACGTTGGCTGGTTGGACGTTGGCTGGTTAGACGTTGGCTGGTTGGACGTTGGCTGGTTGGACGTTGGCTGGTTGGACAAAGCCGCCGCCGTTTTCTAGCCTGCTCAGAGGCCTTGGCTCAAGGAGAGGCAGTTCGACGAGAACGTCGACAACAGTCAAAGGACTCGAAGTCTTGAAATTTCACCCCCTGTTTGTGTCGAAATCCGGTGCATACAAGCTGGTTGCCGGAGCGATCGTCGGACTCGCGGCCCTCAGCGCGGCGGGGGGCGGCGCCTACGCTGACCCGGCCCACGACAACGTGGCAAATTTCAATGAGTTGTCCCGGCAGGCTGAACAACTGATTGAGACCGTGCAAGCGGCCCAGCTGGACCTTGACCAGAAGGTGCAGCTACAGACTGAGGCAGAAAAGAAGCACGCCGACGACTTGGCAGAGCTGGACGCCGCCAAGGCCCAGCTTCTGCCCCGCCAGGCTGCCGTCGACAAACTCGCTGGTGCGGTCTACATGGGCGGGGGCGCCGATGACTTTTCCGCGATCCTGACCGCCGCCTCGCCGCAGAGCTTCATCGACGAGCTGTCCATCCAGCGCGTAATGCACACGACGATGTCCGAGCAGCTGCAGAGCCTTCGCCGGGTCGAGCAGCAGGCACGGGCCGTGGAGGCGGCCTCGGCGAAGTCCGCGGCTGACGCCAAGGCGGCCGCCGACGCGGCATCGGCCGTGCGAGCAGACCTACAGAAGAAGCAGGCCGAGGTCCAGACGCAGGTCGCGGTGGTCAAGGCAAGCTATGCCCAGCTTTCCCCAGCGATGCAGGCAGTGTTGGGTCCGGGTGCCCACATCCCCACCGTCGGGATGCGCGGTCTGGTCCCCAACGCCAGGGCCCTGACGGCATACATCATCGCCACCTACCCCGGTGTCCAGTCCATAGGCGGCGTGCGCGCGGATCCACTGCCTGACCACCCGAGCGGCCGCGCCATCGACATCATGATTGGCTCAGACATGGCTCTGGGCGATGCCATCAACGCCGATGTGCAAAGCCAGGCGGGACGGTTCGGTGTTTCGTACACCATGTGGCGGGTGGCCAATCACTTCAACCACATCCACGTCACGGTTTCCTGAGCGCGGCTGCGTTCGCGGCCTCAGGGGCTGCGGGGTCAGCGTTGTTGGCTGGACCGGGAGGCAGGCGCATTCGGTGGCGAGGTCACGGTCACCTCGGTGCCGGCGCCGGGAGCCGAACGGATGTTGAGTTCCCCGCCCATTGCGTCGAATCGGGCCTGCAATGAACCCAATCCGATGTGCCCGTCGGCGACGAACCGATCGACGTCGGCAGGGTTGAACCCCGTGCCGTCGTCGGCGACGATGAGCACCACCCGGTCTCCTCGACTCAGAAGCCGCACCCGCACCGTCGTCGCGTCGGCGTGCTTGACGGTGTTGGTGAGCAGTTCACGCGCCGCGCGGAACATCAGCGCCTGCGACTCGGGCTTGCCGACCTCCTCGAGGTCGGCCTGGATGCGCATGTCGGTGCGGGACTGCTGCTGGACCACCAGCTCCCGGACCGCCGCCGTCAGCCCGAGCTGCGCGAGCACCTGGGGGTGGAGTTCGGTGACTGTTGAACGCAACGCGGTCGCTGTTTGAGCAAGCGCGGCGTACACCGTGTCCAACGCCGGGTCGGTACTGCGGTCACGCGCCGCGTCGAGTTCCAGGCGGGCAGCCAACAACGTCTGCAGCGGGCCGTCGTGCAGGTGTTCGGCGATGTTGCGGTTGTGTCGTTCGTCGGCCTGCATCGCTTCGGAGACCAGGTGGCTGCGTGTCTGCAAAAGATCCTGAACGCGTGCCTGGCGCCACGCCATTACCAGACAGAGCGCGGTTGTGGCCACAGCCAGCCACAACAGAAACCCGAAGCGGGTGTACACCATGTCCGGCATACCCACTGTGTCATCTCGTTTCGAGTACACGATCCACACCGCGAGGTAGCCGACGGCGATCCCGGTGCCGTACACCGCGGTCAGTATCGGCCGGTCCTGGAACGCCACTGAGATCGGCAGCAGGAAGAACACCGGAAGCAGCGCGGCGGTGGCTCCACCCGACACCAGGCACAGCACCACGATGACGAGTACATCGACGGCGGTCGATGCGTAGTCCGCCCACCGCGGCAGCGGACCACGCAGCACCACCAGCAGCCAGAGCGTGGCGGCAACCGCATAGCAGCCAAGCACTACCAAGTAGAGATGCGGCAGCCAGTGATCCACCTCCCAGAGCAACACCAGCATCGCGATGAGCCCGATAAGGGGTAGTCGCAGCACCGCCGACACCCGGACGGGCTGCGCGGCGAAGAAGTTGACGATGCGGCTCAACGTCATTCCGGCACTCCCGTCAGTTCAATAGCCCGCGGCGCATCGCCTCGGCCACTACCGCGCCACGGTCGCTTACGCCGAGCTTCTCGTAAAGTCGCTGCACGTGGGTCTTGACCGTCGACGGTGCCAGGAATAATTCCGCGGCCATCGCCGGGATGCTACGGCCCTGAGCGATCAGCGCGAGGACCTCCCGCTCTCGCGGGCTGAGCGCCGGCGTGGCGCTGGATTCGCGGTTGCGGCGGATCTCCCCGGCCAGCCCGGCGGCCAACTGCGGGGCTACGACGTCGCGGCCTCGCGCGCAACTCAACACCGACTCGATCAACTCCGAGCGGCTGGAATCCTTGGAGAGGAATCCCGCGGCTCCGTCCCGCAGTGCGCTGTAGACGATCGCGGCCTCATCGTGGGCCGAGAGCAGCAGCACCCGGGTGGGTAATTCCTCGCGTAGTACCGCCGCAGCCACCTGCGCCCCGTCCATGCCAGGCATCCGATAGTCGAGCAGCGCGACGTGAGGGCGGTGCGTGCGGATGAGTTCCAACGCCTCCGTGCCGTCATCGGCCTCAGCGACTACGTCCACTGATCCGCTCGACTCCAGGGCACGTACGACGCCGTCTCGGAGCAGCGGATGGTCGTCAGCCACCACTACCTGCACTTTTCCGCCATTCACCGGGTGAGTTTTTCACACCCCGGAAGCGTTATCCCCCGATTGGCGGACAGCGATTTCCACCGCATAGACGTCCGTTCGACGGACAGACATCGGCATCGGCGTACGCGATAGTTATCTCATCGCCGGAGAGCACCGGCAGAAGAACCGAAAACCCAATGAGCACAGAAGGAGTCATCATCATGGCCAGCAACACCACCCGCCGCTTCACCCGTTTCGTTGCCCTGCCCGTCCTGTCGGCCGGCATCATCGGCGGCGCAGCCCTGGGAGTAGCCGGCCCGGCCACCGCGGCCAGCGACAACAACCAGCAGAACGAACAAATCCAGCACGATCTGACGCCACGCACCGGCATCGTCGCAGTACCGCAGACCAAGGCGGCGCCGTCGGTCGGATTCATGCCTCGCTCGAGCTCGCGCCACCACCACAACCACTGGGGTTGAGTCGGGCGGCCGGGTTCGGGGACCGGCTGATCTCGTGCATCTCGACGGCCATGGCCACCATCGGGTGGATCGAAGTAGACTTTGCCGGACCCGAGAGCGGCGTAACCATGAAGATCACGCACTACCTGTATAACGCGTTCCTGATCGAGCATGAGGACGTGAAGGTCGCGGTGGATCCGGGACAGAACTTGTGGATCTTCAAACTGAAGAGTCTGATCCCCAAGTCGGAATGGCCCGGTGTGACCCATGTCGTCATCACCCATGGTGACCCCGACCACCATTGGCAATCGGATCGTCTCGCAGCGGCCTCCGGAGCGGAGGTGATCTGTGGCAGGGGCCTTACGCGCGAGGTGGACGGCGTGAGGCTCGTTGTCGCACCCCGCGGCCGGGCGCTGACGTCTTGGGTGCCTTTTGACAATCTGCATCCGCTCGACGTCGGGGAGTCGATCAGCCTGAACGGCGTGCGCTTTGAGGCAGTAAAGACAGAGCACGGCCCTATCGCCGCCCCGATCCTCGGCTTCACCTATCGTGCGCGGCCCGGTCCCGATGAGCGAGTGGGCCTGGGATCCATGGGATTCAAGATCACGATTGGTGATACCACGATACTCAACCTCGGCGATTCGGTGCTGGTGCCGGAATGGAGGGGCGTCTCGGCGGACGTGCTGATGTTGCCGATCGGCGGGCTCGGCGCCAACACTTGGACGATGGATGTCGATGAGGCGCTTGAGGCGGTGAAACTAGTTGCTCCACAACGGGTCATCCCGTGTCACTACAGTGTGCCGTTTCTGTGGAAGCGGCGCTTTGGAGTGGCCGACGATGAGCGATTCAAGCGTGAAGCGGAGCGACTCGGTGTGGCCTGCACGATTCTGGGTTACGGTGAGGCGGTGACCATTTGACGTTCCGCACGGGGCGAGCGCCGTGACCCCGCCGCGCCTCGATTCCGCGATACAGACGTCCGATGGTCGGCGCCTGGCTTATGCCGAATACGGTGAGGCTACCGGCGTTCCCGTCTTCGTCTTTCACGGGTTGCCCGGCTCGCGCCTTAGCTGGGGCATGCTGCCTACCGGTTCGCTTCCGCCCTCAGCACGAATCATCGCCCCCGACCGTCCGGGCTATGGCGGGTCGGACCCCAAACCCGGCCGGACACTTCTGGACTGGGCGAATGATGTTGAGACACTGGCCGAGTCGTTGCAGATTGGCAAGTTCGCAGTGCTAGGTATCTCCGGCGGCGGCCCGGGTGCGCTGGCGTGCGCGTGGAGGATGCCCCGGCGCCTCACGACCGTGGGCATCGTCTCGTCGCCGGCACCGACCGATACGCCCGGGGCGTTCGAAGGAATGAGCGGGACCAACCGGTTCTTCCTGCGGCTGGCTTGGTATCTGCCCTGGTTGTCAAACGCGAACACGCGGTTCCTGGCGGCGTTGATCAGACGCGATCCGCGGCGATACATCGACACCATGAAATACAAAATGCACGACGTGGACAGAGCCGTCCTCGATCGACCGGAAGTTCATCAG
>JAHZIT010000189.1 GCA_022601275.1 Actinomycetes bacterium
AAACATACGATGGCCAAGCCCACGACGGCGGAAGTCTTCGCCGCTGACGGACCATTCGCGGGCACGGGCTTCCAGGTGCTGTTCCTTGCTGAGCTTGATGCCGCGCTCAATCGGGGTGTGGCCAGTACGCCCGAGCAGTGGAATGACGTCGCGGCCTACTATCCGGATGGGCAGCGCTGGAACCCCTACGCCAAGCTCTTCCACGACATCGGCATAGCGGGGTTGGCCTACGGCTTTCCCTACGACGACGTCAACGACCAAAGTTCGGTACTGATCCTCAACAACGCCGAACCAGCAGACGAGCTCGTGATTTACATCGGGTACTGAGCACGCCGTTCGCGATCGCGGCACGACGCCCCGTGTCGAACTCATCTGCACGGTGCGCCACATCGGCGGTGGCGGAGGGATTTGAACCCCCGGTCGGTTTTGGCCGACTCTCGCTTTCAAGGCGAGTGCATTAGGCCGCTCTGCCACGCCACCGCGGGACAGTCTAAACGTGCAGTCTCTTTGGCGGCGGAGCGTCGGACTTCATGCCCGGGTTCATCGGTTTGTCGTTCCCCTCTCGCCGCGTTGTTCGGCCATAAAGAGGGCCATGCCAAGACAGCACCGGCATTCAGTTTGGTAGAAAGCAACTTGTGTTTCCGCAGCGTAGTAGCGTTGCGTGAATGCTCGCGATCGTGGCCGAATCTCCCGAACGACTCGTCTGGCAACCCGTCCCGGACGTCGCGCCCGCAGCCGGCGAAGTCCTCATCAAGGTCGTCGCCGCGGGGGTCAACCGCGCGGACCTTCTGCAGGCCGCGGGAAAATACCCACCCCCTAGTGGCGCCAGCGAGACCATAGGCCTCGAAGTCTCCGGAACGATCGTGGCTATCGGTACGCACGTCACAGGTTGGTCCCCGGGGAATGAGGTCTGCGCCCTACTGGCCGGCGGTGGCTACGCGGAGTACGTGGCCGTCCCCGCTGGCCAAGTTCTGCCAAAGCCCAGTGGCGTCGCGCTGCCACACGCCGCGGCGCTGCCAGAGGTCGCCTGCACGGTTTGGTCGAACCTCGTGATGACGGCCGGGCTGCGAGCGTCGCAACTGCTTCTCATCCACGGCGGCGCCAGCGGCATCGGCACCCACGCCATCCAGGTGGCCCGCGCCTTGAACTGTCGGGTCGCCGTCACTGCGGGCTCTCGCAACAAGCTGGACCTTTGCGCCGAGTTGGGTGCCGAGATCAACATCAACTACCGCAATGAGGACTTCGTTGAAGTTGTACGCGGCGCCGGGGGAGCTGACATCATCCTCGATATCATCGGCGCGGCCTACCTCGACCGCAACGTCGATGCGCTCGCCATCGACGGCCGGTTGGTTATCATCGGCATGCAGGGCGGCGCGAAGGCAGAGCTCAATATCGGCAAGCTGCTGGCCAAACGCGCTGGTGTACTCGCGACCGCGCTTCGATCCCGACCCATGGAAGGCCCCGGCGGTAAGAGCGACATCGTCGCAAGAGTGGTCGACGACGTCTGGCCCATGGTGGCTGACGGCATGGTACGGCCGGTGATCGGCGCAGAGTTCCCCATGGCCGAGGCCCAAGCCGCCCATGAGCTGCTCGCATCAGGCGATGTGTCTGGCAAAGTGCTGCTGCGCGTTGACCACTGAGGCTGAGCCCAGCCTCAGCCGAGCGACGCGAGCGCCCGCACCAGCTGGTCGACCTCAGCGGCGGTGCTGTAGTGCGACAGACCGACCGTCACTGCCCCACCGATGTCGGTGACGCCGATCAAGTCCAGCACGCGCGAGCTCGCGTTCGCTATCGTCAAGACTCCGTTGTCGGCGAGTCGCTGCACCACACGCTCGGCGGGCACGTTCTCGATCGCGAAGGTCAGCACCGGGATGCGCTCTTCCGGGCTACCGATCACCATCACCGTCGACAACGAACGCAAGGACGCCAGAAGGTAATCGAACAGTCCGCTCATGTAGGCCGCCGACGACTGCATCGAAAGCGAAAGCCGCTCACGGCGGGTTCCCTGCGCCGAATCATCCAGGTTCGCAAGGTATTCGATGCTCGCCACCATGCCGCCGAGCATCCCGAACTGGTGGGCGCCGAGCTCTAGGCGGGCTGGGCCGGCGGCATTGGGATCCAACGACACCGGCCCGAATGCGTCGATGACTGACGGGTCGCGAAAGACCAGGGCACCGATCGGCGGGCCACCCCATGCGACAGCGTTGACTGCGACCACGTCGGCATCGATCTCATGGATGTCGATGAGCCGGTAAGGGGCGGCAGCCGAATGGTCGACTACAACGAGTCCACCCACGTCGTGCACCAACTTGGTGACCTCGCGCAGCTCGGTGACCGTTCCCAAAATCGGAGAGGCCGAGGTAACCGCCACGAGACGAGTTGGCCTGGCCACCAAAGCTTCCCACTGCCAGATCGGCAGCTCACCGGTCTCGATGTCCACCTCCGCCCACTTCACATCGGCGCCGTAGCGGTTCGCGGCGCGTAGCCATGGTGCGATATTCGCCTCATCGTCCAGGCGCGTCACCACCACCTCGCAGCCCAGTCCGACACGGGCCGACGCAGCATCGGCCAACGACATCAGCAGAACCGCGCGGTCGGCGCCCAACACCACCCCGGCCGGATCGGCGTTGACCAGATCCGCGACCGCCCGGCGTGCGGCGTCGAGCACCGCGGCGCTGCGTCGGGCAGACGGGTGCGGGCCGGCTGTGCTGGCCATCGAACCGCGGAAGGCAGTGGAGACGGCCCGGCTGACGGAGTCCGGTAGCAGCATGCCGTTCTGGGCGTCCATATGCACCCAGCCATCGCCAAGCGACGGGTGCAGTCCACGCACCCGGGCGACGTCGTATCCCATGTCAACCCACCTTAGTGCGTCGGTGAATTCCGTCGTACCAGTCCGGATACCAGAAGGATCATCCCGCCGACCGGACCAGATCATCCGGACCGCCATACTAGTCCAGCGCGCTTCTGCAGCGGAGCACGCTGTTCGAGGCCCGCGCCCTTGGTCGGCGCGGAGCCCAGCCACAATAGGAAAGCGATGCTGGGGCACTCTAGGGACATGACAACCAACACCGACGACGACAACATCGAGATCATCGGCGCCGGCTCGGACGACGAACCGGAAGATCAGGACGTCGTCCGCGACGGACAATCGCTGACCGACCTCGTCGAGCAGCCCGCGAAGGTGATGCGGATCGGCACGATGATCAAGCAACTGCTAGAGGAGGTGCGGGTGGCGCCACTCGACGATGCCAGCCGTGGCCGTCTACGCGATATCCACCGCACCAGCATCAGTGAGCTGGAGGAGGGGTTGGCACCCGAGTTGCGTGATGAGCTGGAGCGGCTGACATTGCCGTTCACCGAGGACGCGGTGCCATCAGATGGCGAACTGCGCATTGCTCAGGCCCAGCTGGTCGGCTGGCTTGAGGGACTCTTCCACGGCATCCAGACCGCGCTGTTCGCCCAGCAAATGGCAGCCCGTCAACAGCTCGAGCAGATGCGCCAGGGCGCGCTTCCACCCGGCATCGGTGCGCCGGGGCAACGAGGTGGCCCCGGGCACCCCGGCACCGGTCAGTACCTGTGAGGTCAGTGTGGCCCGTTCCGCTGAATCGGTGAACCCGCACGAACCCCACATCGAGACGCGTAATGCGTGGGTGGAGTTCCCGATCTTCGACGCCAAGACGCGCTCGCTGAAGAAGGCATTTCTCGGCAAGGCCGGTGGGGCGATCGGCCGCAACGACTCCAACGTCGTCGTCATCGAAGCACTTCGAGATATCACCATGTCCTTGCAGATGGGCGACCGAGTCGGCCTCGTCGGGCACAACGGCGCGGGCAAGTCGACGCTGCTGCGGTTGCTCTCGGGCATCTACGAACCGACGCGCGGCGTGGCAACCGTGCACGGTCGGGTCGCGCCGGTGTTCGATCTCGGAGTCGGGATGGACCCAGAGATCTCTGGATTCGAGAACATCATCATCCGCGGCCTATTTCTCGGGCAGACCCGCAAACAGATGCTGGCCAAGGTGGACGAGATCGCCGAGTTCACCGAACTCGGCGACTACCTGTCGATGCCGTTGCGCACCTACTCGACCGGGATGCGGGTCCGGCTGGCGATGGGGGTGGTGACCAGCATCGACCCGGAGATCCTGCTGCTCGATGAGGGCATCGGTGCCGTCGACGCGGAGTTCATGAAGAAGGCCCAGACCCGGCTGGCCGCCCTTGTGGAGCGCTCCGGCATCCTCGTCTTCGCCAGCCATTCCAACGAGTTTCTGGCACGGTTGTGCAACACCGCGATGTGGATCGACCACGGCACGGTGAAGCTGACCGGCGAAATCGAGGATGTGGTGCGGGCCTACGAAGGTGAGGACGCAGCCCGCCATGTACGCGAGGTTCTCGAGGAGACAGCACACACTCATGAGTGACGCGGTCGGCCGGGAGCAGTCAATTGTCGCAGTCGTCGTCACCCATCGACGTCCCGACGAACTCGCCAAGTCATTGGACGCTGTCAGCTCACAGAGCCGACAACCAAACCACCTGATCGTCGTGGACAACGATCATGACCAGCGAGTGCGTGACCTGGTCGCCGGCCAACCAGTTCCGACCACCTATCTAGGTTCCCACCGAAACCTCGGTGGCGCAGGAGGTTTCGCGCTGGGCATTCTCCATGCACTGACCCTGGGCGCGGAGTGGGTCTGGCTGGCCGACGACGACGGCCGCCCCAAGGACGCCGACGTGCTGGCCACGTTGCTGGCCTGCGCACAGACGCACGGACTGGCCGAGGTCTCGCCGATGATCTGCGACATAGACGATCCCGAACGTCTTGCGTTCCCGTTGCGGCGCGGGCTGTCGTGGCGTCGCCGAGTGAGTGAACTGCGCCCCGACTCTCCCAGTCCAAACTCTGCCAGCCCAAACTCTGCCAGCCCAAATTCTGCCAGTCCAAACTTGATGCCGAACATCGCGCACTTGTTCAACGGCGCGCTTTTTCGCGCGGCCACCTTCGAGGCCACCGGAGTGCCGGATCTGCGGCTGTTCTTCCGCGGTGATGAAACTGAGCTACACCGTCGACTGCTGCGTTCTGGACTGCCTTTCGGGACGTGCCTCGATGCGGCATACCTGCACCCGCAGGGAGGCGACGAATTCAAGCCGATTCTGGGCGGCCGTATGCACGCTCAGTATCCCGACAACCCGACCAAGCGATATTTCACCTACCGCAACCGGGGCTACCTTCAATCCCAGCCGGGGATGCGCGCGTTACTGCCGCAGGAGTGGCTGCGATTCGGCTGGTATTTCCTCATCTCTCAACGAGACCCCGCCGGGCTGCTGGAATGGATTCGGTTGCGGCGCCTGGGCCGCCGCGAGAGGTTTGGCCGCGACGGGGGGAGAAACCTATGACCTTCACAGATGCCGCCGCGCAGTCCAAGACATTCCGGCGCGCGTGGACTGACCTTGTCGGCGGCTTCGGCAAGCGCGAACTGTGGCTACATCTGGGTTGGCAGGACATCAAGCAGCGCTATCGGCGCTCGGTGC
>JAHZIT010000190.1 GCA_022601275.1 Actinomycetes bacterium
CGGCGTCCTCAGCCTCAGCGTCCTCACCCTCGGATTCCTCAGCCTCAGCCTCGGCGTCCTCAGCCTCAGCGTCCTCACCCTCGGATTCCTCAGCCTCAGCGTCGCCAGCCTCAGCCTCAGCGTCGCCAGCCTCAGCCTCAGCCTCAGCGTCCTCGCCAGCATCAGCATCGGCCTCAGCCACCGAGCCAGGCTCGGCTACGTCCTCGACCGACTCAGACTCCTCAACCTGGGATTCCTCGCCAGCAGCAGCGTCCTCCCCGCCATCGCTTGCCTCATCCTCAGCCTCAGCGACCGAGCCAGCCTCGGCGTCTGCCATCATCGCTGCGGCGACTACGCCGCTCGTGGACGCGCCAACGGCCACTTCCTCGGCGATCTCCTCAACGCCGGCCGTTTCCTGGCCTTCGGTTTCCTGCGTGTCCTCAGTGTCCTGCCTGCCACGCAGCGTCGCTGGATCATCGCGGCCCTTGGGCGCGGCCATGATGTACACCACCGCACCGATGAAAACAAAAGTGGCGGTGAATGAATTGACTCGAATGCCCGCTAGCAGGGTCGCGGCGTCGCTGCGCATCAGCTCGATCCAGAACCGCCCCAGGCAGTACCCCGCGACATACATGGCGAACAGTCGACCGTGTCCGATCTTGAACCTGCGGTCGATCAGGATCAGCACGACGAAAATCAGCAGGTTCCACAGCAACTCATACAAGAATGTCGGATGGACCACTGCCAGCAGCTGTCCGGTCGACACCCCGTTGAGCGAATCGAGCGCGCCGGCGGCGTTGCGTCGCTCGTAAATCTCCAAGCCCCAAGGCAGCGTAGTCGGGCGACCGTACAGCTCTTGATTGAAGTAGTTACCAAGCCGGCCGATTGCCTGGGCGAGAACGATTCCCGGCGCGATCGCGTCGCCGAATGCAGGCAACGGTATCCCCCGCCGCCGACATGCAATCCACGCTCCGATGCCTCCAAGTGCAACCGCGCCCCAAATGCCCAGCCCACCGTCCCAGATTCGTAGCGCAGCGACGAATCCTGCGCCGCCGGGACCGAAGTAGGTGGGCCAGTCAGTGAAGACGTGATACACGCGGCCGCCGATGAGCCCGAACGGCACCGCCCACATCGCGACGTCGTAGATGACGCCGGGTTCGCCGCCTCTTGCCGCCCATCGCCGGTCGCCGATCACCAGCGCGGCGATGATCCCGACAATGATGAAAAGTGCGTACGCGCGCAGTGGCACAGAACCCAACTGCCAGACGCCCTGTGCCGGACTCGGAATGTAGGCAAGGACGGTAGTCGTCACTCCGGGATCCTCTGCCGCACTCCGTCAGCGAGTTCCTCGGTCAAGGTCCGGAGTGCGGGGATACCGTCCTTGAGTGCGGACACCAGGGCTGACCCGACGATCACGCCATCTGCATAGGCGCCGATCTCTGCCGCCTGCTCACGCGAGCGCACACCGAGGCCAACGCCCACCGGAATGTCGGATATCGCTCTGACTCGGCCGACCAGCTCAGGTGCAGCGTTCGACACGGCGTCACGGGTACCGGTGACGCCCATTGTGGATGCCGCGTAGACGAATCCTTTTGACGCACCGACTGTCTCGGCCAGCCGCTGCGGCGTCGACGACGGTGCAACGAGGAAGATTCTGTCCAGATCATGCGCTTCAGATGCGGCCAGCCATTCGTCGGCCTCGTCAGGGATCAAGTCCGGAGTGATCAGGCCGAGCCCCCCGGCCGAAGCGAGATCGCGGGAGAAAGTATCGACTCCTTTGCTCAACATCAGGTTCCAATAAGTCATCACGACTGCACGACCGCCAGCATTGCTGATCGCCTCTACCGCGGTGAGTGCATCACGTACCCGAACACCCCGACTCAGCGCTGTCTCCGTTGCCGCCGCGATGGTAGGTCCGTCCATACCCGGATCCGAGTAGGCGATTCCGACTTCGATCAAATCGCAGCCCGATTCGACCAGAGCGGTCATCGCTGAAATTGAGGTATCCACATCCGGAAAGCCCGTCGGCAGATATCCGATCAGTGCCGAACGGTCCTCCTGGCGGCACGATTCGAACAACGTTGCCAACTGACTCATTCTTCCTCGCTTCCGAGGAGGCTGAACCACTTGGCCGCCGTCTCGACGTCCTTGTCCCCCCGACCAGACATGTTCACCACGATGATCGAACCCGCTCCGAGCTCGGAACCCAACTTGAGCGCTCCTGCGACGGCATGCGCGGATTCGATGGCCGGAATGATGCCCTCTGTCCGGCTCAACAGCGACAACGCGTCCATCGCCTCACCGTCAGTGATTGGTTCATAGCGCGCCCGACCCACATCTTTCAACAACGCATGCTCCGGTCCGACCCCTGGATAGTCCAAACCCGCAGAGATCGAATGAGATTCGATGGTCTGGCCGTCATCGTCCTGCAGTAGATACGAATACGACCCCTGGAAAGCTCCCGGCGAACCTCCGGCGAACGTCGCTGCATGGCGGCCAGTCTCGACACCGTCGCCCGCTGCCTCGTAGCCAACCAAACGTACCGATGGGTCGTCGATGAACGCGTGAAAGATACCGATGGCATTGGAGCCGCCACCAACACACGCGGCAACCGCGTCGGGCAGCCGTCCCGCCTGATCCAGAATCTGCGCCCGGGCCTCGAGTCCGATCACCCGCTGGAAGTCCCGCACCATCATCGGGAAGGGGTGCGGGCCCGCGGCCGTGCCAAAGCAGTAGTAGGTGTCGTCGGCGTTGGTCACCCAGTCGCGGAAGGTCTCGTTGATCGCGTCCTTGAGAGTCTTGGATCCTGACGCGACCGGCACCACCGTCGCACCCAACAACCGCATCCGAGCGACGTTGAGCGCCTGCCGCGCGGTGTCCACGGCACCCATGTAGATCACGCACTCAAGTCCCAATAGCGCGCAGGCGGTCGCCGTCGCCACCCCGTGCTGTCCGGCTCCCGTTTCGGCGATCACCCTTGTCTTGCCCATCTGTCGGGCAAGCAGGGCCTGGCCCAGCACATTGTTTATTTTATGGGATCCGGTGTGGTTGAGGTCTTCTCGCTTCAAGAAGACTCTGGCGCCTTCGGCGTATTCGCTGAGCCGCTCGGCCTCATACAACGGAGACGGTCGCCCGGTGTAGTGCCGCTGCAGTCGATCCAGCTCGTCGAGGAAGGTTTGATCACCACGAGCCTTTTCGTAGGCTGCGGTCACCTCCTCGATCACCGCCATCAACGCCTCGGGAACGTACCTGCCCCCATACACGCCGAAGTGCCCCCGCGCATCGGGGTCATGGGCGGTGGGTTCGGCTACCGCCGCACTGGCGCGCGGCAGATCGGGGCCGGCGTTTGCGGCCACTTAACGGGTGGTCTTCGGGCACGACGGATGCGTACCGGCGGTGACCAAGTCGGCGACAGCGCTGCGCGGGTCACCGCTGGTGACCAGCCCCTCGCCTACCAGGACCGAGTCAGCCCCCGCCCCGGCGTATGCGAGCAGGTCGGCAGTCCCCCGCACCCCCGACTCGGCAATCCGGATGACATTGCTGGGCAGGCCCGGGGCGATCCTGCCGAAGCAGTCCCGGTCTACCTCGAGAGTCTTGAGGTTACGCGCGTTCACACCGATCACCGAGGCGCCGGCCTGCAGCGCCCGGTCCGCCTCCTCCTCGGTGTGCACCTCGACGAGCGCCGTCATACCCAGCGATTCGGTGCGCTCGAGTAGCGACACCAGGGCCGGCTGCTCAAGCGCCGCGACGATCAGAAGAAGCATGTCGGCCCCATGTGCACGAGCCTCGTGGATCTGATAAGGACGGATAATAAAGTCCTTGCGCAGCAGGGGAATCGACACTGCCGCGCGTACTGCGTCCAAGTCGGCAAGCGACCCGTTGAAGCGGCGCTCTTCGGTGAGAACACTGATCACCCGCGCACCGCCGTCCTGATAGGCGCAGGCCAGCTTCGCGGGATCGGCGATCGAGGCCATCGCGCCACGCGACGGACTCGCCCGCTTCACCTCGGCGATCACACCGACCCCCGGCGCACGCAGTGCGGCCATAACGTCCAGTGGCTTGGGTGTGCGCCTGGCGCGTTCCTTCACCTCGGCCTGACTCACGACTGCCTCGCGAGCGGCAACATCGGCACGGACTCCCTCGAGAATGGAGTCGAGCACGGTCGCCGAACCCATAGCTGTCGCTTCCCTTCTCCTGACGGCCGCTTGATTCTTAACGAAGGGTAGCCGCCACCATGCCACTGGCTATCACCGCCCCTTGTTGTCCGGATTGGTCGGGTCCCGCCCCTCGTCGAGGGCGTCCCAGATCATCCGTTCCGACATCGCTGCCGCAGACTTCTCCGTCTCTGTGGAACGTCCCCGAGCGTACTTCGCGGCATCGGAACGCCCCCTGGTCGCCGAGCGCATGAGCAGGACCGAACCCAGCAACGTCAGGGCCGCGGCGACCAACGTCAGGACGGCGCCGACGTAGTGGCGTTGGGTATCCATCAGGTCAGCCACCGGCACCTCCGCCAGTCGCGCGGCGCGCACGGCGATGTCGACGGTCACCCACAAGCTGATCCCGAGGTAGCCCATTCCGGCGCTCGCCACGGCCACCAGCAGCGCCAGCAGCCGCAGGGGCCAACCACGTACGGCCAGCGCCGCGATCGCCGCCGCCGCTACCAGCAGCGCCAGCGGTATCAGCCCCGTCGACCACGCCGCTCCGGTCAGATCGGCTGTCCTCGGATGGCCGAGACCGTCGAACGAGCTGATCTGCACCCACGTGAGCCGTGATGCCACCCACAGACCGGCCACCGCGAGCATCAGGAGGAGCTGGGCAACGCGGATCACGGGTCGCTCAACGTCTCGGCTGCGGCGATCGCGCTCAGCACTGCGCGTGCCTTGTTCGCTGCCTCGGTGTATTCGTAGGGCCCGTTGGAGTCGGCGACAACGCCACCGCCGGCCTGTACATAGGCGGTCCCGTCGCGCATCAGAGCCGTACGAATCGCAATCGCGAAATCGGCGTTTCCGGCGAAGTCCAGGTAGCCCAGAACACCGCCATAGAGACCGCGGCGAGTCATTTCGACCTGTTCGATCAGTTCCAAGGCCCGAACCTTCGGCGCCCCTGAGAGGGTCCCCGCCGGGAAGCAAGCCGTGACGGCGTCCAATGCGGACCTGCCGTCCGCAAGCAGCCCCGTCACGGTGGACACCAGGTGCATCACATGGCTGTACCGCTCGATGTGGCTGTAGTCCTCGACGCGCACAGTGCCCGGCGCGCAGACGCGGCCCAGGTCGTTGCGGCCCAGGTCGACGAGCATCAGGTGCTCGGCGCGCTCCTTTTCGTCGGACAGCAACTCCTTCTCCAGCAGCAGATCCTGCTCCTCGCTGTCCCCACGCCACCGAGTACCGGCGATCGGATGCGTGGTCGCGCGCCTGTCGGTAACGGTGACGAGCGCCTCCGGACTCGAACCGACGATCGAGAAGTCCAGTCCCCCAGAATCATCCGGGACATTGAGCAGATACATGTACGGGCTCGGGTTGGACACCCGCAGCATCCGGTAAACGTCGAGGGGATCGGCGCTGGTTGTCATCTCAAAACGCTGCGACGGCACTACCTGGAAGGCCTCACCGGCCTCGATGTCCCCGACCAGCTTCTCGACGATTGAGGTGTACTCCTCCACGGTGCGCTGGCACCGATGCGGCGCCGCGGGCCTGCTGAAGGTGGCAACCGTCGATCTGAGCGGTTCGGTCAGCGCGGCCGTCATCACGTCGAGCCGGTGCACCGCGTCGTCGTAGGCCGCGTCGACGCGTTCGACATTGCCCTTCCAGCGTTCGTCATTGCCGTCCCAATTGACCGCGTTGGCGATCAACGTGATGGTGCCCTCGTGATGATCGACGGCGGCGATATCAGTCGCCAGCAGCAGCAACATGTCGGGCAGACCCAGATCGTCGACAGTCAGCTCAGGCAATCGCTCCAGCCGCCGCACCATGTCGTAGGCGAAAAACCCGACCAGCCCCGACGACAGCGGCGGCAGGCCCGGCAACGCCGCCGTCTCCAGCAGCGTCAGCGTCTTCCGCAGCGCCTCCAGCGGGTCACCGCCGGCGGGCGCATCCTTGGGTGTGACACCCAGCCATGCTGCCTCACCATCGCGCACTGTCAGTGCCGACGAGCAACCGGCACCGATGAACGACCATCGCGACCACGACCGGCCGTTCTCCGCCGACTCGAGCAGGAAAGTCCCGGGCCGGTTGGCGGCCAGTTTGCGATAGGCCGACACCGGCGTCTCGCTGTCGGCGAGCACCTTGCGCGTCACCGGAACGACCCGATGCTCGGCGGCCAGCACCCGGAAGTCCTCACGCGACGTCGTGGCTGCCGGCGATGAGCCTTGGGGTGGAGATCCATCAGGCAGGTTGGCGGTCGTCTGCACCCAGACATCCTCCCAGACGTACCGTTGCACCATGACACCGATCAAGCCCGGCCAACGGGTGGCCGAGTTCGAACTACCGGACCAGACGGGAACGACCAGAACGCTCACGGAACTGCTCGGCGCCGGACCGATCGTGTTGTTCTTCTATCCTGCCGCGATGACGCCCGGATGCACCAAGGAGGCGTGCCACTTTCGCGATCTCGCGGCGGAGTTCGCCGCGGTCAGCGCCAGCAGCGTCGGCATCAGCGCCGATCCGGTCGATACCCAAGCTCAGTTCGCCGACCAGCAGGAGTTCGACTACCCACTGCTGTCGGACACCGAAGGTGTGGTGGCGAGGCAGTTCGGGGTCAAGCGTGGCCTGCTCGGAAAGCTGATGCCGGTCAGACGGACCACATTCGTCATCGACACCGACCACACCGTGCTCGATGTGATCGCGAGCGAGTTCAGCATGGACAGCCATGCCGACAAGGCGCTCGAAGTGTTGCGGCGGCGTCAGTCCACCTGACCCTGCGGGGCCTGCACCGCCGGACCCTCCGGTGCCAGCAGGACGTCTGCGTCGAAGCACGAATGGTCGCCGGTGTGGCAGGCGCCGCCGACCTGGTCCACCTCGATCAGCACCGCATCTCCATCGCAGTCCAAGCGCACCGAGTGCACATGCTGGCGGTGCCCCGACGTGGCACCCTTGACCCACTGCTGCCCTCGGGAGCGGGAATAGTACGTTGCTTCACGGGTTTTCAACGTTCGGGCCAATGCGTCGTCGTCCATCCAGGCGACCATCAGCACCTGGCCCGTAGCACGTTCCTGCACCACCGCGGTGAACAGGCCGTTGGCATCGCGTTTGATCCGCGTCGCAATCGCCGGATCTAGCGTCATGAGCCCTGCCCTCGGTGATTTCGGCGTGCTTTCGTTCGCTGAGCGTCGATTACCACGCCCAATTCACATACATCGGCGCTCATCTCACCACAATCCCTTCGGCCGCCATCGCCGCCTTCACCTGGCCGATCGTCAGCTCCCGAAAGTGGAAGACACTGGCTGCCAGCACGGCATCGGCACCTGCAACGACTGCCGGCGCGAAGTCGGCCACGCTGCCGGCGCCACCACTGGCGATCACCGGCACCGAGACCGCGCCCCGAACGGCACGCAGCATCTTCAGATCGAAACCAGTCTTGGTGCCGTCGAAATCCATGGAGTTGAGCAGAATCTCGCCCACCCCGAGTTCGGCTCCCCGAGAAGCCCATTCGATCGCGTCAATACCGGTGCCGCGGCGTCCGCCGTGGGTGGTCACCTCCCAGCCCGAGGTTGTGGGCTGCGCTCGCTGGGGAACGGTGCGCGCGTCGACCGACAAGACGATGCACTGCGAGCCGAACTGACGAGACAGCTCCGAAAGCAGTTCCGGACGCGCGATCGCTGCGGTGTTGACCGCCACCTTGTCGGCTCCGGCACGCAGCAGAATGTCAACATCGGCGACCGAACGGACCCCGCCCCCGACTGTGAGGGGGATGAACACCTGTTCCGCTGTTCGCTGCACCACTTCCAGCATCGTGGCGCGGCCAGATGAGGACGCCGTCACGTCGAGGAAGGTCAGCTCGTCGGCGCCCTCAGCGTCATAGGCGGCAGCGAGTTCGACGGGATCACCTGTGTCGCGCAGGTTCTCGAAATTGACGCCCTTGACCACCCGGCCTGCATCAACATCCAGACATGGGATCACCCGGGTCGCAACGTCGCCGGCGGCCCTCACAGGTAATCCTTCGGGTCGCCGACCGATCTGATGATCTCCAGCATCTGTTCGTGCACACCCGGGGCCGCCGCCAGGGCCGACGGTGACTTGACGGTCCAGGGCCGGCCGGAGAGGTCGGTGACGACCCCGCCAGCCGCACGCACCAGGGCGACCCCGGCTGCGTGATCCCAGATATGGTGGCCGAAACTGATTGCGCCGCCCAGGATTCCGGCGGCCACATAGGCGAAGTCGATGCCGGTCGAGCCGTGCATCCGCAACCGTGAACACTCGCGACTCAGGTTCTCCAGGATCGCCGCCCGGTACCGGCCAGGGTACCGTCCCCGTGACTCGATGTTAAAGGTGCCGATGGCGACCACGGAGTCCGAGAGCGCGGCCGTCTCCAGTTTGTCCAATGCCTGGCCGTTGCACTTCACCGGTCCCCCGACCATTGCGGTGTAACGCTGAGCGGTGAACGGCAACCAGATAAGCCCCACAACGGGCGTACCCGCGGCCAGCAACCCGAGGAGGATGGCGGCTGTGGGTAGGCCGGCGGCATAGTTGTAGGTACCGTCGATCGGATCAAGAACCCAGACCAGCTCCGAATCTAGCGGTTCACCGCCGAACTCTTCGCCGTGCACCCCGATGCCGGTCAACTTGGTCAGCTCGGCCACCACCCGCCGTTCGATCGCCAGGTCGACCTCGGTTGCGAAGTCGTTGCCATCCTTGATGACGGCGGAATCTGCGCGGTGGCCGGCGATGAATTGCGCCGACACGGCGTCGAGCACCTCGGCCGCGATGTCGAGCAGCTCGGTAAGCTGGCGTGGATCTACTGTCATCTGCTGACTGCGGCCAGCGCCTGCGGCAACGTGAATCGGCCTGCGTACAGAGCCTTCCCGACGATTGCCCCTTCCACGCCGCGGTCGGTCAATGTGGCAATCGCGCGCAAGTCTTCCAAACTCGACACACCGCCGGAGGCGATGACGGGAGCGGCGGTGCTCTCGGCGACCTTGCTCAGTAGGTCGAGGTTCGGCCCGTTGAGGGTGCCGTCCTTGGTGACGTCAGTGACGACGAAGCGCCGACACCCTTCGCGGTCAAGACGTTCCAATACGGGCCACAGGTCGCCGCCGTCGGTCTCCCAACCGCGGCCGCGGAGCCGCTGCTCACCATCGGTGGACTTCACATCGAGCCCGACTGCCACGCGCTCGCCGTGCTCAGCCACGACCTTGGCGCACCAGCGCGGGTTCTCCAGCGCGGCCGTGCCCAGGTTCACGCGCGCGCATCCGGTGGCCAACGCGACCGCCAACGACTCGTCGTCGCGGATACCTCCCGACAACTCGACGGCGACATCGAGCTTCCCGACGAGTTCGCCGAGCAGTTCCCGGTTGGACCCGCGGCCGAATGCGGCGTCGAGGTCCACGAGGTGAATCCACTCGGCGCCGTCACGCTGCCAGGTCATCGCCGCGTCGAGCGCCGAGCCGTAGGCAGTCTCGCTGCCGGCTTGTCCTTGCACCAATCGCACGGCGCGGCCTTCGACCACGTCGACAGCAGGCAGCAGGATCAGCTTTGCGTCGGTCTGATTGACCTGGGTTGGATTCACGCCGGTCAACTTAGCGCCCCGACCCAGTTGGACAGCAATTCGGCACCGGCATCACCACTCTTCTCAGGATGAAACTGGGCTGCCGAAAGCGGACCGTCCTCGACCGCGGCCAGAAACGGCACTTGGTGGCTGGCCCACGTCAGAAGCGCATCGGAATCACCCTCCCACTGTTGCGCGGCGTAGGAGTGCACGAAGTAGTAACGGGTGTCGGCATCTATTCCACGGAACAACACGCTGTCGGCCGGGGCGTCCACGACGTTCCACCCCATGTGCGGGATCACCGGTGCCTCCAAACGGATGACCGCGCCGGGCCACTGCCCGCAACCGGTCGTCTCCACACCGAACTCGACGCCTCGGGCGAACAGAATCTGCATGCCGACACACACGCCGAGCACGGGACGTTGTGCGGCCAACCGATCGGCGATGATCTTCTCGCCACCGATCTTGCGCAGACCCGCCATGCAAGCCTCGAATGCGCCGACCCCGGGCACCAGGAGGCCGTCGGCAGCCAGCGCCGCCGACGGGTCGGCAGTGACCTCGACGTCAGCCCCGACGCGTTCCAGCGCACGCTGAGCCGACCGCAGGTTGCCCGACCCGTAATCCAAGACGACGATTTTGCGCAACGTCATTTCCGGCGAGCCTTGGTCACAAGGTGCCTTTGGTCGAGGGCACCCCGCTGACTCTGGGGTCATATTCGACCGCCTGGCGCAGTGCCCGCGCCACCGCCTTGTATTGCGCCTCGGTGATGTGGTGCGGGTCGCGACCATAGAGGGTGCGCACGTGCAGAGCGATCCGGGCGTTGAACGCCAGCGATTCGAAGACGTGCCGGTTAACCACGGTGTGATAAGGCGTGTGGTGCGACCCGGTGGACCCGACAATCGTGAACTCGACCATGTAGTCCGGTTCCCCAGCGTGCACGAAGTAAGGCCGACCGGACACGTCGACCGCCGCGTGGGCGAGTGTCTCGTCCATCGGGATGAACGCATCCCCGAAGCGACGGATTCCCCGCTTCTCGCCCAGCGCCTGTCCCAGTGCCTGGCCGAGCACGATCGCGGTGTCTTCGATGGTGTGATGGCCCTCGATCTCGATGTCGCCCTTGGCCTGCACTGTCAGGTCGAAGCCGGAGTGGCTGCCCAGCGAGATGAGCATGTGGTCAAAGAACGGCACACCGGTATCGACGCTGACCTGGCCAGTGCCGTCGAGGTTGAGGTCGACGACGATGTCGGACTCCTTGGTCGTGCGTTCGATGCGCGCGCGACGGGCATCCGCGCGGGGCCGTGTCGAACCAGTTGGCGTGGAACCAGTTGGCGTGGAACCAGTTGGCGCGGTACCAGTTGGCGCGGTACCAGTTGGCGTGGAACCAGCTGGCGAGGAATTGGGTTCAGTCACGATGCTCCTATTCGGGCGCTGGCGGCCAGCAGCGCATCATTCTCCTCGGCCAGGCCGATGGTCGCACGGAGATATCCGGGGATTCCGACATCGCGGATCAACACGCCATCGTCCAGGTAGCGCTGCCAGGTAGCAGGTGCATCGGCGAATCGGCCGAACAGTACGAAATTAGCGTCGCTGGGGATAACCCTGAAACCCATCGCGGTCAGCGCCTCGGACACCCTGTTGCGTTCCGCGATCAGGGTGGCAACGCTGCCCAGGGTGTCTTCGGCGTGGCGCAGTGCGGCTCGGGCAGCCGCCTGGGTCACCGCCGAGAGGTGGTAGGGCAGTCGCACCAGCAGCATCGCGTCGATGACGGCCGGCGCTGCAACGAGGTAACCCAACCGACCGCCGGCGAAGGCGAACGCTTTGCTCATGGTGCGGGTCACGATGAGGCGCGTCGGGTAGTCGGCGATCAGCCCAATCGCGCTGGGTTGTGAGGAGAATTCGCCGTAAGCCTCGTCGACAATCATGATGCCGTCGGCCATCGCGTCCAGTAGCAGTCGCAGATCCTCTGGCGAAACACTCTGACCCGACGGGTTGTTCGGGCTGGCCAGGAACACGATGTCGGGATTGTGCTCCTTTATCGCCCGCGCTGCGACACCGGAATCGAGGCTGAAGTCGTCGGCTCGGTTGGCGGTCAGCCAACCGGTTCGGGTGCCGTCGGAGATGATCGGATGCATCGAATAGGACGGCACGAAGCCGATCGCACGGCGGCCGGGCCCGCCGAAGGCCTGCAGTAGCTGCTGCAGGATCTCGTTGGAACCGTTAGCGGCCCAGACGTTCTCGACGCCGACCACAGTTCCGGTCTGCGAACTCAGGTAGGCGGCCAGATCCGCGCGCAAAGCCAACGCATCACGGTCGGGATAGCGGTGCAGTTCAGGGGCGACCGCCCGCACCGCATCGGCGATGTCGTCGATCAAGGCCTGTGTGGGCGGGTGGGGATTCTCGTTGGTGTTCAGCCGCGTCGGTACGGCCAGCTGCGGCGCGCCGTAGGGCGATTTGCCGCGCAGATCATCCCGCAACGGCAGTTCGTCCAGCGTCAGCCCGAGACCGGAGATGCCGCTGGGGCTTCCAGCGCTCACCTCTCGAACCTCCGGCGCACCGCTTCACCGTGGCTGGGCAGGTTCTCGGCCTGCGCCAGGGTGACCACATAACCCGACACGTCCTTCAGCGCCGCCTCGGTGTAGTCGACGACGTGGATGCCGCGCAGGAACGTCTGGACCGACAGACCGCTGGAGTGTCTGGCACATCCGGCGGTGGGCAGCACGTGGTTGGACCCGGCGCAATAGTCACCGAGGCTGACCGGCGACCAGGGGCCGACGAAAATCGCTCCGGCGGAACGAATCCGGGTCGCCACAGACCTGGCGTCCGCGGTCTGCACCTCAAGATGCTCGGCTGCGTACGCGTTGACGGTCCGCACCCCGGCATCGATGTCGTCGACCAACACGATCGCCGACTGCTGCCCACTCAGCGCCGCCGTCACGCGCTCGCGGTGCACTGTCGTCTCCAGTTGGAGAGCCAACTCTCGGTCGGTGGCATCGGCCAGCTCGGCGCTGTCGGTGACCAGCACACTGGCGGCGATCTCGTCGTGCTCGGCCTGGCTGATCAGATCCGCAGCGACGTGGGCCGGATCAGCGGTGAAGTCGGCCAGAATCGCGATCTCGGTCGGGCCGGCTTCGGCATCGATGCCTACCTGGGATCGGCAGATCCGCTTGGCGGCCGTCACGTAGATGTTGCCCGGGCCGGTGATCATGTCGACCGGGGCCAGCTGGGTCCCGTCGGGGTCGTTGCCACCGTAGGCCAGCAGCGCTACCGCCTGCGCGCCACCGACCGCCCACACCTCGCTGACCCCGAGCAGCGCGGCGGCGGCCAGGATGGTCGGATGCGGTAGGCCGTCGTGCTCTAACTGCGGCGGGCTCGCGATCACCAGCGATTCCACTCCGGCTGTCTGCGCCGGCACCACGTTCATCACGACGCTGGACGGATAGACGGCGCTACCTCCGGGCACATACAGCCCAACCCGCTCGACCGGAACCCAGCGCTCGGTCACCGTCGCACCGGGCGCCAGCGTGGTCGTGGTGTCGGTGCGGCGTTGCGCGGCATGTACCGCCCGGGCTCGTTCGATGGCCACCTCGAGCGCTGCCCGCACATCAGAGTCAAGTTCGGCCAACGCCTCGGTCAGGCGGTCCACCGGCACTCTGACCTGGTCGGACCTGACGCCGTCGAAGGCCAGGCCATATTCTAGAGCCGCCTCGGCACCCCGTTGCGCGACAGCGTCCACGATGGGCCTGACCGTGGGCACGATCGCGTCGACGTCAACGCCACCGCGCGGCAGGGCGGTGCGCAGTCGAGCCGCCGACAGCGCGGTATCACGCAGGTCTATACGTCGAAGTAGTCCTGGCGATACAGTCACGCTGTTCATTGTCCCAGAGCGGGCCAAATCGATTTGGAGGCGTCGTGTCGGACCGGCCCAAGAAGCGTGACCACCCCAACGATGCACCCGGCGTGCCGATGCTGATTCCGCCGCAGTTGGAGCGGCTGCAGATCAAATACATCAACCCCTTGCTGCGACCGTTGTCGAAGCGGATGCCCGGACTCGGCGTGATCAAGCATCGAGGCCGTACTTCGGGCAGGGACTACGAAACGATCATCACGCCGTACCGGAAGGGCCAGGTGCTGGCCGTCGGGTTAGCGCACGGCAAGACCAATTGGGTCAAGAACGTGCTGGCCTCCGGTGAAGCGGACATCCAGATCGGCAAGAAGAACCTCCACTTGGTCAATCCGCGGGTGCTGCCTGCGGGCACGGTGGACGGTTCGCTGCCGCGGATAGCGCAGGTGGTCGGCAAGCGTTCCGGCGTGTTCGTCGCCGATATCGCCTGAGCCGACGCAGCTCCTCCGCGCGCTCGCCTTACCGACACATACCGGAAACGGCCGTACCGGCAGCTTCTGCGGCCGTCAGCCAGCCGGCCTGCACAGGGTCGGTGTTGGGCACCCCCGCGGTTGCCGCCGCCCCGATGTCCATCAGCTGGTTGCCGAAGTTCCGGATCTCGCCGGCGAGTTCGGCCGGTGTGGCGGGTGCCAGGCGCGCGAGCAGGTACTGCCCGCCGTCGTACAGCGCGACTCGCGCGTTCGCAGCGACCGCTAGCGCGCCGCCGATGTCATCGGGTCCGCCGGGTGGCGCGAGGTTGGTATTCATCGCAACACCGCTGCTGACGGTCTCGAAGGCTGCACAGACCGTTGCCTTGGCCGCGCTGCGTTGATCATCGGTGTACTGCGGCTCATGGGGGCCGGCCCGGAGCAGCGCGACCACGGCCACGCCCAGCGACAACGCTGCCACGACAAGAGCCGCATAGACCAGTCGGTGGGGTGGCGGGGGTCCGCTCATGTCTACAGATCCAACCCGAGATCGAGCACCCGCACTGAATGTGTCAGCGCTCCGACGGCGAGGTAGTCCACGCCCGTTCCGGCGTATTCCGCGGCGCTCTGCAGGGACAGACCTCCCGAGGACTCCAGCTTCGTATGCCGGGACCCCCTATCGCGGCGTTGCACCGCGATCTGGGTCTGCCATACCGCGAAATTGTCCAGCAGCACCAGTTCCGCGCCCTCGGCGAGGACGTCGTCGAGTTGCTCGAGCGAATCCACCTCCACCTCACACGGCAGATCCGGCGCCGCAGCACGCACCGCCCGCAGCGCGGCCAGTATCGAACCGGCCGCGGCTACGTGGTTGTCCTTGATCAGGGCCGTATCTCCCAGGCCCATGCGATGGTTGACGCCGCCACCGATCCGCACCGCGTACTTCTGCAGCATCCGCAGGCCGGGCAGAGTTTTGCGGGTGTCCCTGATCTGGGCTGCGGTTCCGGACGCGGCCTCGACCCAGGCCGCGGTGGTGGTCGCGATACCCGACAGGTGACACACCAGGTTGAGCATCGTGCGCTCGGCGGTGAGCAAGCCGCGTGTCGCAGCGTGCACGGTGAGCGCGATCCCGCCGGCGTCAAGCCGGGTGCCATCGGGCACGTGGTGCACAACGCGGTACCCGCCAGTCCCGAGCACCTCGTCAAGAACCATGAGTGCCAATTCGGCGCCGGCGAAAACACCGGGTTCACGAGCCACCACCGACGCGGTGGTCGAGGCATCGGCGGGCACAGTGGCCGCCGTCGTCACATCCGGCCCGTACCGCAGATCCTCGTCGAGCGCGCCGACGATGACCGCGCGAGCCTCCGTGCGCTCGTCCGGGGTGAGCGCCATCAGCAACACACCGGCGCTGGAGCCAGGTTCGGTACGGCACGGGTGACGGCACGGGTGACACTGAATGCCTGCGTGGGGTCGGCATCAGGGAAATCCGAGCGATGATGGCAGCCGCGCGACTCGGTGCGGGCCAGCGCCGCCGTGGCGACCGCGGCCGCAACGGCGGTCAGCGCGGAGTCTTCGAAGTCGTTGCGCGACCTGACTACTCGCAGATCAGCGTTGGAAAGGATATCCACCAGCTGCCCCAGTTCGTCGCCGCTTCGCACGACGGATGCGTATCGGGTCATCGCTGTCTGCAGCTCGGCGCGGGCCACTGCCGGTCGCACCGGCAGCGGCGGCAGCACCACGCGGGCCGGGCCGGCAGCCGCGGCATGCTGGGCAGCGGCATCACCGGCGCGACCGCCGACAACAAGTCCCTCGAGCAGGCTGTTGGAAGCCAGGCGGTTGGCACCGTGCATCCCGGTCCGGGCAACCTCGCCCGCCGCGAACAATCCCGCGACCTCGGTGCGACCGTCGACGTCTGTCGGCACGCCGCCGCAGCTGTAGTGAGCGCCCGGCAGCACCGGGATCGGTTGGCGGGTGGGATCTATCCCGGCCTCCAGACAGGACGCGGTGACCGTCGGGAACCGCTGGGCCAGGTTGGTGATTCCACGCGCATCGAGATAGACGCAGGTATCGCCAGTCGCGGCCAGTCGTGCCTGGACAGCGCCGGCGACCACGTCCCGCGGTGCCAGATCGCCCATCGGGTGAACACCGGCGGTGACCGAGTTCCCCTGTGAATCAATCAGACTTGCACCTTCGCCGCGCAACGCTTCGGTGATCAACGGGCGCCGGCCGCCACTGAGACCGTCGAACAGCATCGTGGGGTGAAACTGAATGAACTCCAGGTCGGTGACCGGAAGTCCGGCCCACATGGCCAGCGCCACACCATCACCGGTTGATCCCTCCGGATTGGTGGTGGCCTGGTAGAGATGGCCGAGCCCACCGGTTGCGAGGATGACCGACGGGGCGTGGATCACGCCGGGACCGTCGTCGCTGAGCACCAGCACGCCCGCCACGGTGCCCGAGTCCACCAGCAACTCGAGGGCAACATGGTTGCGACGGGTGTCCAGCATGGACGCGACGTGGGTCAGCGCACGCTGCACCTCGGCGCCGGTAGCATCTCCGCCGGAGTGGATTATCCGTCGGCGGGAATGACCACCCTCCCGGGTCAGCGCCCACCGACCTGGCGCCGATTCGTCGAACCGTGCCCCGCCGGCGACCAGGCCGGCCACCGCACGGTGGCCGTCGGCCACAATCGAAGCGACGGCGTCCGGGTCGCAGATGCCCCCGCCCGCGGCGAGGGTGTCGGCAACGTGCGCTTCGATCGAGTCACCATTCTCCTTGAGGACGTCCGGCAGGACGACGGCGATGCCGCCCTGGGCGTAGAAGGTGGCGGTCTCGCCGAACTTGCTCAACACCAGCACCTTGCGGCCGCTCCGGTGCGCCGCCAGCGCAGCCGCAAGGCCCGCGACGCCGCTGCCGATGACGACGACGTCGGCGCGCTGTCGCCACATGCCGGCGCCACCGCAGGCGCCGCCGCTCCCCCGGGCCTGGGGACGGGAGGTTCCCTCCGCGCTCCTGCCCCCTGGGACCGTCATTCGCCGCCGCCGGGCTTACCGATCTCGATCATCCGCTGCACGCTGCGGCGAGCGGCCGCTCCGACGTCCGGGTAGACGTGGACCTCGTCGGCACCCTCCACCAGGCAACGGAGCAGCGCCGCGGGGGTGATCATCTTCATGTACCTGCAGGATGCCCGCTCGTTGACGGCCCGAAAATCGACATCGGGCGCCGCACGACGCAGTTGGTGCAGCATGCCGACCTCGGTGGCCACCAAGACCTGACGGGCGCCGGTTTCGCGGGCCGCATCGAGCATTCCGCCGGTGGACAAGATCTTCACCCGGTCCGCCGGGAATGATCCCTCCCCGGCAAGGTAGAGAGCCGAAGTGGCGCAACCGCATTCGGGATGTACGAACAATTCTGCCGCGGGATGTGCACGAGCCTGATCGGCCAGCTCATCGCCGTTGATGCCAGCGTGCACATGGCATTCGCCCGCCCACACGTGCAGGTTCTTCCGGCCGGTCACCCTGCGAACATGGGCGCCCAGGAACTGGTCGGGGCAGAACAGGACCTCACGGTCCTCGGGAATCGATGCCACCACCTCTACGGCATTCGAGGACGTGCAGCAGATGTCCGTCTCGGCTTTCACCGCCGCGGTCGTGTTGACATAGGAGACGACGACCGCTTCGGGGTGCTCAGACTTCCAGGCGCGCAACTCGTCGGCGGTGATGGAATCAGCCAGCGAGCACCCCGCCCGCTGGTCGGGAATCAGCACCGTCTTGGCCGGCGCGAGAATCTTGGCGGTCTCGGCCATGAAGTGCACCCCGCAGAACACGATGGTGTCCTCGGGCGCTTCGGCGGCGATTCGTGACAGCGCGAGCGAGTCGCCAACGTGGTCAGCGATGTCCTGGATTTCGGGTAACTGGTAATTGTGCGCCAGTAGCGTCGCGCCGCGAAGCTCGACAAGGCGACGCACCTCCGCGGCCCATTCGGCATCGCCGTCGACTCCGGAGAAGCCGCCCGGACCGTCGACGATCCGGTCCATCAGATGGTTAGCGGGCAACTGGTCGATGATCGTCACCGCCGCCTCCATTCGCTCTATCCGGTCGCTCTATCCGGGTTTGAGATCCACAGTTTTCGACTTACAATCGAAAACATGCCCCATACTAGCACCGACCACGAGGTGCTGGCCGCCGTGTTCCAGGTCCGTCAGAGCCAGAGCTCCAGCGCCGGCCGGAAACCGGAACTTCATGTGCTGTTGTGGCAGCGCGCACTCAGTCCGCAGCGGGGTATGTGGTCGCTACCCGGCGGCCGGCTGGGCGAAGACGAGGACATGACGAGCTCGGTCCACCGGCAGCTGGCGGAGAAAGTGGACTTGCGTGAAATTGCCCACCTCGAGCAACTCGCCGTGTTCTCTGATCCGAACCGCGTCCCCGGAAATCGCACCATCGCCTCGACATTCTTGGGCCTGGTGCCCTCCCCCGCCACCCCGGAACTGCCCGCGGACACCTACTGGCACCCAGTCAGCAAGCTGCCCCCGATGGCGTTCGACCACGGCCCGATGGTCGAACACGCTCACAATCGCCTGGTCGCCAAACTCTCCTATACCAATATCGGATTCGCCTTGGCGCCAAACGAATTCGCACTGTCCACACTGCGCAACATCTACCGCGCAGCGCTGGGGCACCCGGTGGACGCCACCAACTTGCAGCGGGTGCTCGAACGTCGCAAGGTGATCACCAGAACCGGTACGACGGCGCGATCGGGCCGCAGCGGGGGCCGGCCCGCCGCTCTTTACCGGTTCACCGACTCGCGCTACCGCGTCACCGACGAGTTCGCCGCATTGCGACCGCCCGGGTGAGCCGACTGGATTCTTAGTGCATCCTTAAGTAACAATGCGGGGATGGACTTGGGCAGCGCAGCGCGGCCGGCCGGGGCCGAGTGGATAGGCCGGTCCCCGCATGAACCGCTGAACCCCAAAGCCCGCCCGGTCGTTCCCGCCCATGACTCCTTTCACCGGCCCCCGACCGGGTTCGAACACGCCCGCCCCGGCACCGTGCTGCGCTCGCGCGATGTCGCACTCGCGTTCATGGGACTGGTTCCGCAGAAGTTCAGCGCAACTCAGCTGTTGTACCGAACAACCGATCTCAACGGAAAACCACAGGTTGCGGTCACTACGGTGGTGGTTCCCACCGAACGCGCCGCCGATGGACCGCTACCCATCGTCTCCTACCAGTGCGCCATCGACGCGGTGGCCGGGCGGTGCTTCCCGTCCTACGCGCTGCGGCGCGGTGCGAAAGCCGTGGGCTCGATTGCGCAGTTCGAGTTTCTGCTCATCGCGGCCGCGCTCGCCGAAGGCTGGGCCGTCTCAGTCCCTGATCACGAAGGCACCACGGGCATGTGGGGTGCTCCCAACGAACCCGGCTACCACGTGCTCGACGGCGTGCGCGCCGCAATCAACCATGACGCGCTCGGCCTCACGCCGGAGTCACCGATCGGCCTCTGGGGTTACTCCGGCGGCGGTCTGGCATCGGCGTGGGCCGCCGAAGTCCAGGGCACCTACGCGCCGGAACTCAACGTCGTAGGCGCGGTTCTCGGTTCCCCGGTGGGCGACCTCGGCCATACCTTCAAACGACTCAACGGCAGCGTCTATTCGGGCCTGCCCGCGATGGTGGTCGCCGCGCTGACCCATATCTACCCCGACCTGGAACGGGTCATCTCCGAGCACGCCACCGACGAAGGCAAGGCGATGCTCGCGCGGGTCGAGAGGATGACCACCGCGCACGCCATGCTGCGGCTGGCAGGAAAAGACATGGCGGACCTGATCGACCGGCCGCTCGAGGAGATCCTGCTGACGCCCGAGGTCCAGCACGTCTTCAAGAGCATCAAGCTCGGGACCTTCGCGCCCAAGCCGCCGGTACTCATCGTCCAAGCCGTGCACGACCGGATCGTCTCCGTCGACGACATCGATGAATTGACCGAGACCTACACCCGCGGCGGCGCCAGCGTCACGTACCACCGCGACCTGTTCAGCGAGCACATGCTCCTGCATCCGATGTCGGCGCCGATGACGCTGCGCTGGCTCAGGGAGCGCTTCGCCGGTCAGCCGATGCGTGTGCACATCGCGCGCACCAAGTGGCCGACGCTGCTGAATCCATCAACCTACCGGGGCATGCTGACCCTCGCTGTGATCACCGCCAGGGTGGTAACGGGGCGCCGGGTGGAACGTCAGCCACTGTCCCGATTCGACCAGTAGGCAGCAAGGGGTATTCGACCGGCGGCCAGGCTCCGAGGTCGTCACGTACGGTCGCCGCCGCGGCCAACAGATACACCAGCGCCGCGACACCGGCAGGAACCAGCACCGTCGCCGCGATCTGCAGCGGCGAGTGGCCGAAGAACACGGCGGGCGCTTCCACGATGTAA
>JAHZIT010000191.1 GCA_022601275.1 Actinomycetes bacterium
CTTCGCCGCGGGCGAGCTCAAGCACGGGCCGATCGCTCTCATCGAGGATGATCTGCCCGTCATCGTGGTGATGCCGTCGCCGCAGAGTGCGGCGATGCTGCACTCCAAGCTCCTGTCGAACATCCGGGAGATTCAGGCTCGTGGCGCCGTGACGATCGTCATCGCCGAAGAGGGCGACGAGGCGGTACGTCCCTACGCCGACTATCTTATCGAGATCCCCACAGTGCCAACACTTTTGCAACCGCTGTTGTCGACGATTCCGCTTCAGGTTTTCGCCGCCGGTGTGGCCCAAGCCCGGGGATACGATGTCGACAAGCCGCGTAATCTGGCCAAGTCGGTCACTGTCGAGTAAGACATCCCGGATTCGGCGCCCTCGCACACCCGCAAGGTCGTGTAGCGGCCACGATCGGCCAGTAACGTGGGAACTATGCGGTACTTCTACACGGCCGACGAGATCCGGGCCGCTGAAGCACCGTTGTTGGCGTCCCTTCCTGACGGTGTGTTGATGCGCCGGGCCGCTTTCGGTCTGGCCTCGGTGATCGCCCGTGAGCTGGGTACGGTCAGCGGTCGCACCGTGTGCGCGGTCGTCGGCTCCGGTGACAACGGTGGCGACGCTCTGTGGGCTGCGACGTTCCTGAGGCGCCGCGGTGCGGGTGCGGCGGCGATCCTCCTCAATCCCGGGCGCACCCACACCAAGGCGCTGGCGGCGTTCCGGCGGGCGGGCGGTCGGGTCGTAGAAAAACTACCTTCGGCAACTGATCTGGTGATCGATGGCGTGGTGGGAATCTCCGGCTCCGGTCCACTGCGACCCGCCGCGGCGGAAGTCTTCAATGCAGTCCGCGAGCGCGGCATCCCGGTCGTCGCCGTCGATCTGCCCAGCGGGGTAGACGTTCTGACCGGCGCCACCGAAGGCCCCCACGTCACCCCCGCGGTCACGGTCACGTTCGGCGGGTACAAGCCCGTCCACACATTGCGGGACTGCGGCCGCGTCGAACTGATCGACATCGGGCTGGATCTGCCGCCGAGTCGGATGCTGGCATTCGAGGCCGGGGACGTCGCCGCCCGCTGGCCGGTTCCCGGACCCGACGACGACAAGTACTCCCAGGGCGTGGCCGGTGTGATGGCTGGGTCCGCTACCTACCCGGGGGCTGCGGTGCTGTGCACCGGAGCCGCGGTGGCCGCCACATCGGGCATGGTTCGATATGCGGGGAGTGCTGGGCAGCAGGTTATTTCGCGATCGCCAGAGGTTATCGCAACGCCTGGTCCGGCGATGGCCGGACGGGTTCAGGCGTGGGTTGTCGGGCCCGGTCTGGGTACCGACGAGACCGCCGCCGCGGCATTGTGCTTCGCGCTGGACGCTGATGTCCCGGCGATCGTCGACGCGGACGCGCTGACCATGCTGGCCGCCCACCCCGACCTGCTCACCAATCGTCGCGCCCCGACGATATTGACGCCGCACGCCGGCGAGTTCGCGCGACTGGCCGGGTCGCCCCCCGGTGCGGATCGCGTCGGTGCCACCCGCCGGCTGGCTGATCAGCTGGGTGTCACGGTGCTGCTCAAGGGCAACCTCACGGTCATCGCTGAGCCCGAGGGCAACGTGTATCTGAACGCAGCCGGCCAATCGTGGGCGGCCACTGCCGGGTCGGGTGACGTGCTGTCAGGGATCGTCGGCGCACTCCTCGCCGCAGGCCAGCCGCCAGGCGAGGCGGCGGCTGCTGCGGCATTCATCCACGCCCGTGCCGCTGGAATGTCTGCGCGGGACCCCGGACCGGGGTCGGTTCCGACATCGGCCTCACGAATAGTTGCCCATCTGCGAGCAGCGCTCGCTTCCATCCTCTAGAAAGAGATTCATGCCCAACGTTTCCCGCCAGACAGCACTGACCCCCTCCTACACCGGTCGGCTGTTCACGACACCGCTGCCCGCCCTGCGGCTTCCCGACGAGTCGATGCCCGCCGAACAGACCTATCAGTTCATTCACGACGAGCTGATGTTGGACGGCAGTTCCCGGCTCAACCTGGCCACCTTCGTGACGACCTGGATGGATCCCGAGGCGGGCCGGCTGATGGCGGAGACCTTCGACAAGAACATGATCGACAAGGACGAATACCCGGTCACCGCAGCGATCGAGCAGCGCTGCGTCTGTATGGTCGCCGACCTGTTCCACGCCGAGGACCTGCGCGACGACGACCCGAGCAAAGCCGTCGGGGTGTCCACGGTCGGGTCGAGTGAGGCGGTGATGCTGGCCGGACTGGCGCTGAAGTGGCGTTGGCGCCAGAAGGTCAGCGGCACGGACAAGGATGCCTGGAAAACCCGCACCCCAAACCTGGTGATGGGGTCCAACGTGCAGGTGGTGTGGGAGAAATTCTGCCGGTACTTCGACGTCGAGGCCCGCTACCTGCCGATGGAGCACGACCGCTACGTCATCACGCCGGAGCAGGTGCTCGACGCGGTCGACGAGGACACCATCGGGGTGGTGGCGATCCTGGGCACCACCTTCACCGGCGAGCTCGAACCGATCGCCGCGATCTGTGCCGCGCTGAACAAGGTCGCCGCCGACGGAGGGCCCGACGTTCCGGTTCACGTCGACGCCGCCAGCGGTGGATTCGTGGTGCCCTTCCTGCACCCCGATGTGCAGTGGGACTTCCGGCTGCCGAGGGTGGTGTCGATCAACGTCAGCGGGCACAAGTACGGCCTGACGTACCCCGGTATCGGATTCGTGGTGTGGCGCAACGCCGAGCACCTACCGGAGGAACTGGTGTTCCGGGTGAACTATCTCGGCGGCAACATGCCGACGTTCACGCTGAACTTCTCCCGTCCCGGTAACCAGGTGGTGGGTCAGTACTACAACTTCCTGCGACTGGGCCGCAAGGGCTATGCCCAGGTGATGAGATGCCTGTCCGACACCGCGCAGTGGTTATCCCGCGAATTGGCCGCTATGGCCGGCTCCGACAACAAACCGGTGTTCCACGTGATCACCGACGGATCGGCTATTCCGGTGGTCGCGTTCCGGCTCGTCGAGGGGGTTAAGTACACCGTGTTCGACATCTCCGCGCTGTTGCGCGGCTACGGCTGGCAGGTGCCCGCCTACACGATGCCCGAGGGTGCGAGCGATGTCGCGGTGCTACGGGTGGTGGTGCGCGAAGGCTTCTCGGCGAACATGGCCCGTGCGCTGCGTGACGACCTACTCGAGGTGCTGGTCAAGCTAGGCAAGGCCGGGATAGGCGACTTCGCCGACGAGGAGCATTTCGCCCACTAACCTGGGACTGGGACAATCGGGGGCAGTGATCACCACCGCGAACATGACCCAGCAGGCGCGGCCGGCGTCCCCGGGCTTGCCCACTGCGTCAGTCGACCTCGACGCCATCGCCCACAACGTGGCTAGGCTGCGCGAATGTGCGGGCTCAGCTGCGGTGATGGCCGTGGTCAAGGCCGACGGCTACGGCCATGGTGCTACCCGGGTAGCGCACGCTGCGCTGGGTGCGGGGGCCGCCGAACTCGGTGTCGCAACCCTCGATGAGGCGTTGGCGTTGCGCCGAGGCGGCATCAGCGCACCCATACTGTCCTGGTTGCACACCCCGCACACCGACTTCGCGCCCGCGCTGCTGGCCGATATCCAGGTGGCGGTGTCTTGCGAGCGTCAGGTCGGCGAGGTCGTCGACGCGGTCCGGCGCACCGGACGCACCGCCACGGTCACCATCAAGGCGGACACCGGCCTGAATCGCAACGGAGTCGGGGCCGCCGACTATCCGGCGATGCTCGCGGCACTGCTGCGGGCCCAGGCGGAAGACACGGTGCGGGTGCACGGGATCATGTCGCACCTGGTGCACGGCGATGATCCGGACCACCCGCTCGACGATCTGCAGGCCCAGCGTCTGACCGACATGGTGGCCACCGCGGGTGACCGCGGCCTCAGCTTCGACGTAGTGCATCTGAGTAACTCGCCCGCGGTCTTGACACGTCCGGATCTGGCGTTCGACATGGTGCGCCCGGGCATCGCGGTGTACGGACTGAGCCCGTTGCCCGAACGCGGCGACATGGGGCTGCGTCCGGCGATGAAGGTGACTAGCCCGGTGGTGCTGATCCGTTCCCTGAAGGCCGGCGACGGCGTGTCCTACGGGCACACCTGGGTCGCCGAGCGGGACACCACGGTGGCGTTGCTCCCGGTCGGCTACGCCGACGGTGTCTTCAGAAACTTGTCCGGTCGCATCCAGGTGTCGATCAACGGGCGCAGGTACCCCGGTGTCGGTCGCATCTGCATGGATCAGTTCGTGGTGGATCTCGGTCCGGACCCGACCGGCGTGGCAGCGGGAGATGAGGCGATCCTGTTCGGCCCCGGCGCCGAGGGCGAACCTACCGCGCAGGACTGGGCGGAGTTGCTGGGCACGATCAACTACGAAATCGTCACGAGTCCGCGGGGGCGCTTCGTCCGGAGTTTCCGAGGTGGACACGAGCAAGGCGGAGGTGAATCTCGGTGAGTTCTCGGGCTGGGTGGCTGGCCGGTGCGGCGGGCGCCTCTGCAGTCGGTACTGCCGCGGGGGTTTCGGTGGCCCGGTCGCTGCGCCACCGGGTCACCGATGAGGATCCCTACGCGGGAGAGGATTTCGAGCTACTGGACATCGACCGGGGCTGTGTCGTGACCACCCCGGACGGGGTTCCGCTCGCGGTGCGTGAGGTGGGTCCCGAGGACGCGCCACTGACTGTGGTGTTCTCCCATGGATTCTGTCTGCGTATGGGTTCTTTCCACTTCCAGCGTGCCCGGCTCTCCCACCAGTGGGGACCCCAGGTTCGCATGGTCTTCTATGACCAGCGGGGCCACGGTCTGTCGGGTTACGCATCGCCGGATACCTACACCGTCGAACAATTGGGCCAGGATCTGGAGAGTGTGCTGGCCGTCATGGCGCCGCGGGGCCCCGTCGTCCTGGTCGGTCACTCCATGGGCGGGATGACAGTGCTGTCGCATGCTCGTCAGTACCCGCAGCGTTACCCGACCCGCATTGTCGGTGCGGCATTGATCGCCTCTGCTGCAGAGGGGATTTCACGATCGCCACTGGGTGAGATCCTGAAGAACCCGGCGCTGGAAGCCGTCCAGTTCGCAGCGCGTTACGCCCCGAAGCTGGTACACCGTGGCCGCGGTGCCGCGCGCAAAGTGATCGGCCCCATTCTGCGAGAAGCGTCCTACGGCGACGAGAAGATCAGTCCCAGCGTGGTGGCGTTCTCCGAACGGATGATGCACGACACGCCGATCGCCACCCTGGTGGAGTTCCTGCACGCACTCGAGGTGCACGACGAGACCGGTGGTCTGGAGACGCTGAGCAGAGTACCCACGCTGGTGGCCTGTGGTGACCGCGACATGCTGACGCCGATGGAGTATTCGGAGGCGATGGCACACGAGCTCGCGCAGTCGGAGCTGGTGATTGTCGGGGGCGCAGGTCATCTCGTTCAACTCGAGCACCCGGAGATCATCGATGATGCACTGGTGCGGCTCGTCGAACGGGCCACACCGTCCAAGCTCGTGGCGCTGACCCGCCGGATGCGGGGCCGGGGTCGCAGAAATGGGTGAGCGCTCGGGCACCGGAGCCGGCCCGCCGGCGACATCGGGAACCGCGCAGCTGCGCACCGCCGCAGACACCATCGCCCTGGGGGTCAGCCTGGGTCGCGAGCTTCATGCCGGCGATGTCGTCGTGCTTTCCGGGCCGTTGGGTGCCGGGAAAACCGTTCTTGCCAAGGGTATTGCGCAGGCCATGGATGTCGATGGTCCGGTGATCTCGCCGTCGTTCGTGCTTGCCAGGGTGCACCGGCCGCGCCGCGCGGGCCGGCCCGCGATGGTGCATGTCGACCTATACCGGTTGCTGGATCAGGCGTCGGTGGATCTGCTCGCCGAACTGGATTCGCTAGACCTCGATACCGAGCTCGAAGACGCGGTCGTGGTGGTCGAATGGGGTGAAGGGGTCGCCGAACGACTTTCGGACAGCCACCTCGACATCCGGTTGGATCGCGCCCCGGACTCCGATGTCCGCACCGCGGGCTGGCGGTGGAGCCGGCCGTGACCAGGCTGCTGCTGGCGATCGACACCGCCACACCCGCGGTTACGGCGGGCGTCGTCCGGCTCGCCGGCGAGGCCGCCGAGGTTCTCGCCGAGCAGGTGACCATCGACCCCCGCGCGCACGCCGAGCGGCTTACCCCCAATATCGTTGGTGCGCTGAGTGAAGCCGAGGTGGCAGGCGATCGGCTTGACGCCGTTGTCGTGGGTTGTGGCCCCGGCCCGTTCACCGGGCTTCGGGTGGGTATGGCGACGGCGGCCGCGGTCGGACATGCCCTCGGCGTCCCCGTGCGTGGGGTGTGCAGCCTCGACGCGATTGCCTTCGGCACTGCCGGGGAAGTGTTGGTGGTGACCGATGCGCGACGCCGCGAGGTGTACTGGGCGCGATACCGCGACGGCGTGCGTGTCGACGGACCGGCGGTGAACGCGGCCGCCGACGTGCCCGGCGGCGCCGACGCGGTCGCGGGTTCACCCGAGTACACGGTGTTGTTCGATCTTCCGCGGCTGCGGCAGGCCTATCCGGGCGCTTTGGGTCTCGTTCGCGCTGTGCTGGATTGGACCACAGATCCCGATCCACTGGTCCCGCTGTATTTGCGCCGGCCCGATGCTCAACCGCAGGCGGTACAGCGATGAGCACCCCGATAAGCATCCAGTACGGCGCGCTTGAGCCCGGCGATGCGGAACGCTGCGCTGAACTTGAAGCCCAGCTGTTCGACGGTGACGATCCGTGGCCGGCACGAGCATTCCTGGCCGAGCTCGCTGTCAAACACAATCACTATGAGGCTGCACGCGTCGACGACAAGCTGGTGGGCTATGCCGGGATCGCCCGGCTGGGCCGGATCCGGCCTTTCGAGTACGAGATTCACACTATCGGCGTCGACCCCGCACACCAGGGCCGCGGCATCGGCAGGCAGCTGCTCGCGCGGCTAATCGAATTCGCCCGTGGTGGAACGATTTTCCTTGAGGTTCGGACGGACAACGCGGCGGCCATCGCCCTGTACGAAAGCGAAGGCTTCACCAGGGTGGGCATACGCAAGCGGTACTACCGCGTCAGCCGTGCCGACGCCTACACGATGAAACGGGAGCGGCGATGATCGTTCTGGCCATCGAGAGTTCCTGCGACGAGACAGGTGTCGGCATAGCGCAGCTCGGTGCCGATGGCACGGTCTCGCTGATCGCCGACGAGGTCGCGTCCAGTGTCGACGAGCACGCCCGCTTCGGCGGCGTCGTCCCGGAGATCGCGTCCCGGGCGCACCTGGAGGCGCTGGGCCCGACGATGCGTCGTGCCTTACAGGTCGCAGGCATCGACAAACCCGATGTCGTCGCCGCAACCATCGGCCCCGGTCTGGCCGGGGCGCTGTTGGTCGGAGTTGCTGCGGCAAAGGCATATTCGGCGGCATGGGAGCTGCCGTTCTACGCCGTCAACCATCTGGGTGGGCACCTGGCCGCCGATGTCTTCGACCACGGTCGGCTGCCCGAGAGCATCGGTCTGCTCGTATCGGGGGGACACACCAACCTGCTGCATGTGCGTTCGCTGGGCGAGCCTATCCTCGAACTGGGTTCCACTGTTGACGATGCCGCTGGTGAGGCGTACGACAAGGTGGCGCGGCTGCTGGGGCTGGGGTACCCCGGTGGCAGGGTGCTCGACGAGCTCGCGCGCACCGGAGATCCCGACGCGATCGTGTTCCCCCGGGGCATGACCGGGCCACGCGACGATCGGTATTCGTTCAGTTTCTCGGGTCTCAAGACTGCCGTGGCCCGCTACGTCGAACGTCATCCGGAAGCGTCCCAGGCCGACGTCGCAGCGGGATTCCAGGAAGCAGTGGCAGACGTGCTGACGTCCAAGGCGGTGCGCGCGGCCGAAGAGCTTGGGGTGTCGACCCTGCTCATCGCTGGCGGGGTCGCGGCGAACTCACGGCTTCGGGAACTGGCGGCCCAGCGGTGCGCCGCGGCGGGATTGACCCTGCGGATCCCGCGGCCGCGGCTGTGCACCGACAACGGCGCCATGATCGCGTCCTTTGCTGCGCACCTGATCGCCGCCGGAGCGGCGGCCTCCCCACTCGACGTAGCGAGCGATCCGGGTCTGCCGGTAGTCACAGGTCAGGTGGTGTGAGCGTGTTCGAGCCCAGCTGCAGTTGCCGGAGCCTGTGGAGATGAACAACGACGTCTGTGGCAGTGCCGGCCGGAATCCGAGCAAGCACCTCAGCGCACCCCCACCTTGAGTGCTAGCACTCGCGCGTATAGAGTGCTAGGTGGCAGTCGGTCCAAACCCGTGTCGGCACCCGCGACGACGGCGCGAGGGCGGTCACCGGCCGCCGAGTACATCCATCAACATCAGTGAAGGGGCTCCATCGTGGCGAGCGTGAACATCAAGCCACTCGAGGACAAGATCCTCGTACAGGCCAACGAGGCCGAGACCACGACCGCTTCCGGTCTGGTCATCCCCGACACCGCCAAGGAGAAGCCGCAGGAAGGCACCGTCGTCGCAGTTGGCCCCGGCCGCTGGGATGAGGACGGCGACAAGCGGATTCCTCTGGATGTGTCGGAGGGCGACGTGGTCATCTACAGCAAGTACGGCGGCACCGAGATCAAGTACAACAACGAGGAGTACCTGATCCTGTCGGCCCGTGACGTGCTGGCTGTCGTCTCCAAGTAAGCGAATCGTGTTCCGCCCCGGACGTTCCCGCATGCGGGTGATGTCCGGGGCGGTACACGTCATACCCGTCTTTAGGGAAAGAAACCTATGAGCAAGCAGATTGAGTTCAACGAAACCGCACGCCGCGCCATGGAGGCCGGCGTCGACAAGCTCTCCGACGCGGTAAAGGTGACACTGGGACCGCGCGGTCGCCATGTCGTGCTCGCCAAAGCGTTCGGCGGACCGACAGTGACCAACGATGGGGTGACCATCGCCCGCGAGATCGACCTCGAGGATCCATTCGAGAACCTCGGTGCCCAACTGGTGAAGTCGGTGGCGACCAAGACCAACGACGTCGCTGGCGACGGCACGACCACTGCCACCGTATTGGCCCAGGCGATGGTCAAGGCCGGCCTGCGTAATGTCGC
>JAHZIT010000192.1 GCA_022601275.1 Actinomycetes bacterium
CAGTTGCGAGTGAGTACCCGCGACCCGATCTGCCGCAGATGGTCGACAGCTAGCTGCTCACCCAGCGCCCCGATCTCAGCGCGGCTCTCTGTTCTCGTCATACCGGCGACTTTGCGGCGACCCTCCGACAGATCCGCCCGCCACCGCCAGTCTGTCCCCAACCGCGGATTCATCCCCAGGTTGCCGCTCGCACGACAGAGCATCCGCCGCGGCATGCCCGGCACCTCGCGCAGTGCGAGGCCTCGCGAAGCCCTAGGGTCAAAACGCACACCATCGGCAATCAACGTGAGCACTGGAGCCAGCCAATGCGCATAGATTTCACACCGGACCGCGACCTCTATCCCTTCACCTCTCGTTGGTTCGATAGTTCGCGGGGCCGGGTTCACTACATCGATGAAGGCAGCGGACCACCTATTCTTCTCTGCCACGGCAACCCGACCTGGAGCTTCCTGTACCGGGACGTCATCACCGGACTGCGAGACCGCTTCAGGTGTATTGCCCCCGACTACCTCGGCTTCGGATTATCCGATCACCCAACCGGATTTGGCTACACCGTCGAAGAGCACGCCCGGGTCGTCGGCGAGCTCGTCGACGCCCTCGGGCTGGAAAACTACCTGTCCATGGGGCAGGACTGGGGTGGGCCGGTCAGCCTGGCCGTCGACATTGCGCGGTCAGCTCGAGTGCGCGGAATCGTGCTGGGCAACACGTGGTTCTGGCCCGCGGACACGTTGCGAATGAAACTGTTCAGCAAGGCGATGTCCAGCCGCCCCATGCAGAACGCGATCCTGAACAGGAATTTTTTCGTCGAGCGTCTCATCCCGCTGGCGACCAGCACGACGTTGACCCCGCTGGAGATGACGCATTACCGCGCCGTCCAACCAACACCGGAGGCGCGAAAGGCCGTAGCCGAATTGCCCAAGCAGATACTGGCAGCCCGCCCCCTGCTGGAGCACCTGGCGCGGGACGTGCCCGCGGCCCTGGGGGGCAAGCCCGCACTGTTGGTCTGGGGTATGAAGGACTTCGCCTTCAAGGCCGCGCAGATGATTCCGCGAATGCAGGCCACGTTCCCCGATAACGTCCTGGTCGAATTGCCAGATGCCAGCCACTACATCCAAGAAGACGGACCGGACCGGATCGCCGAAGCGATCATCGACCGCTTCGGCTGATCTTCGCCCGCCCCGCATCGCGTGACACGGTGCACCGAAGGGCACCCCGGTGGCCCCTTGGCGCCCATAGCGGTCAACAGAACGTCGGCACGTGTGCCCCGCAGATCCAGCCGAGACGGCGCAACGCGGTGCTGATAGCGGGTGGTGATAGCGGGTGCTGATAGGGATGGCCGCTGGGTGGCGTCCTCCGGCGAGGCCACCAAGCAAGCTATCGGCATCCTCACTTTGGTAAGCCTCAGCTAAGGTGTTCGCACCAGCTGCGGAAAGGACTCAGTGGGATGCGACAAGGGCCGAATCCCAGCCTGCTCGTCGATCACCTGCGCGGGCACGGTAACGACATCGCGATTCTCACCGAGTCGCGACAGATCAGCTACCTCGCGCTCGCCGAGCGGGTCCATGCCGTCGCTCGTGGACTGGGTGAGCGGCGCCGCCTGATCCTTCTGGAAACCCGCAACGACATCGACACGCTGGTGCATTACCTCGGTGCGCTGGCCGGCGACCATGTCGTCTTACCGGCACCCGCTGGCCGCGACCACAGCGATATCCTCGCCACCTATCGGCCGGACGTCGTGATCGACGCGACCGGCGTACATCCTCAGCCGGGCAGCGACCACCTGCTGCATGACGACCTTGCGCTCCTACTATCGACCTCGGGAAGCACCGGATCGCCGAAGTTGGTCAAGCTGTCCCACGCGAACCTGGTCGCCAATGCGGCGGCAATCGCCGAATACCTGGGCATTCGCCGATCCGACAGGGCGGCAACCACATTGCCGATGTCCTACTGCTACGGCCTTTCGGTTATCCATAGCCATCTTCTCGTCGGTGCCGCGCTGATCCTGACCGAGCGCTCAGTAGCCGACGCCCAGTTTTGGGATCTCTTCAACTACCGCCGCGGCACGACGCTGGCAGGGGTTCCGTACACATTCGAATTGCTCGAGCGGGTCGGCTTCGCCTCGATGGATCTCCCCCGCCTGCGGTATCTCACGCAGGCGGGCGGGCGTATGCAACCCGACCGGGTCCGCAGATTCGCCGCCCTGGCAGACAGGCAGGGCTGGCAGCTTTTCGTGATGTACGGGGCCACTGAGGCGACGGCCCGAATGGCCTACCTACCGCCCAACCTCGCTCGTACCCGACCCCAAGCGATCGGGCGCCCCATCCCTGGCGGATCGTTTTCCATCGAACCGCTCGAGGAATGGAGCGGCGACGACGCCGGAGAGCTCGTGTACCGCGGACCCAACGTCATGATGGGTTACGCGCACGGCCCAGAGGACCTGGCAGCAGGCGCCGCGGTCGACGCACTGCACACCGGTGACATCGCCCGGCGGGGCGACGATGGCATCTACGAAATCATCGGTCGCAAGAACCGTTTCGTGAAGATGTACGGTCTGCGGATCGATCTGCAGCGGATTGAGTCCGCACTGCGGGACGACGGCGTGTCTGCGCTGTGCACCGACAACGGCCAACGCCTCGCGGTGGTGGCTGCCGGACAGCACGAGCCACGGGACCTCAAGCGCCTGACAGGGCTCGCCGCCGGGATCCCGCCTGCGGCCATCGACGCCGTCTGTGTCGGGGATCTGCCCGCGCTGCCCACGGGTAAGCCCGACTATCAGGCCGCGCGCGCACTCGCCGCCGCGAGCAACACCGCGCCGCAGGACGGTCCGGGTCTCCGGCAGCTGTTCGCCGACGTACTGCAACTCGACATTGCCGCTGTCGACGGCGATTCCAGCTTCGTCGACCTTGGCGGCAACTCGCTTTCTTACGTCACGATGTCGGTTCGGCTCGAGCGCGCCCTCGGCCGACTTCCAGTGGACTGGCAGCGGCTGCCCTTGCAGGCACTCGAGCAGATGTCCGCGCCGCCCAACCGGTGGCGGCGATCATATTGCAGCACCTTGGAAACCAGCGTGGCGTTACGCGCGGCGGCGATTGCACTCATCGTCGGCTCGCATGCCGGCGTGTTCGAATTGTGGGGTGGCGCACACGTCCTGCTGGGCGTCGCTGGATACAACTTCGGCCGCTTCTGCCTCACCCCGATACCCAGGCCCGTGCGAATCCGCCACCTGCGCAACACCATCGGATGGGTCGCAATTCCCTCAATCGTGTGGATCGCGATTGCGCTGACCCTGAGCGAGGATTACCACCTGACGAACCTGTTGCTGGCCAACAAGTTTCTCGGACCGCACGACAGTATGACCGCGGGACGGTTGTGGTTTGTCGAGGTGCTGGTGTGGACGTTGGTCGCATTGGCGGCACTGTTCTGGCTGCCCGCCGTGGACCGCTTCGAGCGGCGCCATTCGTTCGGCCTGGCCATGGCCTTGGCCATGTTCGGCTTGGCGCTGCGATTCGACGCGCTCGGGCTTGATCTGGGTCGCGACGCATGGTTCACGATGCTTACTTTCTGGTTCTTCGCGGCGGGGTGGGCGGCAGCAAAAGCAACGACGCTCCAGCAGCGCGCTCTGGTCACCGCGGTGTTGATCGTTGGTCTACCCGGTTACTTCGGCAGCACCCTGCGCGAGACCCTGGTACTCGCCGGCTTCGCCCTGCTGATCTGGCTGCCGGCGGTGCGGGTCCCGTCAGTGCTTGCGGCGATGGCCGGTGTGGTTGCCGAGGCCTCGCTGTACACCTATCTCACCCACTACCAGGTGTATCCGCTGTTCGGCGATCACCGGCTCGCCGGCATGGCTGCATCGATCGCGGTCGGCGTGGCGTTGACCACGGCGTTGAACACGGCGTTGACCGTGCTGCGCAACCAGTTTCGCGAACGCAAGATCAGCCGGGAGGTTTCGGAGCAGGCTCCCGCTCTGCGATGAGCCCCTCCTGGGCCAGGGTCGCGGCGACGATGCCGTCGTGGCGAATCAAGCTGGCGGTGACCACACCGCGGCCCCTCGCTGCCGCCGGTGAGCGGCACTCAAGCAGATTCCACTGATCGGCACGCACGGCACGGTGGAACCACATCGAGGACTCCGTGGTGCCGCTGCGATAGTCTCGCGACCGCATCGAGCACCCATGCACCTGCAGTGCCGGATCAATCAGGTACACGTCGGTGACATACACGGCTATGAACGTATGCAGCAGCGCATCGTCGGGAAGATCCACGGTCGCCCGCCACCACATCCTCCGCACGAACTCCTCGCCGGCCCCCTCGTCGGCGATCCTGATGTCGAGTTCGCCAAGTGGCATCGATGGCGCGGGACCAGCGGGACCGGTGCGGGCGAAGACCTCCGGTTCGTCCGGCATCGAGCGTCGGCATCCATGCTCAGGCCCGGCCAATGCGGCGGCGAAAGAGATTGTCGCCGTGGCGAGCAGGCGTTCGCCCTGGATGGCGTCAACTCTCCGGGATGCGGACGTACGGCCGTCGAACACCCGCTCCACCCGATAGTCGATAGCCTGCCCGGCGTCACCCCCTCGCAGGAACTGTAGATGCATATTCGACGGCGCCTTGGCTACCTCCACCGTGCGGGAGCCGGCGGCCAGAGCCTGGGCCATCAACTGGCCGCCGTACGCGCGCTTGCCCGCCGGTCCGCTGCCACGTCCCTGCCAGGTGCCCGCCGGTCCAGCGGTCACATCGAGGAGACCGAGCAGCGTGCTCATGCCACGACGCCCGAATTGATCAGTCCATCGATCTCGTCGACGGGAAGAGACAACCATTCGGCCAGCACAGCTGTGGTGTCATCGCCGAGCGCGGGTGCAGAAACCGGCTGTGGGTAGGCGCCGTCGATCGACATGGGCAGTCCGGGCGCAAGGTAGCGCCCCACCCGCGGTTGATCGAGCTCGGCGAACATTGGGTTAGCAGTGACCCTCTCGGCGGCGGCGGTCTCGGCGAAGGTCTGGTATCGCTCCCACAGCACCGACGTCGACGAGAGACCGGCAACGATCTCTTCCCCGGTGTGAGCTGCGAACCAATCTGCGAACATCGCACTCAACGCGTCGCGATGGCGATAGCGCTGGCCCTCGTCGCTGAAGTCAGCACCCAGTGAATCAGCCAGTGCTGCAACAGCATCTGTCGTTCTGGTCAAAGCAGTCAGGTCGCGGAAGTGGCGGCCGGTCAGCACGACGATCATGAACGCGACACCGTCGGCGCTGACAAAGTCCTGGCCATAGGTGCCGTACACGGCATTGCCGATACGCTGCCGCGAGGCGCCATTGACCATGGCCTCGGTGAGCAGGCTCAGGTTTCCCGCCGTGGCCAGCGCCACGTTCTCTAATGGGATGCTGATGTGCTGGCCGAGGCCGGTCGCATCGCGGTGCCGCAGCGCGGTGGTCACCGCGAGTGCTACATAAATCCCGCAGGTGACGTCCCAGGCCGGCAGCACATGGTTGACCGGCTCGGTGAACTCAGGCGGCCCAGTGACCAGTGGAAACCCGATCGCGGCGTTGACTGTGTAATCGACGCCGGTACCGCCGTCCACGCGACCCGACACCTCCAAGTGGATCAGGTCCGACCGGGTTCGGGATAGCTCCTCGTAGGAATGCCACTGTCGGCCAATGACATTGGTTATGAATACGCCACTGTCGGCGATCAGACGAGCGACCAGCTCCCGGCCCTGCCCGGAACGCATGTCAACGGCCAGCGATCGTTTGCCCTTGTTCAGGCCCGCCCAGTAGATGCTCTCGCCTTGGTCGGTGACTGGCCAACGGTGGTAGTCAGCCGCGCCACCGATGGGGTCCACCCGGATGACCTCGGCACCGAGCTGGGCCAACGTCATCCCTGCCAGCGGAACGGCGACGAAGCTGGAGATCTCGACGACCCGCACTCCGGCGAGCGGTGTGGTCGGGTCGGGTCGGACGGTCATCGGCTCTCCTTACGCGCGATTTGGGTGCACTTGGCCAACCCCAGGGTGACCAACTGCATCCAGATCACCCGGGGTGACTACTCGGGCAGCCGCAGCTCGGGCTTTTCGACCTCTTCGATGTTGACGTCCTTGAACGTGATCACCCGGACCTGCTTGACGAAGCGGGCGGGCCGATACATGTCCCACACCCACGCGTCGGCCAAGCGCAGTTCGAAGTAGACCTCGCCGTCGGCGTTGTGGGGCACCATCTCTACCTTGTTGGCCAGGTAGAAGCGTCGCTCCGTCTCCACCACGTAGCTGAACTGCCCGACGATGTCCTTGTACTCGCGGTAGAGCGAGAGCTCCATCTCCGTTTCGTACTTCTCGAGATCTTCGGCACTCATCGGCTCAGCTGTCCTTCATATTGGTCGGAGTCCATCGGGCCCGATGGCCCAATCTTTCCGCACGTGAGTTCTGCATCCTCTCCGGGCTCCCCTTCCACCAAACGACGCACGTTGATGAACGAGTACCGGTGCTGGCGAGACGGTCCGAGGCGGGCCAACGCAAGGCTATGGGCACGAGTGCTGTAGCCCTTGTGGTCAGCGAAGCCGTAACCGGGGTGGTCGTCCTCCATCGCGACCATCAGCCGATCCCGGCTGACTTTGGCCAGCACACTGGCCGCCGCGATGCATGCCGCCGCGGCATCACCGCCCACCACGGGCAGCGACGGCATCGGCAGGCCCGGCACCCGGAACCCGTCGGACAACACATACCCGGGCCGCATCGGCAGGCCGGCCACGGCTCGCCGCATACCCTCGATGTTGGCGACGTGAACCCCCCGGCGATCGACCTCGACCGACGGGATGAACAGCACGTGGTGGGCGAGTGCATACCGTCGGATCAGCGGGTACAGCCGCTCTCGTTCGTTCTTGTTCAGCCTTTTGGAATCATCAAGCGCCGCCAGACTTTCCATCCGGTTGGGACCGAGCACACACGCCGCCACCACCAGAGGCCCGGCGCATGCCCCCCGACCTACTTCGTCGACGCCGGCCACCGGGCCCAGACCGGCGCGATACAAAGCGGATTCCAGCGTGCGCAGTCCCGAAGATCTGCGAATCACCACCCTGGGCGGCCACGCTGCGGGCAAGTGTCAGCGCCTCCTGTTAACTCTGCGGATCCACCGAGCTCACGCCGCCCCACCGCGATGGCGGCCAAGCGATGAACCGAGCCTTTCCAATGACGTTCTCCACCGGAATCGTCCCGGCGACTGGATCACCGGTACACAGCAGACCCCGTTGAGCGTCCTCGGGCAGGTTGCTGCAATGGCTGCGGGAATCCGCCGAGTGGGTGCGGTTGTCGCCCATCACCCAGACCCGATCCTCAGGCACCTTGACCGGACCGAACTCATTACCCAGGCACGGGTACACCGCGGGGTCGGCCATCATCGTGTCCGCATTGAGGTAAGGCTCGTCCACCGGTTTTCCATTAACGGTGAGGCCGGTATCCGCACGGCACTGAACCGTCTGGCCCCCGACCGCGATGATGCGCTTCACCAGGTCATTCTCATCAGGGGGGACGAATCCGACGAACGACAGCGCGTTCTGCACCCACCTGATGGCGGGGTTGTCCGAGCGGATCGACTTGTACCCGATGCTCCAATTCGGCGGACCTTTGAAAACCACCACGTCACCGGGCTCAGGAGAGGTAAACCGATAGGTGACTTTGTCGACCATGATGCGATCGCCGACACAGCCGTTGCATCCGTGCAACGTAGGTTCCATCGACTCGGACGGAATCAGGTACGGCCGCGCGATGAACGTGAGCGTCACGTAATAGATGACCAGGGCAACGGTGATAAGAATCGCGGCCTCACGGACCGCGCCGCGTTTCTTCTTGCCCGGCTCCTGATCTTCGTCGGTGTCCGCGACTTCGGTGCCGGAAGCCGCGGGGTCGGACGCTGAGGTGCCGGAAGCAGCTCCGCCGGCCGGGCTATCGGTGTCGGTGCTCTCAAGCGGCCGCTCGGAAGGCGAAGAGTCGCCGGATGCCGAGCGGCGTTCTGGGCCTTCTGGGCCTTCTGTGGGTCCGGTCACGAGATCAGCGTAGCCAGCGTGCGGAGGACCGCGACCCGACCTCGGAGGTCAGCGCTTTTCCTTGATCTTCGCCTTTTTACCGCGCAGCTCCCGTAGGTAGTAGAGCTTGGCGCGGCGGACGTCACCGCGGGTAACGATGTCGATGTGGTCGACATTGGGCGAGTGCACCGGAAAGGTGCGCTCGACACCGACGCCATAGCTCTCCTTGCGCACGGTGAATGTCTCGCGGACCCCACCGCCCTGTCGCCGGATCACCACACCCTTGAAGACCTGAATTCGCTCCTTGGAGCCCTCGATGACCTTGACGTGAACGTTCACGGTGTCTCCGGCGCTGAAGTCCGGGACATCATCGCGCAACGACGTCTGGTCGATGAAATCAAGCGTGTTCATCGGTGACACTTCCTTGCTGTTCGCGGCAGCTGGCAAGCACCGCGAGGGCGCATGCAGAGCCGGTATCTGTGATTCGGGCGTCTGGGGCGAGTCGTGCGGCGTTTCCGGCCGTGCACAGACAACTGCTCAATTGTGCCAGATGGAGTCCGATTCCTCGAAATCCGGTACCCACGGCGCAGCGCTCCGGAGTTGTGACTGCGACGTCGAACTTTCGCGGCTCAGGGGGTTCGCGGGCGGCTGCCACGGACTACGCTGACTATCGGGTTACACAGCGTTCGCCAACCTTTGAGATTGACAACGCAGACCTAGCACTCACTGGAGGCTAACCGATGCAACGGCACCCGCGGAGGCTGGTCAGGACAGCCGCAGCCGTTATTGTCGGCGTGCTGGCCCTGGTCGGGTGCGAGGC
>JAHZIT010000193.1 GCA_022601275.1 Actinomycetes bacterium
ACGATGGTCAGTTGCGCCCAGAGCGCGGGTATCGCAATCGCCAGCGCAACTGTCGTGACGAGCCAGAGCAGCATGGCAACCAGAAACCGCAAAGGTCCTCCTTGCCGGACGCGCGGCCGACCTCAACTCAACCGGCCGGCCGGACTACTTCGCCCCGCGCCGGGGGCCGATCAAGGCAAGCTTTGTCATCAGCTTGTTCATCCGGCTGAGCGCCTTGTGGGAATTGTTGTAGTAGTTGCCGCCGGCTCCAACATTGCTGCGCGGTGTCACGATCACTTCCTGACGACAGAACTTGCGCAGACCCTCGGCACCGCCGAAACGCACGCCCAAGCCCGAGTTCTTCCAGCCACCCATCGGCGCGGTCGTGCACATCAGGTTGGAGATGACGTCGTTGATGTTGACAGCGCCGCACTCCAACTGCACTGCAACGGCTTTCGCGCGCTCCACATCGCGGGAAAACACCGCGGCCGACAGTCCGTACTGACTGTCGTTGGCCAACCGGATGGCTTCATCGACGGTGGCCACCTTCATGATCGGCAACGTCGGGCCGAACGTCTCCTCGGTCATGCACGACATCGAATGATCCACGTCGACCAGCACGGTGGGCGGGTAGAAATTGCCTGCATCGGCAGGACGTTCGCCACCGGTCAGTGCCTTCGCGCCCGCGGCCAGTGCCTCGCGGACGTGGCGCTCGGTGACCGCCACCTGACGGCCGTCGATCAGCGCGCCGAAGTCGTAGCCCTCGCCCGCGCCGTTCTTCAGCTTCTCCACGTCGCGCACCACCGCCGCGACGAATTGGTCGTACACCGACTCGAGCACATAGACCCGCTCGACCGACACACAGGTCTGCCCGGCATTGAACATCGCGCCCCACACAGCGGCGTGCGCGGCCAGGTCGATGTCGGCGTCCTCCAGCACGATCATCGGGTCTTTGCCGCCCAGTTCCAGGCTCACCGGAGTCAGCCGCCGCGCGGCGCGCTCCATCACTTTGACACCGGTCGCGCTCGATCCGGTGAACTGGATGAAGTCTGAGTTGTCGATAACCGCCTCAGATGCCTCGCGGGCACCCTGGACCAGGGCCAACACCTCAGGCCCACCCGAGTCCAGCCAACCGCGCACGAGCAGTTCCGCAGTCAGCGGTGTGCGCTCGGACGGCTTCAAAAGCACCGCGCAGCCTGCGGCGAGCGCGGCGATAGCATCCATCAGCGCGTTGGCGACCGGGTAGTTCCACGGCGCGATGATGCCGGTGACCGCGCGAGGACGGTAGTGCACGGCGATCTTCTTGATCGCCAGGAACGGCAGCGACGCCGGGCGGGACTCCGGCGCAAGCAACTTCTCCATCGTCTTGATGTAGTACGAGGCGATCATGATGATCAGCGGCACTTCCTGGGCGGCATCCACCGCGGACTTGCCGGTCTCCTCGATCAACAGTTGCTCGATCTCGGCGCGATGCTCGCCGAGCCACACCGTGTAACGGGCCAGGACCTTCGCCCGCCCTTTCGGGCCGCGCGCCTCCCATTCCTGCTGCGCGGTGCGCAGACCAGCCGCGATGTGGGGCACGTCGGCGGGATCCGTCCAGCGCACTTCGCCGGCAATCGACCCCGTCGCCGGGTTCTTGATGGTGCCGGTGCCCGTGAACGGACTGGGCAGTTCCACATCGGGCGTCGCAGTCATCAGTCCATGCTAGCCACTCCAGCGATCCAGGTCGAAGCGGGGTTGACACGTGTCAAGTTTGATGGCTCGGGACTTCCTCAGCCCGCGATGCCCCGGAGGTAGGCCGCTTGACCGAGGTGCTGCGCCGCATCGTCGATGATGCTGACGAGCCGCGCGCTTGCGGTCACCGGTGGGGTCCACCGCTCGTCGACGACCCGGGCCAGTTCGTCGGGCGATATCGAGGCGATGTACTCCAGCGACACCTTGTGCACGGCGTGGTAGTAACCGCCAAGCAGCTGCCCTGATGCGCGCACCTTGGCCACCTCTTCGGGAGTGTGCCCGTAGCCATGCGCGTCGCGCGGCAGATCGAGGGCGAACCGGTCCACCCAGCCGTCCCGAAACCACACCTGCTCGATGCCTGCGATGTCGCACAATTGCGCGTCCTGGATGCGGGCGCTGTGCCAGATCAACCAAGCGATCGTGTTGGCCTCCGGCGTCGGCCGATAGTGGGCAACGGCTTCGGTGAGCCCGTCGGTCAGGTCGTCCACGTGCTCGATCAGGCGGGTGAAGGAGTCGCGGAGCAACTCGTGGGCCGCGGAGGTGGCGGCGTCAGCCATGTGGTCCGGCACCGTTGTTTCCGAATCCGTCGATCATGACTTCACCGTACATTTGGGTCATGACATTCGAACTCGTCATTCGTGGCGGAACCATCGTCGACGGTCTTGGTGGCGAGCCGTTCGTCGGCGACGTGGCCGTACGCGACGGCGTCATCACCGCCGTCGTCGGTGCAGACCCAGCCATCGGCACCGCCGACCGGGCTCTGGACGCGGCGGGAGCCCGCGAAATCGACGCGACCGGCCTGCTCGTCACACCCGGCTTCGTCGACCTGCACACCCACTACGACGGTCAGGCCATCTGGTCGGACCGGATGACCCCGTCGTCGGCGCATGGCGTGACGACGGCGGTGATGGGAAATTGCGGTGTCGGCTTCGCGCCGTGCCGGGCCCAGGACCACGACACGCTCGTCGATGTGATGGCCGGTGTCGAGGACATCCCCGGCGTCGTCATGGTCGACGGCCTCCCGTGGACCTGGGAGACGTTCCCCGAGTTCCTCGACGAACTCGACGGCCGCTCGAGGGATATCGACGTCGCGGCCTTCCTGCCGCACTCGCCGCTGCGCGTGTACGTGATGGGTCGGCGGGGCGTCGAGCGGGAACCCGCTACGGCGGAGGATCTGGCACTCATGCGCAAACTCGCCGCCGAGGCGATACAGGTCGGTGCGCTGGGCTTCGCATCCTCCCAGCTGACCTTGCACAAGAGCGAAAGTGGCCACCCGATACCGAGTTACGGCGCCGCCCACGCGGAATTCGAGGCGATCGCCCAGGGCATCAGGGACAGTGGCGGCGGCTTGCTTCAGTTCGTACCCGACCTCGTCGCCGGTGACTACGAACCCGCATTGAAGACGGTGTTCGACGTCGCCGAGGACGTTGGCTTGCCGGTAACGTTCACCCTTGCGGTCGGCAACGCCGGCGAACCCTTCTATGCCGACGCGCTCGGCATGGTCGAGAAGGCTAATCGCGATGCCGGAGCATCCGGGCCCCGCGTGACCGCGCAGGTCTTCCCGCGCCCCATCGGCCTGGTGATCGGCCTCGAGCTGTCCGGCAACCCTTTCGTGCTCTACCCGAGCTACCGGGAGATCGCCCACCTGCCATTGGGTGAGCGCGTCGCAGAGATGCGGAAACCGGAGGTGCGGAAACGCATCCTGGCCGATGAGCCGGCCAGCGACGGACATCCGTTGATGTTCGCCACCCAGGCTTGGGACTGGATGTTCCCGCTGGCTGATCCGCCGAACTACGAGCCCGAACCCTCCGAGAGCATCGCAGCGCGCGCCGAAGCTCGCGGGGTGAGCCCGCTCGAAGAGGCGTACGACCGGGTGCTCGACGACGACGGTCACGCGATGCTGCTCATCACGCTGGCCAACTTCCGCGACGCCTCGCTGGACACCGTCGCCGAGTTGATCCGGCGCGACGACGTGGTACTCGGACTGGGCGACGGCGGCGCGCATTACGGGATGATCTGCGACGCGAGCTTCCCGACCTACATGCTGGCGCACTGGGCTAGGGATCGCGCATCGGGCCGTCTGACCGTCGCCGAAGCGGTGTACGAGCTGACGTCAGCGCCCGCCCGGGTCGCGGGGCTTGCCGACCGTGGCCGCATCGCGGTCGGCTACAAGGCAGACCTCAACGTCATCGACCATGCCGCCCTGACCCTGCACAAGCCGGTGATCGCCTACGATCTGCCCGCGGGCGGCCGCCGGCTGGACCAGACCGCAGACGGCTACGTCGCCACCATCGTCTCCGGCGAAGTGATCGCCGAGAACGGGGTGCCCACCGGTTCCCTTCCCGGAAAGCTGATCAGGGGCCGCCAAGCCAGCCCGGCGGTATGACCCGGATTCATCGCTGCGAGCCCGGCCCAGCTGCTGCCCTTGGCCAACGGGCGCCCTCCCCACGCCCGAGCGTGAAGCCATCGGCACAGCGGGCCGCGAGCGTGACGATAACTTCACGCACGCCGCTGAGCGGCCACGCCCGCCGACGCGCACGCCGCTGAGCGCCCACGCACGAAAAAGCCCGGCTCGCGCGCGAGCCGGGCTTTCCCGTGTTCGTGAAATGCAGCTTCGGACTAGAAGTCCATGCCACCCATGCCACCGGTCGGGTCGCCACCCATGGGTGCGGCGGCGGCCTTCTCCGGCTTGTCGGCCACTACGGCCTCGGTGGTGAGGAACAGCGCCGCGATGGACGCTGCGTTCTGCAGCGCCGAGCGGGTGACCTTCACCGGGTCGGCAACGCCGGCCTTGAGCAGGTCCTCGTACTCCACGGTCGCGGCGTTCAGGCCGTGACCGGCGGGAAGGTTCGTCACCTTCTCCGCGACGACACCCGGCTCCAGACCACCGTTGAGGGCGATCTGCTTGAGCGGGGCCGACAGCGAGACCCGGACGATGTTGGCACCAGTGGCCTCGTCGCCCTCCAGTTTCAGCTCGTCCAGCGACGGCGCCGATTGCAGCAGGGCCACGCCGCCACCGGCGACGATGCCCTCCTCGACGGCGGCCTTCGCATTGCGGACGGCGTCCTCGATGCGGTGCTTGCGCTCCTTGAGCTCCACCTCGGTGGCAGCTCCGGCCTTGATCACCGCAACACCGCCGGCCAGCTTGGCCAGACGCTCCTGCAACTTCTCGCGGTCGTAGTCGGAGTCGCTGTTCTCGATCTCGGCGCGAATCTGAGCCACCCGGCCCTGGATCGCGTCGGCATCGCCGGCACCCTCGATCACCGTGGTCTCGTCCTTGGTCACGACGACCTTACGAGCCTGACCCAGCAGCGCGATGTCGGCGGTCTCGAGGGACAGACCGACCTCTTCGCTGACGACCTGACCACCTGTGAGGATCGCGATGTCCTGCAGCATGGCCTTGCGTCGGTCACCGAAGCCCGGAGCCTTGACGGCGACGGACTTGAAGGTGCCGCGGATCTTGTTGACCACCAGGGTCGACAGGGCCTCGCCCTCGACGTCCTCGGCGATGATCAGCAACGGCTTGCCGGCCTGGATGACCTTCTCCAGCAGCGGGAGCAGATCCTTGACCGTCGACACCTTGGAGCTGACCAGCAGGATGTAGGGATCCTCCAGCACAGCTTCCTGACGCTCGGCATCGGTCACGAAGTAACCCGAGATATAGCCCTTGTCGAAGCGCATACCCTCGGTCAGCTCGAGTTGCAGGCCGAAGGTGTTGGACTCCTCGACGGTGATGACACCCTCGTTGCCGACCTTGTCCATAGCCTCGGCGATGAGCTCACCGATCTGGATGTCGCCGGCCGAGATCGCCGCGGTGGCAGCGATCTGCTCCTTGGTCTCGACCTCCTTGGCCGATTTGAGCAGAACTTCGGTGACTTTCTCCACGGCCTTCTCGATACCGCGCTTGAGGCCGAGCGGGTTGGCACCCGCTGCAACGTTGCGCAGGCCCTCGCGGACCAGCGCCTGGGCCAGCACGGTGGCCGTGGTGGTGCCGTCGCCAGCGACGTCATCCGTCTTCTTGGCAACTTCCTTGACCAGCTCAGCGCCGATCTTCTCGTACGGGTCCTCCAGCTCGATCTCCTTGGCGATGGACACGCCATCGTTGGTGATCGTGGGAGCGCCCCACTTCTTCTCTAGGACGACGTTGCGACCCTTGGGTCCCAACGTCACCTTTACCGCGTCGGCGAGGGCGTTAAGTCCCCGCTCGAGGCCGCGACGGGCCTCTTCGTCATACGCAATTGTCTTGGCCATTGCGAGGTGTTTCCTCCGGATTGGGGATGCACGTCTTGCTGGTCGGGCGCAGTGCCCGCGACGGACGGCCTGGGTGTGCCCCGCGGGTGCGGACCCAAGCCTCACCGTCCCGACCTAGCACTCGCCGGTCGCGAGTGCCAACGTCATTCTTAGCACTCGGCCTGGGCGAGTGCAAGGAACGCCCGGCGCCGGGGGCCGAACCGACACGCTGCGCCGGACACGCCGGAGCAATATGCGATCGCGGAAGCGCCTGCCCTAGACTGCATTCCGGTCGAGAGGAGGCTTCGGGTGCGGGCTGACGCAGCGCCCAGCACCCAGGCTCTGCGGGGCTGGCAGCGACGGGCGCTGGTGAAATATCTCGCCGCCAGACCGCGCGATTTTCTGGCGGTGGCAACCCCGGGCGCCGGCAAGACGGCATTTGCGCTGCGGGTCATCACCGAGCTGTTCGCCGAAGGCACCATCGAGACAGTCACCGTCGTTGTCCCCACCGAGCACCTCAAGACACAGTGGGCCCGGGCCGCCGCGCAGCTCGGCATCGCCCTCGACCCGAAGTTCTCCAACTCCAACTCGCAGAACTCGTCGGAGTACCACGGCGTCGTCGTCACCTACGCCCAGGTCGCCAGCCATCCCACCCGGCACCGGGTG
>JAHZIT010000194.1 GCA_022601275.1 Actinomycetes bacterium
GATGCGCCGGATAATGCTGAGCCACAACTCATTCGAGCCCGTCGTGGAGTGATCCTCGGTAGCGGGGGGTTTGAACACAACGAGCAGATGCGGGTGAAGTACCAGCGAGCCCCGATCACGACGGCGTGGACGGTCGGCGCCAAGGCCAACACCGGCGACGGCATCCTGGCCGCCGAGAAGTTGGGTGCGGCACTAGATGTCATGGAAGACGCATGGTGGGGTCCGACGGTGCCCCTGGTCGATGCGCCGTGGTTCGCGTTGTCCGAGCGCAACTCACCCGGCTCGATCATCGTCAACATGACCGGCAAACGCTTCATGAACGAATCAATGCCCTACGTCGAGGCATGCCACCACATGTACGGCGGAGAATACGGACTGGGTCCCGGCCCCGGTGAGAACATCCCCGCCTGGCTGGTGTTCGACCAGCAGTACCGCGACCGCTACATCTTCGCCGGACTCCAACCGGGCCAGCGTATTCCGAAGAAGTGGATGAACTCAGGTGTGATCGTCTCGGCGCCGAGCCTCGACGAACTCGCCGCTGAGACCGGGTTGCCCGCCGACACGCTCAAGGCGACCATCGAGCGATTCAACGGCTTCGCGCGTTCCGGCGTCGATGAAGACTTCGGGCGTGGAGAGAGCGCCTACGATCGCTACTACGGCGACCCCACCAACAAGCCCAACCCAAACCTCGGCGCGATCAGCCATCCGCCGTTCTACGCGGCGAAAATGGTCCCAGGCGATCTGGGCACCAAGGGCGGCGTCGTCACTGATGTGCACGGCCGCGCCCTGCGCGACGACGGCTCGATCATCGAGGGTCTCTACGCCGCCGGCAACGCCAGCGCACCCGTGATGGGCCACACCTATCCGGGCCCCGGCGGCACCATCGGCCCGGCGATGACGTTCGGGTACCTTGCGGCACTGCATCTCGCCGGAACCACCCCGTCGGCCACAGCCCGCACCGGGAAGGAATGAGCGGTGCCCATCAACCTCGACGAAGCTATCGGCGCTGAGCTCGATCCCGTCGAATTCTCCTGGAACAGTAGCGATGTTCAGCTCTACCACCTTGGTCTGGGCGCGGGCGGCAACCCGATGGACAAGCGCGAACTGCGCTACCTGACCGACGCCACCCCGCAGGTGCTACCGACCTTCGGCAACGTCGCGCAGAGCTTCCACATGACCGAACCGCCTGCAGTGCGCTTCCCCGGTATCGATATCGATCTGAGCAAGGTGCTACACGCGAGCGAATCGGTGACCGTGCCCGGGCCGATCCCACCGTCGGGCACCGGCGCTGCGGTCACCAGGTTCACCGAGATCTGGGACAAGGGCAAGGCTGCGGTGATCTGGTCGGAGACGACGGTGACCGATCCCGGCGGCACGTTGCTATGGACCCAAAAGCGATCGATCTTCGCACGCGGCGAGGGGGGCTTCGGCGGAGAGCGCGGTCCGTCTGGATCTTCATCGGCTCCCGATCGAGCACCCGACCTCGAACTGTCCATCCCGGTGTTGCCCCAGCAGGCGCTGCTCTACCGCATGTGCGGTGACCGCAATCCGCTGCACTCGGATCCGGATTTCGCTGCCGCAGCCGGCTTTCCGCGTCCGATCCTGCACGGGCTGTGCACCTACGGGATGACGTGCAAGGCGTTGGTGGACCACCTACTCGACGGCGACGTCCACAGGCTCAGGTCCTACGGCGCCCGAATGGCCGGCGTGGTGTTTCCCGGCGAGACGCTGCACGTGTGTGTCTGGAAGAACAGCGATGAACCTCAGGCCGGCTTCCAAGCCGTCGTGCAGATACCCGAGCGTGACAACGCCGTGGCACTGGCCGGTGTCGACTTCGTCCCGGGTTGAGCGTCGGCTACTCGCAGAGTTCCGCGACGCGCTCGGCGTCTGCCTGAGCATCGTTCAGGCGTGTCATCTGGTTCGGGTCCTCGGCGGGCACGCCGGCAAGTTGTCCCATCCCGATGTATTCGAGGTTGTTCGCAAACGACCGCACCGCGTCGGCTAGGTCGGAGGGGACCTCATTGGTGTCCAACCTGGCCAGCATGAACTGGCCGCCGCCCAGAGTAGCCAGCCGGGCGTTGGCCGCCACTGCCTGGGTGGCCACCCGATCCTTCCCGAGGTCTGCGTTGGTCTGCAGGGACACCGCGTTCCGCACTATCCCGAAAGCCCCGCAGACCGCTGTCTTGGCCTCCTCGCCGCTGGCCGTTGGAGCGTTCCCCGAGGAGGACGATCGCACCAGCCCCACGGCCGCGAGAGCCACGGCGACGACGGCGATCACGAGCGCGGTAGGGGCGACCCAGCCGAGTTTGGTGTCAGACATGGGGTGATCATAGCCCTAAATGTCTGCAGAACCGTCCCTGCGGGGCCGAAAGTCGCTAAGTGGCAGGGCTATTGAGGCCTTACACCCAGAACTCGTTCATCGGGACGGCGTACTTGTCGTTATTGGTCAGTGTCGGAAGTCCCAGCGAGTCCTCGATCATACGCAGCAAGCTGTAATGATCGTACTGTTCGGTGGCGATGAAGTGGCCGCCCCGCATCCCGCCCGCGACGGCTGCCGGCGACGGGATGACGACCGTCACGATGTGGTTACCCTCGTCGCCGAATCCCAGCGACAAGTTGTCGTTGTCCTCGTCGAAGGTCACAACCAAGACGGACTCTTCGGCCGGGTCGGCCCAAACGGCGGAATCCAGAACGACCGACACCGTCTCGGACAGGAACTGGTCCAGTGCCGGAACGTTGTACTGGTGGGTGGGGGACAGCTGGCTGATGCCGAATTGCACTATGTCCCAAAGGGAGTCGATCGGACCTTCCCCGTTGAAGCTCTCGTTGGCAGCGAACCACACGTAATCCGGGGTCGTCTCCGCGGACGAGAAATCGATGGCCATCTGATCGAGCGGGAACAGGTGCTGCTCTGCGTAGGCCTGATCGTTACCGATTCCCTCGAACGCCACGAAGGGTAACTGCGCGACGCTGTAGTCGCCCGAATTCTCCAGGGGTTGTCCGGGGGGCTGACTCTGCGCGTAACCCCGCCAGGTCATCCCCGCGGCGTCGATGTTGTCGGTCAGGATTGTTCCGTGGTCGAAGATGCAGACTGCCTCGCACTCATAGGTCAACCCGTAGTCCGTTCCACCGATGACCGGGTAGTAGTTCGGCAGGCTTGGGTGGGTCAGGCCGTAGTAGTTGTCAGCGAACCCGTAGGCGTTGATCAGGCTGTTGAGATACGGCGCGTTCGGGCTGCCGATAATGTCGCCGTAACCCTTGTTCTCCATGTACACCATGAAGACGTGGTCCAGCTCGCCGACAGTCGACACCAGCGGCGTTGGTGGCGGGGGGGCCGGAAGGTCGGCGCTGACGGTGAAGGAGATGTTGTCGGCGAAGGCCGAGTTGTAGTCGACGTTGATTCCCAGCGGGAAGATGTTCACCTGATCGAGAATGACGTCGACCTGTGCGTAGCGAGTGCCGGTCGGGACCGACCCGGACGTCTCGCGTTCCAACAACTTGGTGCCGAAGAAGCGTTCCAGAACACCGACCGACCCGATGCTCGTGGTGTCGAGGTAGGTCTTGTTGGCGTCCAGGAAGTCGACCTTGACCGAGGCGGAGGACAAATTGGCCAGCCAACCGCCCAGCCAGCCACTGAGGTTGTAGGTCACCTCGCCGGCGTCGATATCGGCGGCAGCGGCGCTGAGGTCGACGATTTGGGTCAGTTGGGAGTCGGCCACATTCCCACCACCGAACATCTGCGCACCGCCGTCCGGCGGACCGCTGTGCGCTTTCGGGTAGCCCATGAAGGAGGGCAGATTTGGCAGCGGGAAGGAGAGACCTAGCGGCCAGGAGTTGCGCAATGCCCCGTACGGGATCGCCGTCGGAGTGCCCGTCACCTTCCAGCCCGGGATCGAGACCGCGCTGTTGCCCGACAGCGACGCATCTCCCACCTCGGCGCCCGGGTTCACCAACAAGTTCGGACTCTGCGCAACGGCGAGCTGGGCGTTTGCCTGCTGGGAAGCCCGATAGGGGGCAAGGAAGGCCTGGTCAATCTCGCGACGCAACCCGGCAACCAGAACCAGCCCCCACGGCAGCTCTGAGTCTTCGTAGGTGGTCCCTGAGGCGGCCAGCACCCAATCCAATACGTCGACGACCACCTGCGCGGTCGCCCTGACCACCCCGGCGAACGCATCCTGGAGTGTCGGCGCCGTCTTTGCCGGGGAACTCACGGCGGCAGCGGACTCCGCGGTGAGCGCCGAGGCCGGTGCGACGAGGGAAGACGAGTTGGCGGTGTCGGCAACCGCCTCAACGCCAAGGGCCGCCGGCCCATCAGATTCGACGGGGGACTCGACTGAGGCCGCGGCGACCTGGTCGGCTTCAGTAACAGGTTCCGAGTCGGTCGAGGGGCTCTCGGCGTCTCCGCCCCCGGGCCCGTCCGCTGCCGCCCCGGTGGCCGAGTCGCCGCCCGCCGACTCCGCGGCTGGTGCCGTGACCTCAGTGGCGGGGTCCCCTACCGGCGCAGCGTCCCCTTCAGCTGCGACCGGTTCAGCGTCGTCCTCACTTGCCGGGCCGGCCGGTTCGCCCTCACCGGCGGCATCAACGACGTCGACGGCTTCGGCACCGGCGGCATCAAGGACTTCGGCGTCGGCGTCGTCGGCGGCTTCGGCTTCAGCCTCGGCCTCGGCCTCGGCGTCGGCTTCGGCGTCGGCGTCGGCGTCGGCGCCGGCGCCGGCGTCGGCGTCGGTGTCGGCAAGTTCAGCTTCGGCGTCGGCCTCAGCATCAAGGTCGGCATCAAGGTCGGCAAGGTCGGCGTCAAGGTCGGCATCAAGGTCTGCGAGGTCGCCATCAACCAGGGACCCCGACACCCCCTCGGCTGAACCCGACTCCGACGATTCAGCGCCGTCAGCCCCTCCCGAGGACGCCCCATCACCATCGCCTGAAGGCCCCGTCGTGGCCGACGACCCGCCCGCCGACTGGGACGACGAACCCACATCTGATGGCTCCGCATAGGCGACGTCGGGCGTGCTCGCCACCGCGAGCCCCACTCCCAGCGCCACCGCCAACGGGCCGATGCGACCGATACTCCTGGTGAAGCCCATTCTCAGCGCCCTCTCGTTTCGTTGGATCGCTGCGTACCGGCAGCGTGAAGATCAACAACGGGGATCAGTCCGTGCGGTGATGCGCCAGGCCCCCGATTTCCAGTTAGCACCGCTGTATCGGCATTGGAGAATGCAGCCGGCCCTGCTTGCCCATTTATCCTCATCGCATCTCGCGTGAATCTGCTGTGAGGCAAATTACGCCATCGGCAGCGTCCTGAAGGGCAAAACTTTGAACTTTGCTGAGTTCCGGCAAGCCTCAAGAATTTCGGACTGCCCGTTGGCGGCACAAAACTCGGCCAACCTGGTTCTGGTGTTCTAAGTCGTCGCGGATCGTTGTCGCGGATTTTGGCGGGCGCGTCCCGGACCAACCGCCGGCTAACCCAGGATCAGCCCCGATGTCGGCACGCCAGTCCCCGCGGTCACCAGCACGTGCTCCACGTCGGACACCGGGTTCACCGATGTCCCGCGCAACTGCCTCACCCCTTCGGCGATTCCGTTCATTCCATGGACGTACGCCTCGCCCAACTGGCCACCGTGTGTGTTGATCGGCAATCTGCCGCCGATCTCGATCGCGCCGCCGGCGATATAGTCCTTTGCCTCACCGGGCCCGCAGAAGCCGAGCTCTTCGAGCTGGATCAACGTGAACGGAGTGAAGTGGTCATAGAGGATGGCGGTCTGGATATCGGCGGGTCGCAGACCGGACTGTTGCCAGAGTTGCCTACCCACCAAACCCATCTCGGGCAGGCCCAGCTCCGGGCGGTAGTAGCTGACCATCGAATATTGATCCGGGCTGGACCCCTGAGAGGCGGCCTGCACGATCGCCGGCCGGTGCTTGAGATCCCTGGCTCGCTCGGGCGTCGTTACGACCAGCGCCACACCGCCGTCAGTCTCCTGGCAGCAGTCGAGCAGCCGCAGCGGTTCGGCGATCCAACGTGAGTTCTGGTGTTCCTCGATGGTGATCGGCTTACCGTAGAAGTACGCCTTTGGGTTGTTGGCCGCATGCTTGCGGTCAGCCACCGAAACCACACCGAAGTCCCTGCTCGTGGCACCGGATAAATGCATGTAGCGCCGGGCGATCATCGCCACCTGAGCGGCGGGCGTCGACAAGCCGTGCGGATAGCAGAAGGAGTTGTCGACGCCGGTGGAATCGGCGTTGTCCACCAGCCGCATTTGCACCTGGCCGAACCGCATCCCCGAGCGTTCGTTGAACGCACGGTATGCCACAACGCAGTCCGCCACGCCGGTTGCCACCGCGATCGCGGCCTGTTGAATCGTCGCGCAGGCTGCCCCACCCCCGTGGTGGATCTTGGAGAAGAACTTCAACTCCCCGATGCCGGTAGCGCGGGCGACGGCGACCTCGGTGTTGGAATCCATCGTGAACGTGACCATGCCGTCGACGTCTGCGGGGGTCAGCCCCGCATCGTCGAGTGCGTCAAGCACTGCCTCGGCGGCGAGCCGCAGTTCGCTCCTACCGGAGTTCTTGGAGAATTCTGTGGCGCCGATACCGACGATCGCCGCCTTGCCGGAAAGTCCGTCGTTCACGGGGCACCCCCGGTCGTCTGCGCCGAACGCGCGTGCACCGGGCCGATGACCAAGGTCGCGTTGGCGATCACATGGTCGCCAAGGCTGTTGCTGCCGATGATTTTCAGGGTTATCACATCGTCGACGATCTCGGTCACCTCACCACTGAACGTCACGGTGTCGTAGGCATACCAGGGCACGCCCAGTCGCAGGCCGATCGACTTGATGACAGCGGCGGGGCCGGCCCAGTCGGTGATGTAGCGCTGCACCAGACCGGTATCGGTAAGGATGTTGACGAAGATGTCCTTGGACCCCTTGGCCTGCGCCTTGTCTCGGTCGTGGTGCACATCCTGGTAGTCACGCGTTGCGATGGCCGTCGAGACGATGAATGTCGGGTCGCCGTAGAGCTTGAGTTCGGGCAGCTTGGTACCCACGGCGATGCTGGGTGTGCTCACTTCGCAGGCTCCCACGCATAGAGCGTCCATGCTGGACCGGCAGACCCTTCGGGAAAATCGATATACGTTGCTTGAACGGGCATTCCGATCTCCACGGTCGCCGGGTCAATGTTGCGGAGCTCGCCGAGCATCCGCACTCCTTCTTCGAGTTCAACGAGCGCGATCACGAACGGTAACGTGCGGCCGGGCACCTTCGGGGCGTGGTGCACGACAAAACTGAAGACCGAACCCCTGCCGCTGGCGACCAGATAGTCAGACGGCCCCACCTCGTCTTTCGGATCGGCCCAGAGCGCTGGCACCGGCGGATGCTGCAGCCAGCCATCGGGCCGCTTCTGAATCCGCAACTCGTGCGCACGCACACCGTCCCAAAAAAACTTGGTGTCCTTCGATGACGCGGGCCGCATCATCGAGTCGGCATCGAGGTCGTCGGGCACCGGATTCGTCGCGCCGGCGGAATCCTGAGAGTCCTTCTCCAGGGGGCTGAATTTCATCATTCGCCAGAGCATCTCGGCGACCAGCTCATCACCCCGGTCGCCGCTGAGCCAGCTGATCTTCTGCGTGATGAAGAAGCCCTCGCCCAGCGCAGTCTGCTTAGGGCCGACGACATCGACCAGCTCAGCAGCGACGCCGACTTCCTCGCCGGGGCGAAGGTAGCGGTGATAGGTCTGTTCACAGTTGGTGGCGACCACGCCGACATACCCGGCATCGTCGAACAATGCGAGAATTTTGCCGAGCGGATCATCGTCGGGGCGAACACCGCCTAGCCCCATCATCGTCCACACTTGGATCATCGCCGGCGGTGCGACCACTCCCGGATGGCCGGCCGCCTTCGCGGCAGCCTCATCGACGTAA
>JAHZIT010000022.1 GCA_022601275.1 Actinomycetes bacterium
CATCGTCCTGGCGCTCGAGGGCCGCTACGAGACGTTCACTGTCGGGCGCAACATCGAATGGGAGAAGGTCAAGGAAATCTATCGGCTCGGGCTGAAGCACGGCATGAAGCTCGCCGCGATTTCCGGTATCAACGGGGTCTACACCGACGAAGACCTCGCCAAGATCCGGGAGTTGGCGCTGGCTAAACGCGAGGAAGCGGCGGCGGCGGAGACCTGATCACCTCGCCGAGACCGTCCATGCCCGGCGGGCGTTCGGGCACGACGAGGTATCGAGCCTCTGCGGAGCTATTTCATACCCGGATGGGGACAGCGGCCGGCAGATTGAGTCCCATCTCCGCGAGCACGGCGCGCAGCGACGGCGCGAGTCGCATCGGTCAACAGCCGCTGCCGGCCCGCCGCATCGGCAGAGAACGAAATGTTGTGATGGCCGAATGCTGACGCGCTTACCCACAAGCAATTCAGTTATTCCGCTTCGTGACTCAGCTCGCGTCACCTAGCCTTGGCGCCCACCGGCGCCAACTGCATGCGAGCCCAAGGGAGGCCAGCTCATGACCGCACATCCACCACCGCAGAAGCGCGGCGTCAGCCAGACGTTCGCCGCCGGTACGACCTTTGCTGCGGGTGCTTTGCTGCTGACCGCCGCGCTACTGGTGCTGAGCCAGGGCATATCGGCGCTGCGCAGCGACGGCCTTCTGGTCATCGGGACCGACTACGCCTACCGCCTCAACCCCACTGTGTGGGGATGGATCCACATCGTGCTGGCGATCCTCATGGGGCTGGTCGCGTTCGGCCTGTTCTTCGGCGCCGCGTGGGCACGCATCGTGGCGATCGTGATGGCATCGCTGTCGATCGTCGCGATGTTCCTGTGGCTGCCGTACTACCCGGTGTGGTCGATCGTCGTGATCGCCCTCGATATCATCGTGATCTGGGCCGTTGCCACCTGGGACACCTCCCGTACCTGACCTGGCCCGACCACCCGGCCCGCCAGACCGCGCACACCGTGGTCCCGCACCGGGATCGGATCGGCCGGAGCGTGCACTGCGTCGTCGAGCCAGCATTGGCTCAACGCCAACGGGCCGTCTGCTACATCCGGTATCGCCACTGCAACAAATTAGCCCACACTCTGGTACGCGCGCACCAGACAGGACGTGCTGCGCCGCCGCGGAGCTTACAGTCAGGCCAACGGAGGTGAAGGACCGTTGGCCGGTGCGGCGGCCGAGGCTCGAGGTGAGTAGTTGGTGGCACCCAGCACCGCGGCGCCCAGGGAAACGATTGCCCCACCAAGGAGCATTCCGCCGACGACGTCAGTGAACGTGTGCGGCTTGGCGTACACCGCGACAAAAGCGACAAGCAGAACGCCGGCCACCGCCGGCACTGTCAACGCTATCCTCACCGCACGACTGCGTCCCATACCCAGGCACACCGCGATCATGCCGAGCAGCGCAGCACTGCCGGTGACGTGACCGGATGGGAATGCATGCTCGAAGTGAAGCAAGTTGCTTCGACCTTGAAGCTCCGCCACCGCGGTGGACGTCCGCCCAACCATCGCCTTGAACACCCGCTCTACCACGACGCCGAACCCGACCCCGCCGACCACGAGGAACACCGGAATCGCCGAACGCGCCCGCAACGAGAGCAGCGTGCCGCAAACCACAGCAGCGCCCGCGACGTGCATCGGCGAACCAACAAAACGGAAAATCCCCCGCGCGTCTATCAGCCCTCTGCGGGATCTGTGCGCCTCGAACCACTTCTCGACCGACACGTCGAGCGCGGCAAGCCACTCGGCGTTAATCCCGACCGCCATCGCCGCCAACGCAGAGAACAATCCGGCAGCGAGCAAGAACCAGCGCCAAACGGGGCCACTGAACAGCGCGCAAGCGCCCAGAACCACAGCAGCGACAACTAAGGCAATGCAGATGATGTCAATGGTTGAATATTGTTGCATCGCGCCGGGTTAGCGGTTGGCGCCGGGCGGTGGGCCCGGGCGCGCCGTGACCGGTACCCAAACACGCCACCGCGCCCGCCTAAATGTCGGTGGTGGCTGCACCCACGGGATGTGAGTGCTGTCTCCTTTACCACGCATTTCTGACGAAATCTGTACGTTGGAGGGCAAGCACACCGAAAGGATTTGAGATGAAGGCTCCGCTCAATATGCTGGCCGCCCTGCTCCTCGCTGGCGGCGCCTCTTTCGGAATCGCTGCGGCACCAGTGGCGCTCGCTGCGACACCGGCTGCGCACGCCGCGGCACCAGCTGAGCACGCCAGAACCTCGCTCCTACCGAGTTGCGTCCACACCGAAGCAGGCGGCGGAAGGCAGGGAGGCTTCACCACGCTGTGCGAGACACCCGGCAACGCCCAACTCGACGGCCGGCCAGGCGTGCTTTGAGGCGTGGGCGGCCGTCGATAACGATGTGGTAGACCCCACCGGGCTGCGTCCGAGGGAAATCAAGACTTGAGCGGGTTGCTGTACATACCCCCACCTGGTACAGGAAAAGCGGGCTCCGGCTCGCTCAGAAACCGCTTCTCACCTGCTAATTCTCTTGTCGGGCTGACAGGATTTGAACCTCCGGCTGGCGTGTTGACTGCCGCCTAGGCTCCGCTATAGCGATGTCTTGTTCTGCGCCTGTGCGTCGACAATCTCGAGAAGCCTGCTCAGCGTGGCAAGCTGGGAGTCGTATTCACCCTCGAGCTTGACGAGCAGGGTCGTTATCCCGACCTCACGGTACTTGCGCACCCGCTGGCCGATCCAATCGGCCGTACCGACCAGGTTCGTTAACCGGCCGAGCTCGATCGGTACCGCCGCACCAGCTTCGTTTCGTCTGCCGAGCTGCCACAAGTGCGCGACGGTGCTGACTTCGGCCCCAAAGCCCAGCCGTGTGAAGCAGTCGTTGTAGAAGTTTCGACCTTGAGCGCCCATCGCGCCGATGGTGAACGCGTATCCGTCGGCGTGCCGGCGTGCAGCGGCGTCGGCTGTGGCGTCGTCCTGGTGGATCTCGACTGCGACCGGAGCAACCAGATCGAGATCGTCGAGGGCGCGGCCAGCACTCGTGGCTCCCTGGCGAAGTGGGCCCAGAAAAACCTCGGCGGATTCGGGAATGAACGCGTTCCCCAGCCAGCCGTCGGCCATCTCGCCGGTCAGCCGCAGGTTGTTCGGACCCATGGCCGCCACGTATATCGGGACACCGTTGGGGCGCACCAGTGGGCGCAGGGCCGCGCCGCTGCTTTCCGGCAGGGGCAGCGGATACACCTGGCCGGCGTGCTCGAGCCTGTCTCCGCGACTGATCATGCGGATGATTTCGATGGTTTCCCGCGTCGTCTGCACCGGCTTGCGAAACCGCACTCCATGCCAGCCTTCCATCACCCCGGGCCCGGAAGTGCCGACACCGAGCAGGAATCTGCCGCCCGACAGTTCCTGCAGGCTCAGCGCCGAGGTGGCGAGCAACGCTGGACTGCGAGAGCCCAGCTGCACCACGAACGTTCCGAGCTTGATCGACGAGCTCTTGGCCGCCAGATAAGCCAGGCCGGTAAGCGCGTCGTAGCCCCAGACCTCGGGCACCCACAGCGAATCGACCCCGATGGCCTCGGCGGCAGCGGCGAACTCCGCCGCACCGGGGGTGCGGGGTTCGATCATCGTCCCGATCTTCACCGCTACGCTCTGCCTTTCCGGCTTTCTCGGTGTTCCTGCAGCACGGATTCCCATGGTAGGCATGCTTCAGGGACGGGAAGGTCGGTCGGCGAGGACGAGGAGAGGTGGCGGCGGTGCGTTATCGCGATCAGCCCACAATAGAAGTGACACAGCTCGTTCACTGTGATGTTGCCACGGCCTGGAATTATGTCACCGACATAGGACTTCCGGCGCGGAGCTCGTCTGAGCTGCAGGCCGCGGAATGGCTGGGAGACGCCGACGGCGTGAAGGTCGGTGCCCGTTTCCGGGGCCGCAACAAGCACGAGGCGATTGGCGCATGGGAGACAGTGTGCGAGGTCGTCGAAGTGGAAGACCAGCGCCGCTGGGTGTGGGCGGTCACCGGCCCCGACGGCGTGGGTGCCACATGGGGGTTTGAGGTGGAACCGGCAAGCGACGGCGTGCTGATCCGCCAGTGGGGGCGGTTGGGGCCAGGACCGTCGGGACTCACACCTGCGATCGCGGCTCGACCCGACAGGGAAGCCAGGATTGTCGCGCGTCGGTTGTCGGAATGGCAGCAGAACATGCAAGCCAACCTCGACTGGATCCGGTCGCACGTCAACAGCGAGTGCTGACACCCCGATGAAACGGCGGGCGATTAAGGCGGGCCGAAAGAGCATTGGCTATCTCGAATTGGGAGCCCGGGAAGGCTACTCCCAGGGCGAAGGATGTCGCCGGGCTCGTCACGCTGTTCGGCACTGTAAAAACGCAGTTTCCTCCCCCGCCTCCGGAGGTCAGCCTTGGTGGCTGGGTAGCGCAGAAGCGAACCGCCAAGGGGCTAACCCGCAACGAGCTAGCTGCCAAGGCCGATATCAGCCCGGCCCAAATCGCGAACATCGAGACCGGAAAGACCGCCAACCCTCGGCGCAAGAACCGCGCTGCGCTGGAACCACCCCATAGCCTTCCGCCAAGCGATCGCGGGACGACTGATCGCGGCCCAGGCTTACCTGTCGATACCTATGTTCCCGCCGTCGAGGGAACCGTCGCCGCCCGCTCTGCCAGACTGAGCGCAAGCACTGAGTCGACCGGAAGGAAAAACAACCACCGTGAGCAGATCATCGACGGCGATCGACCCGATAGCGCCGGTGTTGGTAACGGGTGCCAGCGGCTACATCGGCAGCTGGATCGTCCGGTCGCTGCTTGAGCAGGGCTACACCGTGCACGGTACGGTGCGCAACCCACAAAAGACTTCCGGACTGGAGCATCTACACCAGCTGTCAGAGGCTCACCCGGGTCGGCTCCGACTATTCAAAGCCGACCTGCTCGACCCCGGCAGCTTCGACGAAGCCATGGGCGGTTGCGAACTCGTGATCCACACCGCATCGCCGTTTATCCTCTCTGGATTCAAGGATGCGCAGGAGGCGCTGGTCCGCCCGGCGTTGGAGGGCACCCGCAACGTGCTCGACTCGGTCAACCGCACACAAACCGTCAAGCGGGTGGTGCTGACGAGCAGCGTGGTCGCGATCTACGGCGACAA
>JAHZIT010000002.1 GCA_022601275.1 Actinomycetes bacterium
CCTGACGTTGCGCGCCGCACGCTGCAGGCGACCGCGGGCCCCGGTGGCGGTAACGACGTCGAGCGGGTTGATCCGAGCAATCGGCCCATCGTAGGTTCCGAACCGGTAGCGGCCGTCCAGCACCAGCTCGGCCGGTGGCGGCTCGGCCATTGGCGGCAGGCCGGGCTGACCGGCCGGCGACGGGGTGTCTGTGTCCACGGACGGATCGTACCGAGACGTAGTGAGATAAGAACCCTGGCGCGCAAACGGGCGACCAATCGCCCGGATAGCGCAAGAAACGGACTCTATTCTGCGAGCTGCAAGCGTTGTATCGGAAGGTCTGCGGGCTTCATCGCCCATGGATGCCCGTAGGATTCGAATCCGGATATCTTGGGCGGCGGGAACTTCGGGTCGGTGAGCGTGCCGATTGCGATGCCGATGAGGTCCGGTGCGGTGGCAATGTCCCAGTACAGGGTGCTCCCACAGACAGGACAAAAGTGATAGGTCGCTCCGCCGCTGTCACAGGCCTGTTTCTCCCCGTCGCTCGGGACAGCCCACGTCGTTGATGTGCCTGTTATCTTGGCCTTCGCGCGCGGAAAGCGTGCTTGCACGCTGAACACTGTGCCGGTCCGCGACTGGCATGAGTTGCAGTGGCACAGGGTAATCCGCTCTGGGTCGGGGCCTGTGTAGGTAACACTGAGTTTTCCGCATCGGCACGAAGCTTTGCGGGTTGTTGCAGCAGAGCCCTGCTCGGAATCGGGCGTCGGGATATTCATCTCTTGTCGCTTTCGTATGTGAAGGCTAGAACCGGGATCAAGTCAGCTGATCTCTTCGATCTCGCCGACCTTCCAGCTCTTGTCGAAAAACGCCTCGAGCGGATTGTAGAGCCGCAGGATCGTGAACCAGCCCTTGCCGGGCATGGTCTGGATCCAGTTGGACTCCTTGCCGGTCGGTGGTGTTGGTCCGAAGTAGATGTCGACAGACCCGTCGGCGTTGGGCACGGCGGCCGGGCTCGGGAACGACTGGCTCCCGGCCCGCGGGAAACGTTGTGGCGTCTGAAGCATCGAGCGGGTCTGGTTGTCGTACACGGTGAAGGACCAGAAGTTGTTCTCGGGGATGTTCGGCGGCAGTGTGCAGCGGTAGCTCTTGGACCCGTCGAAATATTTCTTCTGGCTGTCGACTGCAGCCAGCAAGTACTGCGAGCCGATGTCGGCCAGCAACATACACATCGAGGGCGTGACACCCGTGGCAGCGTAGAAAAACGCGAAGCGGGCGTTGAGGGTCCGGTACCCCGTCGGTGGGTAGGGGACGATTTTGCCGTCCTTGACGGCAGGTGGTTGGGTCTCGAAGCCCGAGCCGCCCACGAACAGCATGTTGTACCAGGCGGAGTCGGGGTAGAAGCCGAAACCGTCTTCTTCGCGGAAGCGCCAGTTCAGCGCCCGCCCGGTGGCGTTTGCAACGACGGCAGCGTTGGCCAGCAGCTTCTTCATGCGGTCATCGGGCGCGAACGGGCGGCCCTTCACGATGCCGATCGCGGCGAAGGAACCGACGATCTCCGGCGAGAGGGTGCCGCTCGGTTGCTCTTGGACGACCTCGTTCAACATCTCGTAGTAGGTGTAGTCACTCGGCGGCACCGTGTTGATCTCCAGCCCGGTGCCCTCGACGAAGTTGACCGGCTTGATCTCGGCTGGCTTGGCGGGCAGCGGGCCCCCCTCGAGCAGGGTGGCAATGCTGGTGCCGTACCGGCCCGGCGTGTACGGATAGATCTTCAAGTGCGACTTGATTGTCGCCACCGTCGGTGCAGGATCGCTGTCGACCATGAAACTGCGGCCGAACGCCAGGACGTTGTTCGTGGTCGGGCGGCCAACGTGATAGCCACTGTCGGGCATCGGGCCGTCGTAGCCAGGCGGAACGAGCAGAAACTTTCCACCCATCGAGCGGTCCGGCCCGGGTCGGCCGAAGTCGATGACGTGCTGGAACCAGAAGTCGTCGAAGAGGCCGAGGGCATCCGGGGGTGTCTCAACGACGATCGGCCCGTCGGAGACATCGATCGCGAATATGTAATAGACGGTGTCAGCGTTGGCGGTGAGGAACAGCGACTGGCTGTCCATGAGGCCCGAGAACAGCAGCACACCGCCATTGTCTTCGACGCCGGCCTCGCGGATACCTTTGTGAATCGCCTGCAGCGACACCAACTGGTAGCCGTTGACGTATGCATTGAAGGCGTGGCTCATGTCGAGGTGGTCGAAAACCTTCTGCGCGGTGTCGTCGGTCGGGGCGCCGTCGACGAAGCTCAGCTTTCCCAGCGGGGAGTCGAGCGTGTCAGGGGTTGTGAGGCTCTCCGGAATCAAGGTCATAGTGGGGTCCCTATCTGGTGGCGGGTGTACATCTGGCACCGATCAGTTGCGCGGCCGTGGGAATCGGTCCTACTCGTCAATTACCACGATAAGCGGCGACAACGGACAGTCTCACCGGTCGCCCCTTCTCATCAGTCATCACAACCATAGGTGATTGCTAGCGCATGCCTTTTTCTTCCAGCTCTTTCTTGAAGGCTTCGATCTCGGGAATGCCGATAATCGATTCCTCGAGCCAGGCGGACAGTCCGTGCATCGCGCTCGCGTCCTGGTTGGCGCCGCCCTTGGCGGCGATATACGCCGGATCGGAGACCAGGAAGGGCGCGGGCTCGAAGGCGGCCATACGTGTGACGATCTGCTGGGGCGTCACG
>JAHZIT010000023.1 GCA_022601275.1 Actinomycetes bacterium
CATCACCCTGGGCGGCAAGTGTTTCCGCGGTCTGACCAAAGAACATCGTGGTCGCAGCGGCTCGTACCAGCCCGGAGCGGTGCGGCTGATCGAAGGCCTCCAACAGGCATAGCCAATCCTCGGCGGCCGGAGAGCTGAATACGTCAGAGTCTCCGGTGTAGACGGCGGGGATGCCTGCGGCGGTCAGCGCGTCGAAGCAGGCGTGGCCGTCGCGGTGGCTCTCGACGATCACCGCGACGTCGCCGGGCTGCAGCGGATCTTCGCAGAACGTCGCCTCGCTGGCGAGCAGCGCGCCGATGTCGGCGGCCATGTCCCGCGGGATGTGGCTGCGCAGTTTGTCGATCGGGATCACGCGGTTGGGCCGGGTCCCGAATTGATCGCGGTTCACCACGCGCAGCCGGAAGGGTTCGTTGTGCGGCGCGCCGTTGAGGCGGTGCTCCGGATGCTTGGCTTGGATTTTGCGCACCACGATTCGCGGGTCGCCGAGTTGGGCATCGCGCATCAATGCCTGGAGGCTGTCGACCAGGGGACCGTCACTGCGGTAGTTGGTGACCAGCGTCTTCTGTTGGCCCGCAGTCGATGCGGCGTGCAGGTAGGTGACTATGTCGCCGCCGCGAAACGCGTAGATCGCCTGCTTGGGGTCACCGATCAGGATCACCGCCGAGTGTCCGGTGAACGCTCGATCGATGACCTGCCACTGCACCGGGTCGGTGTCCTGGAATTCGTCGACCATAACGATCGACCACCGGCGCTGCATGCGCACCCGGGCTGGCGAGTCCTGCCCCTCGAGCGCCTGCGCCAGCCGGGAGAGTAGGTCGTCGTAATGCAGAAGTCCACGTCTGCGCTTGCGGTTCTCCAGCTCGGCGCAGACTGCCTTGGCGAACTGCAGCCGCACCGCGGGATCCAGGCCCGGCGCGGGATCCAGCGGACGTAGTTCGGTGTGCGCATTGGCGACCACCTCGCGAGCGAGGTTCAGTGCATCGTGGTAGCTGATCATGGGCTCGTCACGCTGCTGCCCGAAATGTGCGAGGTAGAGGTCATTGACGATCTCGGCAACCAGGTCATCGAGGCTCTCGACCAGTTGCACTCCGGAGTCGCTGTCCCCGGCAACGCCGAGTGATTTCAGCACGAGCTGACAGAATTGATGGGTGGTCGCGATGGTTGCGGCGTCGAAGCTCGCCAAAGCGTCGCGCAACCGCCGCCTGCGGTCGGCCAGCTCTTCGGCGGTGCCGGTCAGCAGGTGTTTGATGACCTCGTTGGCGCCGGCTTGGTCCCGGCGATCTGCGGGTGCGTCGAACGCCAGCACCGCCTGCAGGATTTGATGGCGCACCCGCTCCCGCAGTTCTTGGCTGGCTGCGCGGCCGAAGGTGATCAACAGCATCTGGTCCAGCGGCGCCACACCCTCGGCGACGTAGCGCGTCACAAGGCCGGCGAGGGTGAACGTCTTCCCGGTTCCCGCGCTGGCCTCCAGTACCGTCGTGGTCCGTGGCGCGGGCAGCGGGCCGAGCAGGTCAAACGGCTGAATCTCCATCAGTAACGATCTCTCTCGGCGTGCAACATCGGCAGCCATAGCCGGGCGGCATAGGCGCCCAAACGGGTGCTCTCGCCCTCGCACTCCTCGCCGGGGCGCACTTGCGTCATCAATACCTGAATGTGGGAACGTCTGCCCCAGACGAGTTCGTGCGCGGGCTGCTCGCACTCGCCGGGGAATCTGCCGGAGTTCCATTTGAACCCGGCGTCCCGTTCGGGTGAGCCTCGGTTGTACCTCGCATCGGCCCACGCATAGGATGTTCTGAGCGGCAACGGGATTGGCTCACAACGGCCGGCGTCATATATGGCGACGAGGTCGCCCAGCACGTCGACGGCGGACGCCGGAGGCCCCAGCAGGCGCTCCTTTACTTTCTCTCCCCGCTTTGCCCGGCCGATGCACACCGCTGCCCAATCGCGGTCAGGGTAATGAGCGGCCAGCGCCACCAGACGAATCCAGGTCCGCAACAGATGGCGGCCATCTAGCTTCGAGTACGTGACGGCCGCCATGAGATCGCCGTATAGCCGCGGCACCGTGCCGGTCACTCGGCGGCCGGCGCCGATGGTCGGGTTGATCTCAACGTCCACGTCGATCGCCCTTGGCTCCTGGCTGCGGTGAGGTTGGGCGCAGGCAGCGACGGCGGCCGACCGCGCCGCGATCTCCTGGGCCCTGCGCCAGCCGAGGCGTCCCGGTGGCAGCGATCCGCGGCGCCATTCTGCCTGCTGTGCGTCTGCCGGCGGCACGCCCCGCAGCATGTCCTCGAGCATGCGGTCGCCGATCTTCCACTCCTGCAGGGCGTCGATCTCTACCGGAATGGTGTCCTCGACGGTGTCGACGTCCCAAGGCAGGGTGAAGTCCAGCGCGCGGAAGAACCCCTTGACGGGATCGGAGAAGAAGCCGATCAGATCGTCGAGTGAAACGTCGTCGGGTGGCGGAGGCGGAAGCGGCGCACCGAACAGGCGCGGTCGCACTTCGCGATGGCCCGCGGCGACCCTGGCCGCCGTCAGCGCGGTCGAGTCGAACGTGAAGGGCTTACCTGGCGGCATACCCAGCCGACCGGGCGTGACGTTGTCGATATCGAAGGGTTGCAACGGATGTTCGACGAGAACGCGATCGCGGACCTTCGCGGTGGTGGTGATGTCGAGGGAGTCCAGCAGTTCGACGACCGGCACCGCCGGCGGCCTGCGCTGACCGGTGTACTCGTTGGCGCCCGTATAGGTGATCACCAACTTCTCGGTGGCTGCGCCGATCGCATCGAGGAGTAACTGTCGGTCCTCGGAACGGATGTCGCGCTCCCCGGTCATCGGGTCGCGGGCCAGCACATCGTCGCCGTCGAGGACGCCCAGGCGTGGGAATACGCCATCGTCGAGTCCGACGAGACACACAACGCGGTGAGGTACCGACCGCATCGGCACCATGGTGCAGACCGTGAGGGTGCCGGTCCGGAAGTTGGCGCGGGTGGGCCGGCCGGCGAGGTGCCGGTCGAGCAGCGCCCGGACGTCGGGCAGCCGCAGCTCGACATCGGTATGTGTGCCCGCATCGACGAGCACTCCATTGAGCTCGCGCTCCATCTGGCTGACCTGCCACATGTCGCCGTCGGGCACCGCTGCCAGCGCGGCGATCCCCGCGGATAGCGCGGACACCCACTCGCTCAACGGCATTGCACCCGAAAGGGAGTCGACCGCGACGCGAAGTCGATCGATGTACTCCGCGAGGCGTCCGGCCAGTTCGACCCGGTTGCTGCTCACGTCGTCGAGTGGCAGCGTGGTGTCCAGCCAGGCGTGCGAGTCGTCGGACATCGCGACCCCGGCCAGCACCCGGTCCAGACCGAACTGCCAGGTATTCTGCACAAAGTCGACACCGTAGGGGCGGCGATGTTCGCGATCGAAGCCCCAGCGGATGTTGGCCTCCCGCACCCAGCCGACCATCGCGTCGAGGTCGTCGTCGCTGAAACCGAACTGGAAGCGGATCGGGGCGGACTCGGCAAGGTTGAGCACGTCGTTGGCGCTGGCGCGCCCACCGGCCAGTTCGAGCAGTTGGCCGGCCACGCCGAGAAGCGGATTGGTCTGGGTGAGCGCGCGGTCGGCGAGTCTGACACGCAGCTGGTGCGCGGGGTGGGCACCGTTCACGACTTCGCCGAGGCCGAAGCCGGCCACGATCAGCGGCGCATAGGCCTCGATGTCAGGACACATGACGAGGATGTCGCGGGGCTCAAGGGTCGGATCGTCTGCAAGCAGTCCGAGCAGCACCTCGCGCAACACGTCGACCTGCCGGGCCGCGCCGTGGCAGCTGTGCACCTGCACGGATCGATCGGAGACGTTGTGTGCCCGGCCTTCTCGGCTGACCGTGTTGGCTGCGATGTCGGACTGTAGCCAGCCGAGCAGGGTGCCCGGCCGTGCGTCGGGTCCAGACCGATGATTCAAACAGTCATCGGTCTGGGTTTGTGCGGGCAGGCTGCGCTGCAATTCGCGCAGGTCCCGGCCGAGCGTAGCGAGCAGGGGGTGCCCGACGTCGCGGTGGGAGGTGTCCTCGCGGCGGGGAACTGCGCCGTGGGAATTCCTCAGGCAGGCCCATAGACGGTCACTGGGATGCGGCAGCCACAGGTGCAGATCATGGTGGGTACTCAATGCGTGCAGGAGTTCGACTTCGGTCTGGGGCAGCCGGGTGTGGCCGAACAGCGACAGTCTGGCCGGAAGGTCAGCGCCGGATTCCTTCAGGCGGGCAACGGTTTCGGCGTGTCGGATGTGTGGCGGATCAGCATCGACGCGATCGACCAGGGCACGGTAAAGCTTCGGCTGCCACTGAAGGTCAGAGTCGAGATCCTCGGTGCGGCCTTCCAGCCAGTCGACGAGCAGCTGGGGGCGCTGCCGGGCGTAGGAGGCGAACAGGCCCGCGAGGCGGCGGGCGACGGAATAACGTCGCCCCTGACGCAGGTCCTTCTCATCGCCGCCTTCGAAGTGGCCCAGGTGATTGGCCAGCGCGGCGCACCAGGAATCGTCGAGGCAGTCGTCGATCACCGCGAGCAGCGGCCACACCATCGCATCCGGGGACCAGGGATCGTCGTGACCGGCCCCAGTGAGTTCGCCGATCAGCGATTGCGGATGCCGGAACTTCACGCCGGCGCAGACGCCGTCAGTGTCGTCCCCGCGGCCCAGGACGTGCGACAGTCGCTGGCTGAGCCAGCGCTCCAGCCCGCGCGCGGACACCAGCACGAGGTCCTCGGCGAATGGATCGACCGGGGGTGCGGAGAGCAACTCGCCCAGGCCGTCGGCGAGATTATCTGTGCGGTCGGCGCGGTGGAGGTGAAGCGCCATCGTTTACAGCCAGTCCCGCTTCTTGAACATCACGTACAGCACGATCACCAGCACCACGATGATCGCCGTGCTCGTCACGAACCCGCCGACGGAATCGATACCGGGGAAGAGCACGTTCTGGCCATAGAACCCGGTGATCGCCGTGGGTACGGCGACGATCCCCGCCCACCCGGTGAGCTTCTTCATCACGTTGTTCAGCCGGGCGTCCTGCAGTGACAGGTTCGTCTCGAAGACGGTCGTGACCATGTCCCGCAGCGAGTCCGTCCACTCCGACACCCTCAGTACGTGGTCGTAGAGGTCGGCGAATACCGGATCGAGTTCGGCCGCAGTCTTGCCGTCCTTTCTGCGGTGCTGAACCATCGTCACCACCTCGCGCATCGGCAGCACCACCCGTCGCAGCGCCACCAGGTCCTTGCGGAGTTGAAAAGTGCTTCGCTGCAACCCATTCCGTGGAACTCGGTCGGCAAAAAGATCGTCCTCGAGGGCCTCGATCCCGTCATCGAGGAACTGAACCGTGTCGAAGTGACTGTCGACCACGACGTCGATAAGACCGTGCACCAACGCGCCGACACCGTGCTCCTGGCCACCGAGTTCGTCGAAGCGCCGCGACACCTCGTCGACGTCGAAGGTCGGTGATAGGCGGACGGTGATCAAGCCGCGAGGCAGAACGAACCCGGAGATCCGATGCATTTCCAGCATGGACTCCCCGGTGTCGGTCGACGGCGGGGACTTGACCGACACCGCGTACACGGTGAAGAACGTGTGCGTCTTGTAGGCGACCGCCTTGGTGCGTTCGGCTTCGGCGAGGGCATCTTCTACGGCCCATGAATTGAGGTGCAGATCCTGGGCGAGTTCTTCAAGGATCGCGTGGTCGGGGTCGTGGATGTCGCACCACACCAAAGTGCCTTCGGTGGCCAGGTATTGCGAAATCGACGCAAACGCGAAGTCGTCGTCGGGGTTGCCGTCGCGCCAGATCCGGCCTCGGACGTGGGTCACCCGGTCATCATCAGCTGAGGGTGAACTCCGCGGCCAAGCCGTCGATTCCGGCGCGGATGGCGTCGAGCGCGGGCTGGCGTGCCTTGAGTTTGGTGCCCACGTGCGCACCGGCGTGCAAGGTCGTTGCGAATTCGTGGGCCACCTGCTGTGCGCGCGTGACCACCTAATCGGCGTCGACGATCTCATCGAGCCAGCCACCGGCGATCGCCTCATCGCCGACGAATGTCGACGCCAGCGCGGTCGCGCGCTGGAAAGCCGCGGGGGTCAGCCGCATCCGCATGATCTCGACGGCCGATATCGGGATGATCATGCCAATGGCCACCTCGATGGCCTGACAGCGCGACTTGGGCGCACCCACGCGATGGTCGGCCGAAAGGAGCAGGAAGGAGCCCATTGCGACGGCGGGACCGGTTGCGGCGATGACGACCGGGACTGGAAATGTGAGTACCCGTAGCGACAACTCGAATCCACCGGCAAGCATGGCAAGGGCTGCGGCCGCGTCGCCGGACTGGAACACGGCGAGGTCGAACCCGCCGCTGAATACCCGCGAGTTGCCCGCCAGCACCACCGCTTTGGCGGCGTCGGCCTCTGCCCGGTCCAGGGCCTCGTTGATCGCGGTCTGCATCGCGGGCCCCAGTACGTTCACCTTGCCGTCGTCCAGGGTGATGGTCGCTACCGAGTCTGCAAGTGCGTAAGAGACAGTGCCGCTCATGGTCCTCCTGTCGTGCCGAGTGAGGTGGATCGAACCTAACAGCGTCGCCCCGGTTGCCAGCCAGCCGGGTTTGGTTTCACAAAATGGGCAGATATGAGACCGCGGCTCGCTAGGACGCGCCGACCAGCTCCGGAACGGTTTCAGCGTTCGATGCGGTGTGCATCAGACGTTCGGAGCGGGCCTCCCAGTCGAGGTCGGCCCAGATAACGCGCGCCGGCAGGCGCCGCCAATACGAGGGGTGGTTGCGCAGGTAGCTCTCCACGCTGGCGTGTACCGCAGCGTCTGCTGGGACCTTGCGGAACGACATTGTGTGTGCGCCCTCGGCGAGGGCGTCGGCGGCGCTGGGCGCCAGCCGGTTCGATGGATGTGGCACCGCGCCGGCCTGAACGGCGCCGTCCAGTACCCAGTCCAGGGCGATCTGTGACAGCGGCTTGCAGGCGTTCTGCCCTCCGGCGACATCATCGTGGGCGCCACGGAACCAGACCTCCTCGACGCTGTCGCCCTCGGGGGTGAGAGGTTGCACGTCGAATGGTCCGTAGCCGCCGTCAATCGCGATGGCATGCCTGGCAGCGGTGACGTTGGGGAGCGGGTCGGGGGTGTCCGGTCGGGGCAGGCCCGGCACTGCGACCGTGTCCCACAGACCCAGGAAATCGACCTCGACCGCAATGTCACTGTGCCCGGCCAGGCGCGCGGCCAACCGGTTTACCCGCCGCCAATCAGAAGTGCTGCGCGGTGTGCGCGGTATTGCGTAGGCGGACAATACATATTCGGTGAGGTCCGCGGCCCGCCACCGCGCGGAGTCGGGTCCGCGCAGCAACCCGACCGTGCCGAGCAAATGGGTCAGTGCCCGCGCGCAGTAGGCGCCGTGGCCCGAACCGAAGATAAAAAGGCGATCACCGGGTTCCCAACGGGTCATCAAGAATTCGTAGGCTTCGACGACTGATGTGCGGGCTCTGTCGCGCGCTTGGGATCGCCGGTGCCGGCGCGGGAGGTGTTGGTGACTGATCGCGTCGTCGTCATGACGAGACCAGACGATCTGGTCAGCATCGGATCGCAGCAGTGCGACCAGGGCCGAGGCGTTCCTGACGCCCGCCGACCCGGAGCGGTCGCGGCCGTGATCGAAACACAGCGCGATGTTTTTCACGAAGACCCCCGGCGTGATTGAGCGTGGAGCGCTGTCTTCTGAGTTTGCCAGTAGACCGCTGGGCCGTCTGCGCTTTCGGCGATTGCCTTCTAGGGCAGCGATACCTCGACGCCCGGGCTTAGCGGGTCAGCCCGCAGCTCGATGACTTCGGGATCGGTACCGGGCGGCACGTCGTAGACGACCGCAACTTCGGCCTGGTCACCCGGGCTCAGTTCGGCCAGGGCGCCACCGGCGTAGAAGGTCGCTTCATCGTCGATCGAATACACGGTGCCTTCGGCGATGAGCTTCTGGAAGGTGCCGAGGAACGTGGCCGGTTCGTCGCTGGTGTTCGTCACAGTCATGTGCACAACCACGTACTCACCTGTCGCGGTCTTGTCGACCGGGAATTCGAGGGATGAGACAGACGGGGTTACCTCGATGGTGTCCACCGTGAAAGACAGTGGGCCGTCGGTGGCGTCACTGCGCTCGGGGGAGGGCTCGGGGGAGGTTGGTGCGACCGCCGTGGTCTCGGGCGCGGTGTCGGTCGGTTCCTCGCCCCAACCGCCGTCGGCGGTCGTGGTTGGGGGCGGGGCCGGCAGAACGGTCGCCGTGGGATCTTCGAAAGCGCTGGAATCTTCGAATGCGCCGATGCTCGAAGAACTGTCCTCGGTGAAGAACGCCGCGTAGACCGAAACTATGACCAGGACTGCCAACAGCGCGGCGCACACCGCCAGGTAGCGCGTGAGCAGCTGACGATCGACGCCCGGGGCCGCGTTGGGCGGGCTCGAAGCCGGCAACGGTGCCACAGGCATGGCGGTGGCCGCCTCAGCTCCGGGCGGCGCCTCCCCGGGTTCGGCCGTCTGCGACGAGCCCGCAGCGGAGTCGTCAGATGTCGTGGCGGACTGGACAGGCTCTTGGGGTTGTGCCGGGGAATCCGATGGATTTCGGTCCGCGCGGTGGGCGCCGCCGCGCCGGGGTGTGCTCGTCGGCACCGACGGTGGGGGCGGGTCGGTGTGCGGCCCCGACGCCCCGGGCGGTGGGGCCGGGACGGCCTGCGGTGCCTGCGCCTGGTGTTCGGTCCATGCGTGGCCGCTCCAGTAGCGCTGCCCGCCCGACCCATCGGGATCGGGGTACCAACCGGCCGGCATTTGCGGTGTGGTCATCGCGATGCGTCCTCCCCTTGCGCTCCGCCGGCGCGCAGCATCGGGAGGATATCTCACGACACCCTGGTGGACGGCGATTTCCGAGGCCGCACGGTGATGAGCCCGACGGTGGCGGGCCCTGTCAGCCGCCCATCAGCATGCGCCACTGGGCCAGATCGGTTGCCCGGTAGACGTAATTGGTGTTTCGGACCTCAGAGAGCGCCGCGCTGGGCTCCGCGGAGTACCAGTGCCCCGGAAATACCGTCGGATCGCCGGGAAGCTGAGCCAGCGCCTGCAGGCTGCGGAACATCTCGTCGGCGTTCCCGCCTGGGAAGTCGGTGCGGCCGCAGCCCTCGAGGAAGAGGGTGTCACCGGCGACGAGGCGGCCGTCGAGCAGGAAGCACTGGCTGCCCGGGGTGTGGCCGGGAGTGTGCAATAGCTCGATGTCGACATCGCCAACGCTGACATGGTCGCCGTGCCGGTGAGAGGTCAATTCGCTGGGTGCGATCCCGGTGACCCGCGAGACCCACTCCGCTTCCTGCGCGTTCACATGGACCGGCACACTGACACGCTCCAGCAGTTCGGCCAGGCCCTTGAGTTCAAAACCCATCATCGAGCCGCCGACGTGGTCGGGGTGGTGGTGGGTGACCAGCACGCCCGACAGATGCATGCCATCGGCCTCCAGCGCATCAACCAGATCCTGGGCGGCGTAGGCAGGGTCCACCACCACCGCGTCACCTGTCTCACGGTCTCCGATGAGATAGGCAAAGTTGCGCATCTGTGCGGCGATCACGTCGTCGGCCGCGAAGTCGCGGCCCGCCAGCAGCTGCCTGAAGTAGAGGCGGTCCGAGTCAGCCATGACGGTCAGCGTATTCACTCGGCGGACCCGCCACCGCGGCGAGGGTTCGAACAGCCGGCCGACAGGACGATTGGGCAGCTGCTCCCATCGCACCAGTTTCGCAATGACCAGCGGTTTGGCGCCGCAAACGGTGAGAATGTACCCTCTTTAGGGCTCATCGCTCGGCGGAGAGCCGTGCATGGCAGTAGGCCCCCTTAGCTCAGTCGGCAGAGCGTTTCCATGGTAAGGAAAAGGTCAACGGTTCGATTCCGTTAGGGGGCTCGGCGGACACCGGCGCGAGCGGAGCAACAGCAGAAGCTTCACTTGTGAAGCAAGCCGCCTGTGTCATCCGGGGCGGTGTAGCTCAGCTGGTTAGAGCGCACGACTCATAATCGTGAGGTCGGGGGATCGAGCCCCCCCACCGCTACAAGTAGGACAAGAAGCACGAGTTTGCAGGAACCGAGTGTTCGAGAACTGAGAAAGAGGCACCTGACGTGGCGTCCAGTACAGATGTACGGCCGAAGATCACTTTGGCGTGCGAGGCGTGCAAGCACCGCAACTACATCACGAAGAAGAACCGTCGAAACGATCCCGACCGGCTCGAGATCAAGAAATTCTGCCCTAACTGTGGCAAGCACCAGGCCCACAAGGAATCGCGCTAAGCGACCCGATCTCGGCCCGTTGCCGATTCACGGCTGCTGAGGCCCGCAAGGTAGGTAGGTTCACTACTCGTGTCGTTCCTCGATAGTCTCGTCGGGTCGCATTTTCGCTTTCCCGACCACTATGTCGTCGGCCGCGAGAAGATCCGCGAATACGCCGTCGCCGTCAAGAACAGCGACCCCGCCTTCTTCGAGGAGGCGGATGCCGCCGGGCTCGGTCATGACGCCCTGCTGGCACCCCTGACGTTCATCTCGGTGTTCGGTTACACGGCGCAGACGGCGATGTTCGCCGCTGCCGACGTCACCCTCACCGACGAAAAGATCGTCCAAGTCGACCAGGTGCTGAAGTTCCTCAAGCCCGTCAAGGCCGGCGACAAGCTGTACTGCGACGTGTGGATTGATTCGATTCGTAAGGCACACGGCACCGACGTCATCGTCACCAAGAACATCATCAGTACCGAGAGCGGCGATGTTGTCCAGGAGACCTACACCACCCTTGCGGGGCGTAGCGAAGAAGACGGGGAGAGTGGCTTCAGCAATGGCACTGCGTGAGTTCAGTTCGGTCAAAGTCGGCGACGAGCTGCCGCCGAAAACCATCCCTCTGACCAGGGCAGACCTGGTGAACTATGCCGGGGTGTCCGGCGACCTCAACCCGATACATTGGGATGACGAGATCGCCAAGCAGGTCGGCCTGGACACCGCGATCGCGCACGGCATGCTGACCATGGGCCTGGGTGGCGGATATGTCACCTCGTGGGTCGGTGACCCCGGCGCGGTCACCGAATACAACGTGCGGTTCACCGCGGTGGTGCCGGTGCCCAACGACGGCAAAGGTGCGGAAATCGTCTTCAACGGCCGCATCAAGTCGGTCGATCCCGAGGCGAAGTCCGTGGTCATCGCCATCAGCGCGACGTCGGGGGGCAAGAAAATCTTCGGGCGCGCCGTCGCCCACGCCAAGCTGGCATAGGGGGGTGTGACATGGCTCTGAAAGTTGATATCCGCGGGATGATCTGGAAGTACCCCGATACGTTCGTCGTCGGGCGTGAGCAAATTCGCCAGTACGCGAGATCGGTCAAAGCTGACGACCCCGCGACTCTTGACGAGGCTGCCGCCGCCGAGCTCGGGCACAGCGGGATCGTCGCGCCGCTGACCTTCATGTCGATCTTCGCGGTGATGATCCAGACTCACTTCTTCCAACACGTCGACGTCGGCATGGAAACGATGCAGATCGTGCAGGTGGACCAGAAGTTCTTCTTCCACCAGCCGATCACAGACGGTGACACGCTGACCGGCACCATGTACATCGAGACGGTGGACGAGCGCTTCGGCGCCGACATCGTCACCACCCGCAACGTGGTGGCAAGACCTGACGGCGAGGTCGTGATGGAGTCCTTCACCACGCTGATGGGCCACGAGGGCGACAACTCGATTGCGGTGAAGTGGGACCCGGAGACGGGCCAGGTGGTCCGAACGTCCATCGACGAGTGACCGTCCGCCGTCAACGGGTGGATTAGTAACACCACCCGGGTGCACGCTACACTCGGACTTCGGGGTTTTCCCAGTCCAGCGCGCTGTCCGTCGGCCTAGATCGACCGATCGGGGAGCGCGCGACTTGTGTGGCCCCTGACCCGCTATGAAGGGGCGTAGCTCAACTGGCAGAGCAGCGGTCTCCAAAACCGCAGGTTGCAGGTTCAAGTCCTGTCGCCCCTGCAACTGAATACTCGACAAGCGTGGACACTGGAAGGTGAACCCACATCCAGAGACCAGATCAGACAGAGAAAGGTATGCGGTGAGCGACGAGCGCGAAGGTGCCGACCCCGCAGACACTGGCGCCCACACCGACAGAGGTGGCGGCGGTGGCCAGTCGGGGATCGTGGCGCGACCGCTGCGGCCTACGGGCAAGCGTTCGCGGCGCGGCGCGGTGGCCGAGGTCGACGCCGTGGCCACCGGCACGGAGCCAGAACCCACGACCGATATCGAGAGCTCGGGCGGCAAGGTCGACGGCGACGAGAAGGACGGCGGGTCCAAAAAGGCCGCGAAACGGAGGAAGCCCGCCAAAAAGCGCAAGGACGGCCCATCGCGCAACCCGTTCCTGTTCGTCTGGAACTACCTGCAGGAAGTCATCGCCGAACTGCGAAAGGTCATCTGGCCGAACCGCAAGCAGATGGTCACCTACACCACCGTCGTGCTGCTGTTTCTGGTGTTCATGGTGACGCTGATCGGGTTCACCGATCTCGGTGTGGGCAAGCTTGTGATGATGGTGTTCGGCTGATCCCGGTGGGTGGGCGAGCGCTGACAGTGAAATTCAGAGAGGACTACACGTGACTAGCTTCGACGGCGAAACGCCTTCGGGTGACACCGTCGACACCATCGAGGTCGACGAGGCCAGCAGCCCGGCTGACGCTGCTGTGGGTGCCGATGAGGACGAGGACCCGGCCGTCGCGCTGAAGAAAGAGCTGCGGCTGCAGCCGGGTGAGTGGTACGTCATCCACTCCTACGCCGGCTACGAGAACAAGGTGAAGGCCAACCTCGAGACCCGCGTGCAGAACCTGGACGTCGGTGACTACATTTTTCAGGTCGAAGTTCCGACCGAAGAGGTCACCGAAATCAAGAACGGCCAGCGCAAGCAGGTCAATCGCAAGGTGCTGCCCGGTTACATCCTGGTTCGCATGGACCTCAACGACGAGTCCTGGGGCGCGGTGCGTAACACCCCCGGCGTCACGGGCTTCGTCGGCGCGACATCGCGACCTTCGCCGTTGTCGCTCGACGACGTCGTGAAGTTCCTGCTGCCGCCCGCCGCGGCGAAGAAGCCCGGAAAGGCGGCAGCGACCACGACTACTGCCGAGGCCGGCGGATTCGAAGCTCCGGAAATTCTGGTGGACTTCGAGGTCGGCGAATCGGTCACCGTCATGGACGGCCCGTTCGCGACGCTGCCGGCGTCGATCAGCGAGGTCAATGCCGAACAGCAGAAACTCAAGGTGCTGGTGTCCATCTTCGGCCGCGAGACACCTGTCGAACTGACCTTCACCCAGGTCGCCAAGATCTAACTGCAATTTCGGCGTGCTGGTCGTCGGTCAGCGACGAGAAGCACGCCGAAGCTGCAGAGAACCCGAGAAAGGAACACCCAATGGCCCCGAAGACGAAAAAGGCCGTCGGGCTGATCAAGCTGCAGATCCAGGCCGGGCAGGCTAACCCCGCCCCGCCGGTCGGTCCCGCGCTCGGCCAGCACGGCGTCAACATCATGGAGTTCTGCAAGGCGTACAACGCTGCAACCGAGTCGCAGCGCGGAAACGTCATCCCCGTGGAGATCACCGTCTACGAGGACCGCACCTTCACCTTCGCGCTGAAGACCCCGCCGGCCGCAAAACTGCTGCTCAAGGCGGCTGGTGTGGCAAAGGGTTCCGGCACACCCCACACGACCAAGGTCGCGAAGGTTACCTGGGGTCAGGTGCGCGAGATCGCGGAGACCAAGAAGGAAGACCTCAACGCCAACGACATCGATGCGGCGGCCAAGATCATCGCCGGGACCGCCCGGTCGATGGGTATCACCGTCGAATAAGTTCGGCATCGAGTCTGCGTTGAGGGTGAGGAAGTCCCGGTAAGGGCCATCCTCAGTGCAGTATCAACGCAACAAACCAGTGGGAGGGCCAGCTGCGGCCCGCAAACCACAACTCTGATCAGGAGACGTACATGAGCAAGAACAGCAAGGCATACCGCGAAGCAGCCGAGAAGATCGACAACACTCGGTTTTACACGCCCCTCGAGGCCGCGAAGCTGGCCAAGGAGACTTCGTCGAAGAAGCAGGACGCGACCGTGGAGGTCGCGATCCGGCTCGGTGTCGATCCGCGTAAGGCTGACCAGATGGTGCGCGGCACGGTCAATCTGCCACATGGGACCGGCAAGACCGCTCGGGTTGCGGTGTTCGCCGTCGGAGACAAGGCCGAAGCTGCCGAAGCCGCGGGCGCGGATATCGTGGGCAGCGACGACCTGATCGAGAAGATCCAGGGCGGGTTCCTGGATTTCGACGCTGCGATCGCCACCCCCGACCAGATGGCCAAAGTGGGCCGCATTGCGCGCATTCTCGGACCACGCGGTCTGATGCCCAATCCCAAGACCGGCACCGTCACCCCTGATGTGGCCAAGGCCGTCTCAGACATCAAGGGCGGCAAGATCAACTTTCGGGTCGACAAGCAGGCCAACCTGCATTTCGTGATCGGCAAGGCGTCGTTCGACGAGAAGTCGCTGGCCGAGAACTACGGCGCGGCGCTCGACGAGATTCTGCGCGTCAAGCCCTCGTCCTCGAAGGGGCGCTATCTCAAGAAGATCGTCGTCTCCACCACCACTGGGCCGGGTATCCATGTGGACCCGTCGTTGACCCGGAATTTTGCGGAGGCGTAGGCGCCAGCCGTAGCCGACCATCGGGTTCGGAGGCGTAGGCGCCGGCCGGATGTGAGAGAACCCCGCGCCTGACGGTGCGGGGTTCCTCGCGTATTCATGTCTTCGGGAGCTGATGTCTTTGGGAGCGCTCCTCGGTCACCGCAAACATCGGGCCGGGCTGACGCCACCGCCCCCCACGAAACGATGGCTCGGCGAAACGGCCAGAGATCGGTGCCGTATCCCCCATTTAACTCCGATGTGGTGGCCGAGAAGCACTCCCACAGCAACATTACACTTGACACAAGAATTGGTGTAGTGATCTGTGATTATCGCTCGCAATAATGCCCCATGCGCGGGCTTTCCCTGCAGTTTCAGCATCCCTACGTTGCCAATGGTGGCGCTATTACGCGATTCCAGGTGGACCAGTTGATTTAGCCAGCAAATAGTTTCTCGGCCGTCGATTGCCTATTTTCTTGGGCTTCGCGTAGTGCGGTGGCGATCCGGCAATGGGTGGCGGCGGGCCCGGTCCTGCGTTCTCAGGCGGCGATACCCTGCTTCAGGTAGGTGACCAGGCTGACGTCGATGGACTCGTCTATGAAGTAGTACTGGCAGCCGGTCAGGTACTTCATATACCGGTTGTAGTTTTCCTCGTCGGTCGCCGCGATCGCTTCTTCTTTGGCCGCTTCCAATCGGCTGGACCAAATGCCCAGCGTCTTGATGTAGTGGTTGCGCAGCGACATCGTCTCAGGCACCACGAAGCCGGCCTTTTCGCCGTGCTCCACCATCATCTGGGTGGTCGGTACCCGACCTCCCGGGAAGATTTCGGTGATCATGAACTTCGCGAACCGGGCGAGCTCGAAAGTCAGCTTCTTGCCCCGCGCGGCGAGGTCGTAGGGGTGGTAGCCCACGCTGCTCTGGATGGTCATCCGACCGTCTTCGGGCAGGATTTCGTAGCAGGTCTTGAAGAAGTCGTCCCAGCGGTCCTTGCCGAAGTGCTCGAACGCCTCGATCGACACGATCCGGTCGACCGGGCTGTGGAACTGCTCCCAGCCCTCCAGGCGAACATCGAAGGTGCGCTCGGAATCGACCTTGCGCAGCAATTGGCTGCAGTAGGCCTGCTGGTTCTTGCTCAGTGTCAAGCCAATGACGTTGACGTCGTACTTCTCCATGGCACGCTGGAGCGTCAGACCCCAGCCGCAGCCGACCTCGAGCAGCGTCATTCCGGGCCTGAGATCCAGTCGATCGAGGTGTTGGTCGACGTTCGCGATCTGCGCCTCGGACAACGTGGCATTGGGGCCGGTGAAGTAGGCGCAGCTGTACTTGCGCGTCGGATCCTGGAACACGCCGAAGAAGTCGTCTGAGAGGTCGTAATGGGCCTGGATATCCTCGAAGTGAGGCGTCAGTTCCTTCGTGCCGGTGGAGTGATCAGACATGTTTCCCTTGCTCTGAATATCGACGATCTAGCGGACCGTACCGATGAGCGGCCCAACTTCCTGCAAACACGCGCTGAAGACTGAATTCTAGCCTTTGAGCAACCCGCTGAGCCAATCCGGCGCGCGCGTCGTTACTTGGTGAGCGTGAACTGATTGACGTCGATATAGCCGACCCGGAACCCCTCCGCGCAACCGGTCAGGTAATGCATATACCGGTCGTAGACCTCCTCGGACTGCACAGCGATAGCCTCATCTTTGTGGGCTTCCAGCGCCGCAGCCCACAGGTCCAGAGTGCGCGCGTAATGCGGTTGCAGCGACTGCGTGCGGGTCAACTCAAAGCCCGCCTGTGTGGCACGCTCACCCACCAGATCGATCGTGGGTAGATATCCGCCGGGGAAGATCTCGGTGAGGATGAACTTGACGAACCGGGCCACCGAGAATGTCAGCGGCATGCCGCGCTCGGCCATCTGGGGCAGCGTCAACGCCGTGATGGTGTGCAGCAGCATCACGCCGCCGTCGGGCAGCGCCTGGTGCGCCATCGCGAAGAAGTCATCCCAGCGGTCCCTGCCGAAATGCTCGAAGGCCCCGATCGACACGATGCGGTCGACGGGCTGATCGAATTGCTCCCAGCCCTGTAGCAGTACCTGCTTGCGCCGGGGACTGCCTTTCTCGTCCAGCGCGGCGAATGCGTTCTCGACGTGTGTCTTCTGGTTCTCGCTGAGCGTCAGGCCGATGACGTTGACGTCGTATTTCTCGATGGCCCGCAACATGGTGGAGCCCCAGCCGCAGCCGATGTCGAGCAGCGTCATACCCGGCCTTAGGTCGAGCTTGCCCAGCGCCAGGTCAACCTTGGCGAGCTGGGCCTCTTCGAGCGTCATGTCGTCCCGCTCGAAGTATGCGCAGCTGTAGGTCTGCGACGGATCCAGGAACAACTGGAAGAACTCGTCGGACAGGTCGTAGTGCGCCTGGACGTCTTTGAAGTGCGGTGTGAGATTGCGTTGAGATGAGGCCACGGCGGCAGGGCCTTCCTGGGCGCGTAGCCCGAAGATGATCTTCTGTGACGGCGGATGCGGGCCCGTCTGGCATGCTACGGCTCTCTTGGGACTGTCTGAACTCGGTGGAGGTCAGGACGTTTCTGCGAACGTCGTCGCCAGTTCGCCGACGATGTCGTCCCACAGGGGCTCGGGAAGCTCGTGGCCCATGCCGTCGAAGAGCACCAGTCGGGCACCATCGATCGCCCGGGCGACCGCGCGTCCACCGATTGGCCTCATCAGCTTGTCGGCTTTTCCGTGGATGACCACAGTGGGCGCAGTGATCTGCCGGTTGTAGCGCAATAGGCTGCCGCTGCCCAGGATCGCCGCGAAATGCCTGGCGACCCCGGCCGGGTAGTAGGAACGGTCATAACCCTCGATCGCTTCGGCGCGGACGCGGTCCTCCGGCGCCGGGTAGCCCGGGCTGCCGATGATCTTGTTGACGCGCACGGCGTTCTCGACGATCCCCTCCCTAGTGCTGTCCTTGGGGCGCTGCAGGATGGCCGCAAGCTGGCGTGGTCCAGGTGGCGGCAGCACCGGTTGGTTGTTGCTGGAGAAGATCACGCCGAGTGTCTCAGTGCGTACCCGGTGCCGTGCGGCGAAGATCTGCGCGATCATGCCGCCCATCGAGCCGCCGACAATGTGTGCCCGGTCGATCTCGAGGTGGTCGAGCAGCGCGGCGGCGTCATCGGCCATGTCCTCCAAGGTGTATGCCGCCGGGCTGGGCCGTCCGACGAACGACCTGGCCATTCGGGGCAGCAATGGCGCGCCGGAATGGTGGCCGGCCAATTTTGTGGAAAGGCCGACATCGCGGTTGTCGAAGCGGATGACACGCAGCCCCCGGTTGATAAGTTGCTCGCAGAATCCTTTGCGCCACAACAACAATTGGGCACCCAGTCCCATGATGAGCAGCACCGCGGGGTCGTTGGGGTCGCCCATGTCCTCGTAGTGGATGTCCACCGGGTTGTCCGGATCGCCGGACCTGGCCGTGCCAGTGCGAGTGATCATCACACTCCGCCCTCGACCCCGTCGGTGGCGGAATGCTCGCGGCTGATCTCGACCATGAAGTTGGCGAAGTAGCCGGTGAGCTGCGGATCGCTCATCATCTGCCAGCGCGGGGCCAGCAGCTTCATATAGCGCTCGACATAGAGGAACTGTTTCCCGATGAGTACCAGCTCCCGGGGCAGCTTGACGTCATAGGCGTCAGCCAGCGCCGAGAGTTGCTTGCCGATCTCGGCGTAGCTCAGGTCACCGAGCGACGTCATGGTCAGCGGTGTAGCGAACTTCTCCAGATCCTTGGCGGCCTGAGCCTCGGGCCTGACGGTGCCCACCGCGCCCATCATCACGACGATCTTGCCCGCAGTCGCATGGTCCTTCTTGACCAGTAGTGCATGCACCAGCTCTCGTAGTAGCCACCGGGTGCGTGGGTCGATGCGGCCCATGATGCCGAAGTCGAAGAACACTATTTTGCCGTCGTCGTCGACATACAGATTGCCCGCATGCAGATCGCCGTGGAACAGGCCGTGGCGCAAACCGCCCTCGAAGAGGCTGAACAGAAGCGCCTTGACCAGTTCGGTGCCGTCGAAGCCCCTCTTGCGGATCTCGACGGCGTCGTCAATGCGGACTCCGGTGACGCGCTCCATCGTGAGCACCCGCTCGCTGGTCAGATTCCAGTAGACCTGCGGCACCCGGATGTTCTTGCCCAGTGGAGACGCGTGCATGTGCGCCACCCACGCGTCCATCGACTGGGCTTCCAATCGGAAGTCCAGTTCTTCGGCGAGGTTGTCGGCGAAGTCGGCGACGACGTCCTGGGCCGACAGTCGCTGGCCGAGCTTGGCCCGCTCCACCAGCCAGGCGCCACGCTTGAGGATCTGCAGGTCGGCCGCCACCCGGCGACGGATCCCGGGGCGCTGGATCTTCACCACGACCTCCTCGCCGGAGTGCAGCGTGGCGTAGTGCACCTGTGCGATCGACGCCGACGCGAAGGGCTTCTCGTCGAACGATTTGAACAGGTTCGCCGGCTCGTCGCCGAGATCCTCGCGGAACAGCTGGTGCACGGCTTCGGAGTCCGCGGGCGGCACCTGGTCGAGCAGGCCGCGGAACTCCTGCGACATCGGCTCGCCGAATGCGCCCGGGCTGGAAGCGATGATCTGGCCGAATTTGACGTAGGTCGGCCCCAGATCAGCGAAGGTCCGCGGGATCTGTCTGATGATCTTCTGTTGCAGCGAGCCGCGCCCGACGAGCTTGGTGGCGACGCGGGCGCCGGTGCGGGTGACCTGCCATCCCGTCACGCCGATGCGTACTGCTTCGACGGGTAGGGGCACCCGGTCCAGCTTGGCGCCCTCGCGGTGCTGCGACTTGCGGGTAGTGCTCATAGCTGCAGTCTCTCAAAGTCTGGCGGTTGGGTGAAAAACCTGTGGACCCGGTCACATCCGCCAGCAGGTGGCCTAGGACGCGCCATCCACCGACCAGCGCTTGAGCTGGCGGGATCGCGGGTGTGTCTCGGTAGTCTCGAGCAATGCCCATCGAGGTGCTCGCGGCGGAGTCCACCGAGCTGTTCACCGGACCGCTCGAAGAACCGCTCCAGATCGTCCGGGTGTCCTACCGCAACTGCTTGGTCCCGACGCCACTGCGCGTCGAAGGACCGGGATTGCAGACTGTCGGTCACGCGACAGCAGAACCCGGTGATGGCCTTGCGGAGGTCGCGATCCGCGTCGTCGACCCCGTTGTTGCACAGAGACGGCGGGCACGCGCGGTCGCCACCGATAGCTTCGTCGACTTCGACTTCATCGTTGCCGAGCCCGGCTGGACGATGTTCATGGTCAGCCACTTCCACTACGACCCGGTGTGGTGGAACACCCAGGCGGCCTACACCAGCGAATGGACCGAGGACCCGCCCGGGCAATGTCGCCAGACCAACGGCTTCGAATTGGTCAGCGCCCACCTCGAGATGGCCAGGCGCGAGCCGGAGTACAAGTTCGTGCTTGCCGAGGTCGACTACCTCAAACCGTTCTGGGACACCCACCCTGAGGACCGCGCAGACTTGCGCAGGATGATCGCGCAGGGGCGCGTCGAGATCATGGGCGGTACCTACAACGAGCCCAACACCAACCTCACCAGTCCCGAGACCACCATCCGGAATTTTGTGCACGGCATCGGCTTCCAGCGTGACGTCATGGGCGCCGACCCCGAAACGGCATGGCAGTTAGACGTGTTCGGTCACGACCCACAGTTCCCGGGAATGGCGGCCGATGCAGGCCTGACGTCGAGTTCATGGGCACGGGGGCCGCATCATCAATGGGGGCCCATGGCGTCCGAGAACGGACGCGACGGTGACCCCGAGCGTATGCAGTTCGCGAGCGAGTTCGAATGGATGGCACCGTCCGGGCGAGGTCTGCTGACCCACTACATGCCCGCGCACTACGCGGCCGGGTGGTGGATGGACTCGTCGGCTTCGCTCTCAGAGGCCGAAGCAGCCACCTACGAGCTGTTCATCAGGATGAAGAAGGTCGCGCTGACCCGAAACGTCCTGCTGCCCGTAGGTACCGACTACACCCCGCCCAACAAATGGGTCACCGACATCCACCGCGACTGGAATTCGCGCTACACGTGGCCGCGCTTTGTGTGTGCGCTACCCCGCGAGTTCTTCGCCGCGGTGCGCAACGAACTGGATGAGCGGGGGACGACGGCGTCACCGCAGACTCGCGACATGAACCCGATCTACACCGGCAAGGATGTGTCCTACATCGACACCAAACAGGCCAACCGCGCCGCAGAGAACGCAGTCCTGCAAGCGGAGGTGTTCGCAGTGTTCGCCGGGTTGCTCACCGGCGCAACCTATCCCGAGGCTGCACTGGCCAAGGCGTGGGTGCAATTGGCCTACGGCGCCCACCACGACGCGATCACCGGATCGGAGTCCGACCAGGTCTACCTCGATCTGCTCACCGGCTGGCGGGAGGCATGGCAGCTGGGGAGAGAGGCGCGGGACCGTGCGCTCGCGTTGATCTCCACCGCGATCGAGGCTCCAGTGGTGGTGTGGAACCCTCTGGCGCACAGTCGCTCCGACATCATCACGCTTCATTTGGACGAACCGCTGTCGGGACATGTCGTCGACGGCGACGGAAGGCACGTCCCCGCGCTTTCCGAACACGGTGGACACTCGGTCACCTGGCTGGCCCGCGATGTGCCGTCACTGGGGTGGAATTCCTACCGGATAGTGCCCGGCGTCCGCGCCGACGAGTGGGAGCCGTTCGCCGCTGGGAGCTTGCCCGAAATCGCCAACGATCAGTACCGCCTTCGGGTCGACGAGACACGAGGTGGCGGGGTGAGCTCACTTATCGCAGCAGGATGCGAGCTGATCGCCCCCGGCCGGGTAGGCAATGAGTTGGCCGTCTACGACGAGTACTCCGCACATCCCACTGCGGGGGAGGGTCCGTGGCATTTGCTGCCCAGGGGACCGGTCACCGCTTCGTCGCAGTTGCCGGCGACCTCGGTGCGCGGGTATCGCAGCGCGGTGGGCGAACGCCTCATCGTCTGCGGTGAGATTCCCGGACTGTTGCGCTACACGCAAACCCTCACGTTGTGGCGTGGGGTGGACCGTCTTGACTGCCGGACCACCATCGACGAGTTCAGCGGAGCGGACCGCCTACTTCGGCTGCGCTGGCCGTGCCCGGTGCCGGGGGCGATGCCGGTCAGCGAGGTGGGAAACGCCGTGATCGGTAGGGGTTTCGGCCTGCTGCACGAACCTGGATCGACAGAGTCAGTGGACACTGCGGTCTTCCCCTACACACTGGACAACCCCGCCTACGGCTGGTTCGGGCTGTCCTCCGCGGTGCGAGTGCGTTTTCGTGGCGGCGGCGTACGGGCCCTCTCGGTTGCCGAAGTTGTGACCCCGGCCCGGACCGATGCTGCGACCGACGCACTGATTCGCAAGCTGATGACCGCACTCGCCCGTGCGGGGGTCACCGCAACCTGCACCAGCGCCGAGGGGCCCCGCTACGGTGATCTCGCCGTTGATTCCAATCTGCCGGACGTGCGAATCAGCATCGGCGACACTGCTGACAATGCCTTTACCGCAACGGTTCTCGGATCTGAAGCTGGGTCGGACCGGGAGTGGATCGCGGCGGCGAGGCCGCTGCGCGATGTCTGGCTGCCCGGCGCCGATCTGCGCGATTCGGGCGCGCTTCCGGTTCTGGTCGTAGGCGCCGTCGGGGACCCCGCCGCCGCGGTCGCCACACTGATCGAGGACCTGGCCGACGCGGAGATCGTCGTCGACCAGGACGCGCCAGCGGGGCTGGAGCACTTCGACTCGCGAACGATCGCACTGATCAACCGCGGGGTGCCCGGCTTCGCCGTCGACACCGACGGCACCATGCATGCGTCGCTGCTGCGGTCCTGCACCGGATGGCCATCGGGCACTTGGATCGACCCGCCCAGGCGCACCACTCCCGACGGGTCGAACTTCCAGCAGCAGCATTGGACGCACACCTTCGACTACGCGGTGACTTCGGGTGAAGGCGATTGGCGCGATATCGACATGCCCTCCCGTAGCGCAGAGTTCAACCAGCCCCTGAAGCCCGTCATGGCCGGCCACGACCCGACAGCAGGCGGGCTTCCCGGTTGGGGATCGCTGTTGCGGGTCGAACCGGAACGCGTCGCACGCATCGGTGCACTCAAGGCGCGGGGCAACCCGACGGCCGGTGGCAGCGCTCGCCACGTCAGCCCGGCCGATGGCATCGTCGTTCGCCTCGTTGAGACGCTGGGCCGCCACGCCGAGGCGACCGTACAGTCGGGGCTGCGAAATATCTCCTCACCGGAACGTCTCGACCTCATCGAACAGCCGCTCAGTGGCGAAGCTGACGCCGTGCTGCTGCACGGCTATGAAATCGCCACACTGCTAACACAACTCAACCTCCCCAGGGTTCTCGGGGCCGACCAGGTCAATCTGGCTCCCGACGCCGAACCCGTCCAACCGGTGTACGCGAGATACTGGCTGCACAACCGCGGACCCGCCCCGCTCGGCGGGCTGCCGGCCGTCGCGCACCTGCATCCGCACCGGCCCGACGCCGCGGACGGCGCGGTGGTCCCGCTCAGGCTGACGGCGGTCAGCGACGCGACCGACGCCGCATTGCATGGCAGGGTGCGCTTGGTGGCGCCTTCGGGGTGGAATCTCGGAATGGCTGAACTCCCCTTCGTGCTGCCACCGGGCGGCTATCTGGAGTCCAGCCTCGAGGTGGCCGTGCCCGACGGTGCCACGCCCGGCCTGTACCCGGTGCGCGCCGAGTTGGCGGCGACAGGCGGCGCCATTCCCGCGTCATGGCACCAGACTGTTGAGGATGTCTGCGTGATCTCGGTTGGTACTCACGACGATGAGATTCTGCGGATGGTCACCGAGCCGAGGTCCGTCGACCTTGTCGCGGGTGAAACTTCTCGGATGAGCGTGACCGTCGGTACCGACGCGTATTCCGACCTCGCGGTGGAAGCCCATGTGATCTCGCCATGGGGAACTTGGGAGTGGTTGGGCCCAAACATCATCGGAGGTGTCCTGCCGGCGCGGGGAACTGTTGAGCTGGAGTTCGACGTCACGCCGCCGGCATGGACGGAGCCGGGCCTGTGGTGGGCGTTGATCCGCGTTGCATGCGCGGGGGCTCTGGTGTATTCGCCGGCGGTTGCGGTTCGGGTGCGGCATGAACGTTGATATAGCGGCGGTTGTCGGGGGCGATTCGGTAACTGTCGAGGAAGTCGATGCGCGGGAACGCGATCTGCGTGAACGGGTTTCAGCTCACGCGTTGCCCAGACCGGGAACCAGCGAATCCCGACAGCTACGCCGCTGGATCACCCAGGTTCTCGTGGCCGAGCGGGTGGTTGCCGCCGAAGCCGGGGCGCTTCACGAGTCCGACGACGGAGCGCCGTCCGAACGGGAGCTGCTGCCCGACAACGTTGCCCGGCTCGAGATCGGCAGCGTCGCGGCCTCCACCTTGTCCGCTCCCGCTGGCCGCGCGGTGTTCGCGCGGGTCACCGGTCCGGTGCGGATCAGTGCCGAACAAGTGCGGGACTACCACCGCCGCAATCCGTTCCGGTTCGCTCCGCATTCGACGGTGCACGGGGCTTGGCAGCACACACAAGGTGATATTCCTCTGGCAGAGGCTGGACCCGCCATCGCCGCGCATCTGCTGGCTGCCGCCCGACGACGTGAGTACCGTCGCTGGCTGGACGCACGATGCGCCGAAGTCGTGGTGCTCGCCCCGGGCTATGAACACCCTGGAGATCCCCGGCAACCCGACAACACTCACCGGCACTGATGAGTGCATGCGTGATGAAGCGAAGTGTGTGATGTCCGACCTCATTCTGGCGCTCGACGTGGGGGGCACGAAGGTCGCCGCCGGTCTGGTCGACCGTGCCGGGACTCTGGTCGACCGTCGACAGCGGCCGACCCCCGAGGGGGATGCCGCGGCAGTGTGGGCGGCTGTCGAGTCCTTGGTCGCCGAGATGCTCTCGAAGGCTGGCGGGAGGGTAGCGGCGGTGGGGGTCGCATCGGCTGGGCCGGTCGACATCTCGGGTGGAACGGTCAGCCCGATCAACATCACTTCCTGGCAAGGTTTCCCGATCGTGCAACGCATCGCGGAGGCGACTGGCGTGCCGGTGCGTCTCGGCGGGGACGGGCTGTGCATGGCGCTGGGCGAGTGGTGGTGCGGGGCCGGGCGCGGCGCGCAATTCATGCTTGGGATGGTGGTGTCGACCGGCATTGGTGGCGGGTTGGTGCTCGATGGCATGCCGTATCACGGGCGCACCGGCAACGCCGGCCACGTCGGACACGTCGTGGTCGAACCCGACGGTCTGCCGTGCACATGTGGAGGCCGCGGTTGCGTGGAAACCATCGCCTCGGGTCCGCATCTTGCGCAGTGGGCGCGCGCCCACGGATGGCAGACAGCCCTGGGCGCCGACGCCAAGGCCCTCGCCGTGGCCGCCGCCGGTGGCGACCCGGTAGGCGTGCGTGCGTTCCGGCGCGGCGCGGGAGCCCTGGCGGCGACGATCGCGTCGGTAGCAGCGGTCTGTGATCTGGACCTCGTCGTCGTCGGCGGAGGGGTGGCCAGGGCGGGCGCGGTGTTGTTCGACCCGTTGCGTGAGGCGTTGAGCAGCTTTGCGGGTCTGGACTTCATCCAGGAGCTGCGGGTGGTCTCCGCCGAACTCGGCGGAGACGCCGGCCTGGTCGGTGCGGCGGCCCTGGTGCGCGACCGCGTGCTTTAGAGCGCTGCGGTCGGCCGCGAGCGCGCACAAAATGACAGCGTTGGCGGCGTGTCACTGCGCAGACGCGCGCGCTCGCGGGGAATGGGGGAGGCGCGTTTTGGCTGATCGGGCCGCAGCGCGCTACTCTGACCTGGTTCTACCGAAGACCGTCGGTCACCGAGAAATCGGTTGAAGGTCCGGATTGCCGGACGGCCCACGCAGGAGGACGAGGCTTGCACCTGCGCCCCGACCTGTCTGTGTCGGGGCGTTCGTCGTTTCTGGCCCTGCCAATTCTCTGGTCACGCCGGTCGTACACACCAACGAGGAGGCATGCATGGCCAAGGCTGAAAAGGCCACCGCGGTTGCCGACATCGCCGAGCAGTTCAAGGACGCCTCGGCGACTCTGGTCACCGAGTACCGCGGGCTGACCGTCGCCAACCTCGCCGAGCTTCGCCGGTCACTCGGTGAATCCGCCACCTACACCGTCGCCAAGAACACCTTGGTGAAGCGTGCGGCAGCGGAGGCGGGCATCGAGGGTCTCGATGAACTGTTCGCGGGACCTACCGCGATCGCGTTCGTCAAGGGTGAGGCAGTCGACGCCGCCAAGGCGATCAAGACCTTCGCCAAGGACAACAAGGCGCTGGTCATCAAGGGCGGCTATATGGATGGCCATCCTCTGACCGTCGCCGAAGTCGAGCGTATTGCCGATCTGGAGTCCCGCGAGGTGCTGCTGGCCAAGCTGGCCGGCGCGATGAAGGCGAACCTGTCCAAGGCCGCGGCCCTGTTCAACGCTCCGGCGTCACAGGTCGCTCGGTTGGCAGCTGCGCTGCAGGAGAAGAAGGCGGCCGAAGAAGCCCAGTAGGGGCCGCTCGGCTACCCAGCAATTCGTACAACCCACTAGCCACGTAATAAATCCAGGAGGGACCACATCATGGCCAAGCTGTCCACCGACGACCTGCTCGACGCGTTCAAGGAACTGACGCTGCTGGAGCTCTCGGAGTTCGTCAAGAAGTTCGAGGAGACCTTCGAGGTCACCGCCGCGGCTCCGGTCGCCGTTGCCGCCGCCGCCGGTGCTGCCGGAGCGCCCGCCGAGGCCGCTGAGGAGCAGTCCGAGTTCGACCTCATCCTCGAGGGTGCCGGCGAGAAGAAGATCGGCGTCATCAAGGTCGTCCGAGAGATCGTGTCCGGCCTGGGTCTCAAGGAGGCCAAGGATCTTGTCGACGGCGCCCCCAAGCCGCTGCTCGAAAAGGTCACCAAGGAAGCTGCCGAGGAGGCCAAGGGCAAGCTCGAGGCCGCCGGGGCATCGGTCACCGTCAAGTAATTCGTTCACCGTCAGCTAATTCGTACGATCCTCGGCTGGGGTCGGCCCGATCACGGGCCGGCCCCAGCCGTCGTTCCCGGGATCCAACCGGTGCGCAGCTGACAGCAGATGTGAGAGCAGTCAAGCGATGTGAGAGCAGTCAAGAAATCTGACTGCAGTTAAGTGTTGTGACCGATCGACGTAAGCTAAGGTGACTCAAACCACAGGTGCGATTCATCCGAGGAATCGTGTGGCCGGAAGGATTCCAGTGGGTGCCTCTATCGATGTTGAGAACCTGACCAAGTCGTTCGGATCTCAGAGGATCTGGGAAGACGTGACGATGACCATCCCAAAGGGCGAGGTCAGCGTCATCCTGGGCCCTTCCGGCACTGGCAAGTCGGTGTTCCTGAAGTCATTGATCGGTCTGCTGCGCCCAGAGCGCGGCAAGATCATCATCGACGGCACTGACATCCTTCAGTGTTCGGCCAAGGAGCTCTACGAGATCCGCACGCTGTTCGGCGTCATGTTCCAGGACGGCGCCCTGTTCGGCTCCATGAATATCTTCGACAACACCGCTTTCCCTCTGCGCGAGCACACCAAGAAAAAGGAGAGCGAGATCCGTGACATCGTCATGGAGAAGCTCGAGTTGGTGGGCTTGATGGGGGCGGAGAACAAGTCGCCCGGTGAAATCTCCGGCGGTATGAAAAAGCGTGCCGGTCTGGCTCGCGCACTGGTGCTTGACCCGCAGATCATCCTCGTCGACGAGCCGGACTCCGGCTTGGACCCGGTGCGCACCGCCTACCTGAGCCAGCTGTTGATCGACATCAACGCACAGATCGACGCCACCATCCTCATCGTGACGCACAACATCAACATCGTGCGAACCGTGCCGGACAACATCGGCATGCTCTACCGCAAGCGTCTGGTCATGTTCGGCCCACGCGAGGTGCTGCTCACCAGCGAGGAGCCGGCTGTCAAGCAGTTCCTCAATGGACGGCGAATCGGCCCGATCGGCATGTCCGAGGAGAAAGACGAGGCCACCGCGGCGGCCGAGGCGGCGGCGATTGAAGCCGGCCACGGCGACGGCGGCCTGGAAGAAATCGAGGGTGTGCCCCCGCAGCTTGTCATCTCGCCGGGCATGCCTGAGCGCAAGGGCGTCGCCCGCCGTCAGGCTCGGGTGCGCGAGATTTTGCATACCTTGCCGCCGCAGGCGCAGAAGGTGATCCTCGATGACCTCGAAGGCACCCACGCCTACCCCACACATGAGTTCCCCGACGATCCCGCTGGTCACCACGCCGACGAAACCCCCACCGGAGCCATTCCGGTCGCGGGCGAGCGCTGACGCTGCCTACGCAGTAACCGCCCGCCTGCGCCAGTCGGGCGCGTGGGGACTGCAATGATCGGCGTGTCTGGATTGGTGCCAGCGCTGTTCGACCGGGTGCCGATGTTGATCGGTGCTGGAGCGATCACCGCGGGCGTGTCGGCCGCCATGTGCAGCGGTGCCGGCATTGCGATTGCCACCACCGAGTCGACCACCGGCAGTCGGTCATCGACGTCAGACTCATCGGGACCGGGTGACGGGCGGACGCAGCCGGACAAAGCCGATGCCGACCCCCAGGGCGGGACCCGAGCGGTCGACGCAGCCGAGCCGTCCGGCATCACCGAGGTCGCCGCCCCCGATGCCAACTCCGATGCCAACTCCGATTTCGCCAACTCCGACGATGCCGCATTAAACGACGCTGCCGAATTAAACGACGATGCCGCATTAAACGACGATGCCGCATTAAACATTGCGGAGTTCGACGCCGCTGATGTCGACGCCGCTGATCTCGACGGCGCTGATGTCGACGCCGCCGATGCCGCGGCCGCCGATGCCGCCGCCGAAGATCACGCGGCACTCGCCGCAGCTGACGTCGCTCTGAATGCCGACGCAGAAACCGGCAGCCAAGATGTCGGCAAGCAAGATGTCGGCAAGCAAGATCCCGACACCGATCACGCGGCGATCGAGCCGTCAG
>JAHZIT010000024.1 GCA_022601275.1 Actinomycetes bacterium
CGCCGATGATCCACGCCGTTTTGCTGCCGTCAGAGACCGGCGAATCCCACCCCGAGCAAGACGCAGCCGACGCCGGCCAGCAGGATAGACGCCCCGCGTCGACCCTGCGACCGCAGCCGGTCGTAGAGCGCCCCCAGCATCCCGCGGGTGGCATCGGGAGCCACCAGATAGCAGAGTAGTGGGATCTCGACCAGCGCGAACGCCACAATGTTGAACAACACGAGGGCGCTGAGCTGGGTGGCGGCCGCGGCGCCGGTAGCGACGATGAGGGCCAGCGCCGCTACGTAGTCGACGGACGGCAGCGCGATGCCGACGCCTGCGACACCCGCTGTCCACAGCGATCGGCCATCCAGCAACTGCCGGGCGCGCGCAGCGAGCTGTCCCCATAGCCGCCCCGGGGGCCTGTCGCCGCGTCGACCGCCCCACACACCCGTGGCCACCAAGATGGCGTTGGTCAGCACAATCGCGCCGACCACGATCTGCACCCGGGGCAGGGTGACGTTAGCCGACCCCAGTGCGGGACGCAGGACGAACAAGACGATCACGCCGACCGCTGTGCCCATCGAGAAGCCGCCGACGAGGAAAGCGAGCAGTTGCGGGCCCGGCCTGGGCCGGTTGATCATCACGACGGTCATGCCGATCCGCAGCGGCTCCAGGCTGGCCGCAACCGCCATGAGGAGGAGTGTGATCCACATAACGGGTTGAGCATAGGCGCTGCTGGACGTGGCAGCCGCGCACGGATACGTGTGATGATGGAGCTGATGAGCGGTTCACGGATCAATTCAGGGACCCACCTCAGCCCGTCCGCCCTGCGGGAGGCGTTCGGGCATTTCCCGGCAGGCGTCATCGCGATCGCGGCGGAGATCGACGGCATCCGCATCGGCCTGGCGGCCAGTACGTTCGTCCCGGTTTCCCTTGACCCGCCGTTGGTGTCGTTCTGCGTGCAGAACTCGTCGACTACCTGGCCCCGTCTCAAGGGCGTCCCTTACCTCGGTATCAGCGTGCTCGGCGAGTCACACGATGACGCCGCGCGCACCCTGGCCGCCAAGACGGGTGACCGCTTCGCTGGGCTGGAGACTGCATCGAGTGAACGCGGCGCGGTGTTCGTCCACGGGACCAGCGTATGGCTGGAAAGCGCCATCGAACAGCTGATCCCGGCCGGGGACCACACCATCGTGATTCTGCGGGTCAGCGACATGGCCGTGCATCCGGACGTCCCGCCGATCGTTTTCCACCGAAGCACCTACCGCAGGCTTGGCGCCTGAGGCGGGCCCGGGCCATCAGACGCTAAGGCCGATTGCCGAGCTCCTCGCGGTATTTGCTGATGCGCTGGTCCAGTTCGGCGGCATCGGCGCTGCGGCCCTCGGTGCGGGCCAGCTCGGCGCGGGTGCTGAGTTCGCGGATCGCGGTGCGAAGGTCGTTGACGCTTTGGTGCTCTCGAAGCGACATTGAGGCTGCCTTTCTCCGGTGATTGGCTGCTTCCTCAAGCCTACCCGGGGCAAGTTCGCTCAGGGGCGCATCTCGTATGCGCCGTCGTAGCCCTTCACCTGCTCCCAGACCCGATTGAAGCGCGCCGGGTCCGCAACCGGCTTTCGCACCGCGGACATCGCCCACGCCTGCTGTGCGGGTGTAGAGCTCGGCTTGCCGTGTAGTGCGATGGCGTATGCGGAGAAGTCGCGAATCTGGATGTCGAAGATCTGGTCCACGAGGTCGCGATCGAGGCCGATCAGTTCCGCCTGCTCGAGCATCAACTGGCCGTACACCACGAGCGTGAACAGATGCCCGATGACCAGGACGAAGTCGAGGTCCCCCTGCTGGTCGGTGTCGGGCGCCGCTGTGGTCAGCAGCTCCTTCAGCGCCAGCACCTGTTCGTAGAAGCGGGCGACATTCGCGATGTCCGAGTTCTTCTCGTATATCGGAGCCCAGTCCGCGAACTGCACCTTCGAGGCCCCGCGGGCCGGGCCCTGCGACCAGAAGAAGACGTCGTCGGCCGGGTCGTTGCGGGTACCGATCTCCGGGTATTCAGCCGGATTGAACATGTAGTTCGGCATGAACTTCAGAATCTGCGCGACGTTGACGTGCACGGTGCCTTCCAGCCGCGGCAGCGCTCCGATGAGGCGTGCGACCTCGCAGAAATAGGTGTTCTTCTCGAAACCCTTGGCGGCCAGCACGTCCCACAACAGGGTGACCACCTTCTCTCCTTCGGAGGTGACCTTGGACTTGGTCACCGGGTTGAAGAGCAGGTAGCGCCGGTCCTCGAGACTGGCGCTGCGGAAGTAGTCGATCGCGCGGTCACTGAACGTCTTCATCGCGATCAACCTGGCGTAGGCATCGACGAAGCTGGCGCGCACGTGCGGAAAGTCGGTGACCGGATTTCCGTACAGGATGCGATTGTTGGCGTGCGTGATGGCTTCGTAGAAGGCGTGTTCACACATGCCTATCGAACCGCTGCACAGGTTGAATTTGCCGACGTTGACGGTATTGAGGGCCGCGGAGAACGCATCAGGACCGGTACAGAGGATGTCCTCCTCGTGCACCGGGTAGTCGTTGAGCGCGAAATTGCTGACGAACATCTGGCCGTGCACCACGTTGCCGATTAGCTCGTAGTTCGGGTGGCCGCTGTCGGCGACGAACCACACATAACCGTCGGCGCCTTCGACGTCGGTGCGGCGGCAAAACACCGACACCATGCCCGCCACGTTGCCGTTTCCGATGTAGTACTTCTCGCCCGAGGCGCGAAACACGACGCCGTCGTCGTCGTCCTCGGCCGCCGGAGTCAGCAGCATGTCGGTGTTATAGATATCGGCCCCGTGCTCACGCTCGGACAGCGCGAACGCCATGACGCCGCCCGCCTCGAGCTGCGCCGCGGCCCGTTCCTTGGCCTTGATGTTGTCGCTCTGCCAGATCGGGCCGAGGCCGAGGATGGTGACCTGTTCTGCGTACCAGTAGGCGAGGCCGTAGAACCCGAGAATCTCGCTCAGCACGGCGTTGCGCGAGGTGTCCCAGCGTTTGTTGGCGTCGCCTTCGGCGAATTCCGATGGGGTGAGGAAGGTGGCGAACAGTCGTTCCTGCTTGACGAAGTCCAGGAAGTCGGTCACCCATGTTGCTTCCAGGTCGTCGCGAAGTAGCTGTTCCTTTCCGCGCTCCTCGAACCACTCGATCAGGGCGCGCAACTGACGTCGAGATTCCGGGTCAAGCCGCTCAGGGTCGAATCTGTTCGGGTTGAGCAACAGGCCGCTTGAGGTCGGCCTCGAGGTCGGCGTGGTGGGCACGATATGGCCTTTCATCGATACGGGTCTTGGGTCGAATCTAGCGGGTGGACCAATTCGGCACGCTGCGCGCGAGCTCGGTGGCATCCAAAGTTACGTGGCATCCAAAGCTAGGTGGCATCCGATCTGTCCTACATCGGTCTCAGGCATGCACGTTGCGCACGCCTACGGCGTTGCGCAGACCCGAGCAGTTCACGCAGCCCACGCAGCCAATGCAGTCCGAGCATCCTATGCAGCCCACACACGCCTGGCACTTCGTGCACCCGATGCACCCCAGGCAGGCTGCGCATTCCCGGCAGACCACGCAGAACACCGTGAGAACGCTGCCTGTGATGGCAGCGCCTGCGGCGGTGGCGATCGAGCCGGCGACTCCGGCGCTGCCGGCGGTGGCGATGGACCCGGCGACCCCGGCGCTGCCGGCGGTGGCGATGGACCCGGCGACCCCGGCGCTGCCGGCGGTGGCGATGGACCCCGCGACTCCGGCGCTGTCGACCGTCGCGACAGAACCCACGACCCCTCGCGCCGCCTCCACTGACATGTGTTGATCTTCGGGCATGGCGACTAACCCCTACGGAAGAGTTTGTTGCCCAGCCACACGACCGGGTCGTACTTTCGGTCGGCCGCGCGTTCCTTCATCGGGATCAACGCGTTGTCGGTGATCTTGATGGGCTCGGGGCACACCTCGGTGCAGCACTTGGTGATGTTGCACAGGCCCAGGCCGTTGTCCTCCTGCGCCTGTTCGGGGCGTCGCTCCATGGTGTCCAGAGGATGCATGTCCAGTTCGGTCTGACGCATCAGGAAGCGCGGCCCCGCGTAGGCTTTCTTGTTGTCCTCGTGGTCACGAACCACGTGGCAGACATCCTGGCAGAGGAAGCACTCGATGCACTTGCGGAACTCCTGGGACCGGTTGACGTCCTCCTGCTGCATGCGGTACTCGCCGGGCTGAAGGTCCTTCGGCGGCGTGAACGACGGAATCTCCCGAGCCTTCTCGTAGTTGAAGGAGACGTCGGTGACCAGGTCACGCATGACGGGAAACGTTCGCAGCGGTGTCACCGTGACGGTCTCGTTCTCGTCGAATGTCGACATGCGCGTCATGCACATGAGCCGGGGCTTGCCGTTGATCTCCGCCGAGCAGGATCCGCACTTGCCCGCCTTGCAGTTCCAGCGCACCGCCAGATCCGGAGTCTGGGTTGCCTGCAGCCGGTGGATGATGTCGAGCACCACTTCGCCGTCGTTGACCTCGACGGTGAAGTCCTGCAAGCCGCCGCCGGAGTCGTCGCCGCGCCAGACCCGCAGGCTCGCTTGGTATGAACCGGTTGAACCTGCCATTTTCAGCCCTTCCGTTCGGGGTGCTCGGTCAGTTCGCCTTCGGTGTAGTACTTCTCGAGCTCGGAGAGCTCGAAGACCTCCAGCAGATCTGGGCGCATCGGTACTTGCTGCTCCGGGGTGACCGTGACACCGGGGACCATGGCTTCGCTGGTCGCAGCCTCAGTGGTCCTGCATACCAGCAGCGTGTTGCGCCAGTTGGCATCCATCGTCGGGTAGTCGTCGCGGGTGTGTCCGCCGCGGCTCTCGGTGCGCTGGAGCGCCGCCTTGGCCACACACTCGCTGACGAGCAGCATGTTGCGCATGTCGATCGCCAGGTGCCAGCCCGGGTTGTAGACCCGACCGCCCTCGACGGCGACGTTCTGCAGACGGCCCCTGAGCTCGTCGAGCTTCGCCAACGCCTCCTCGATCTCGCTTTCCTTGCGAATGATGCCCACCAGGTCGTTCATCGACTGCTGGAGTTCGGCGTGCAGTGTGTAGGGGTTCTCCGGATTCTCGTGGGTGCCGTAAGGAGCCAGCGCCATCTTGGCGGCCTCCTCAAGTGCCGCCTCAGAGACCGTCGGCCGCTCGGACATCGCCCGGACATAATCCGACGCGCCCAGGCCCGCTCGGCGCCCGAACACCAGCAGGTCGGACAACGAGTTGCCGCCGAGACGGTTGCTGCCGTGCATTCCGCCCGCACACTCGCCTGCCGCGAAGAGTCCGGGTGTCGCGGCGCCGCCGGTGTCGGGGTCGACCTCGATGCCGCCCATCACGTAGTGGCAGGTCGGGCCGACCTCCATCTCGTCCTTGGTGATGTCGACCTCGGCAAGCTCGATGAACTGGTGATACATCGAGGGCAGCCGGCGCTTGATCTCCTCGGTCGGCATGCGGGACGCGATGTCCAGGTAGACCCCGCCGTGGGGGGTGCCGCGACCTGCTTTGACCTCCGCCACGATGGCCCGGGCTACTTCATCGCGGGGCAGCAGGTCGGGGGTGCGGCGGGCGGAGTCGTTGTCTTTGAGCCACTGGTCGGCCTCTTCGGCGGTCTCGGCGTACTGGCCCTTGAACACCGCGGGGATGTAATCGAACATGAACCGCTTGCCCTCGGAGTTCTTCAGCACTCCGCCGTCGCCCCGGACGCCCTCGGTGACCAGGATCCCCTTGACCGAGAGAGGCCAGACCATACCGGTCGGGTGGAACTGGATGAACTCCATGTTGATCAGGTTCGAACCCGCCCGCAGGGCCAGAGCGTGACCGTCGCCGGTGTACTCCCATGAGTTCGACGACACCTTGAACGACTTGCCGATACCGCCGGTCGCCAGCACCACCGCGGGGGCCTCGAACACAATGAAGTTGCCGGTCTCACGCCAGTAGGCGAAGGCGCCCGCAATGCGCTCGGTGCCGCCGGCATCTTCGTCCAAGATCAGGTCGGTCACCGAGCACTCGTGAAAAACTTTGATCCGGGCCTCGTAGTCGCCGAATTCTTTCTTGTCTTCCTGTTGCAGCGAGACGATCTTCTGCTGCAGGGTCCGGATGATCTCCAGGCCGGTGCGGTCGCCGACGTGAGCCAGCCGGGGATAGGTGTGACCGCCGAAGTTTCGCTGGCTGATCTTGCCGTCCTTGGTGCGGTCGAACAGCGCGCCGTAGGTCTCTAATTCCCACACCCGTTCCGGGGCTTCCTGCGCGTGCAATTCGGCCATCCGCCAGTTGTTCAGGAACTTGCCGCCGCGCATGGTGTCACCGAAGTGCACCTGCCAGGAGTCCTTGGTGTTGACGTTGCGCATGGCCGCCGCGCAACCGCCCTCGGCCATCACGGTGTGCGCCTTGCCGAACAGCGATTTGGTCACCACCGCGACGCGCAGGCCACGCTCGCGGGCCTCGATCACCGCGCGCAGACCCGCGCCGCCGGCACCGATCACGACGACGTCGTAGGCGTGCCGTTCTAATTCAGCCATCGATCCTCACTTGTCTACTCTGACGAACTCACCGGCAGTCGAAACGTGTCAGCCGATGAATCTCAGGTCAGAGATGGTGTTGCTGGCAACCAGCATGATGTAGAAATCGGTCAGCATCAGCGTGCCCAGGGTGATCCAGGCGTACAGCTTGTGCCGAGTGTTCAGCTTGCTGATCTGTGTCCACATCCAGTAGCGAACTGGGTGTTTGGAGAAGTGCTTGAGTCGACCGCCCGTGACGTGCCTGCAGGAGTGGCACGAAATTGTATAGAGCCAGAGCATCACGACGTTCCCGACGAGGATGATGTTGCCCAACCCGAACCCGAATCCGGTCGGGGAGTGGAAGGCCTTGATCGCGTCGTAGGTGTTGATCACCGAGATGATCGCCGCGATGTAGAAGAAGTAGCGGTGGGTGTTCTGGATGATCAGCGGCAACCGGGTTTCGCCGGTGTATCTGGCGTGCGGTTCGGCGACTGCGCAGGCGGTGGGGGACTGCCAGACCGTGCGGTAGTAGGCGCCGCGGTAGTAGTAGCAGGTCAGCCTGAACAGCAGCAGGAACGGCAGGGTCACCGCCGCGTACGGGAGCCACCACACATCGGGGAGGAACTGGCCGAAGTGGCTTGCCTCGGGGATGCATCCCGACTGCGTGGCCTCGTTCCACTTGACGACGCACGGGGAGTAGAACGGTGTCAGGTAGTGGTAGTCGGCGACGAAGTAGTTGTTCTGCATGAACGCCCGCACCGTGGCGTAGATGATGAACGCGGCGAAACCCAGGTCGATGAGAATGGGCGACTTGAGCCAGTTGTCGGTTCGCAGTGTGCGTTGCGAAATCTGCGCACGGCCAGGCGAAAATACGCCGGTCGCTTTGCGGTCGGCGGTGGGAGCGCTCACTGTTGCCTTTCTATGTGGTTGTCGGCCCGGCTCGCCCGCCGTTCATCAACGGCACGCGGACGCTTATCGCGTCCCGCCGAGACCGTCGTCATCCGCGCCGCGCCAGAAATCCCAATCGTATTGAGTGTCTGGGATCGCAATGCGCTCGCTGACCTGCTGGTGCCTGCTGACGCCACGGGTGAGTTCGAGTTCTTCGGCGTCGATATCCAGTCGGTCGATATCGTTGAAGATTCGTTCGGCGTCGTTGACGATGCGACGGGTGGCCGGGCTGTTCCCGTAACGCGACGCAATCGATGTGACGCATCGCCGGAGGCTTCCGACCAGTTCGTGAAGCTCGGCGAGTTCGTTAGTGCTAGACATTTGACCGCCTTTGGCTGAGGGTGCCACGGATTACAGTACGCAATCGATGCTAATCACAACACCGGAGCAATGGTGAAACAGATCACGTCAACATGAACAGATTCGTGGAACCGACGGGGCCTGAGGTGAGCCCAACCCATGCCACGCCGTCGCGATGTTGCGCGGCCAACTGGCCTGCAACTCGCCCCACCGGCCGACCGGGGTTCGGGAATTACTTTCGACCCTAGTCCGGACCGGAGCAGGGGACGACGCTTGAGGGGCACGCAAACTTGAGGAGGGAGCATGTACAAATTCCTGGCTGGCCTGTTCGCCGGGTTCGCCATCACCCACCTCGGCTTCGCCCTGTTCGCCGACATGAGTTCTGTGCAATTCTTCGGCACAACTTGGAGTGCTGGGTACATATGGAGTGAAGTTGTGCTCTATTCCGCACTGACACTGCTGTTTGCCTATCTCGGCTGGCGGACAAAACCCCAGGGAGCATCGATAGAGGCCAGTCAGCCCACGGCGCAACTTTGATGAAGCCGGCCGACGCCGGGATTAGGGACGGGCCACATCTGTTTGACGAGTGGTTCCCCGTAGGCCGACCATCACGCAGACCGTCACACTGGACTTGATCCACCGCGTCCTTGGGCTTGACCCCCGAGCCACGCACCCTCTGCGCGACGGCGGCTAGCTGTATCGTCGTCCTGCGGCGGCGACTCCGTCGCCGCGCGAAGCACGCGATGCGCGCGAACAGCTAGCCGGGAAGCGGACCGGCCGCCTCCCAGATGGGATGAGTTTGATGGCACTGACGATCGGCGACACTGCCCCGGATTTCGAGGCCGCCACGACTGAGGGGCCGATTAGATTCCACGACTGGATCGGCGATGGTTGGGCGGTGTTGTTCTCACATCCCCGCGACTTCACGCCGGTATGCACCACCGAACTTGGGTACATGGCAAGGATCAAACCGGAGTTCGACCGTCGCAATGTAAAGATCATCGGGTTATCTGTCGACCCGGTTGACAACCATGCCGAGTGGTCACGGGACATCGCGGAAACTCAAGGAGTAGCCCCCAACTACCCGATGATCGCCGACACCGACTTCGCCGTCGCCAAGGCCTACGGGATGCTCCCTGCGGAGACCGCCGGTGATCCCACCAAGCGAACGCCGGCAGAGAATGCCACGTTGCGCAATGTGTTCGTGATCGGGCCCGACAAGACGATCAAACTGGTGTTGGTTTACCCGATGACCACTGGCCGCAACTTCGATGAGGTGCTGCGGGTGATTGATTCACTGCAGCTGACCGCCACCCATCGGCTTGCTACTCCAGCGCAATGGCAGCTCGGCGATGATGTCATCATTGCGGGCTCGGTCAGCGACGAAGAGGCCCGGCAGATTTATCCCGACGGCTGGAACGCTCCTCGCCCATACTTGCGTATCGTCCCTAGCCCAGACGCCTAGAGCGTGGCCCAGTCAACGAGCAAACCTGCGACCAGCACGCCTACCCCGCGCCGAAGGCTAGCGCTCATAGCCCTACGGGCGGCGGCGGTGTTGTGGTTCGTGTGGGGCGTGTTCCACGTGATCGTCGGCATAGCTGTCATGCAGTTACTCGGCAGCGAGCATCCCGAAGGCGCCCTCAGCTCAGTACCTGCGGTGGTAGACGTCCAGTTCTTCGGGTCGGACGCGACCTTCGCCACCATCGCCTCTCTGCAGCAGAACGGCTTCAACCTGGCTTGGTTCGGCGTCATCCTCACAGTTGCATCGCTTTTCGTGTGGCGCGCCAGCAAGCTCGCCGTCGTGACGAGCATCGTCGTCGGAGGGTTGGCCGACCTAGGCTACTTCCTGTTCGTCGACTTGCCCGGCTACGCCGAGCCGCCTGGGCCGCAGATGACGTACATCATGGTCGCCGCTATCCTGCTCGCCGGCTTCGCCTACTTCACCAGCGACAAGTTCGCGAACATCCAAACTCGCTAGGCCACAGTTCGCAACCCCGTCAAGTGGACAACCCCGTCAAGTGGAAAACAGGGTCGGCTCCTACGACCTCGCGCGCCGGCCGATACCGACCGGACGATCTCGTCCTCGATCAACGCGTCAAATGCTCGTTCAGGCTTGACGACGTGTTCCTACCCGTGCGAGAAGTGTGCCAACAGTTGGTATTGATCGGGACGACAGTGTTCGCCCGTCAAGCCGCGGCTTGACGGGC
>JAHZIT010000025.1 GCA_022601275.1 Actinomycetes bacterium
ATGCTCGCCGGTGCGGTATGGGTGAACACCACCGCTGCTACCGCGGCCGCGATGCTGGCCTGGTTGCTTGTGGAGCGTATCCGTGACGGCCACGCCACCAGCGTCGGCGCTGCATCGGGCATCGTCGCGGGATTGGTTGCGATCACTCCGGCCTGTGGATCGCTCAGTGCTATCGGTTCGCTGATCCTGGGTGCGATCGCAGGTGTGCTCTCCGCGCTCGCCATCGGGCTGAAGTACAAGCTCGGCTACGACGATTCGCTCGACGTTGTCGGGGTACACCTCGTCGCCGGGCTGTGGGGCACGATCGGTATCGGGTTCCTGGCTGTGGAGACCGGCCTCTTCTACGGCGGGGGCATCCAGCAGTTCGTCGTGCAGCTGGTTATCGCAACCGTGGCCATGCTCTTCACCGCGATCATGACCGTGATCATCGCGTTCATCGTCAAGCCGCTTGGCTGGCGAGTGTCCAAGGAGGATGAGGACACTGGTATCGATGAGACTGAACATGCCGAAACGGCTTACGAGCTCGCCTGATCGGCGACAATTTCATCGGAAGGGATCGACCACATGAAGCTGATTACTGCGATCGTCAAGCCGTTCACGCTGGAGGATGTCAAGACCGGGCTCGAGCAGACGGGAATTCTCGGGATGACCGTCAGCGAAGTTCAGGGCTACGGTCGCCAGAAGGGCCACACCGAGGTCTATCGCGGCGCCGAGTACTCGGTGGACTTCGTGCCGAAGGTGCGCGTGGAGGTCGTCGTCGACGATTCCGCCGTCGACAAGGTGGTGGACGTGATCGTCCAAGCCGCGCGTACCGGGAAAATCGGTGATGGGAAGGTGTGGGTCAGCCCGGTTGAGACCGTGGTTCGGGTGCGCACCGGCGAGCGGGGGACCGACGCTCTTTGAGGGGACGTGTGCCAGACCCTGCCGCCAAAGCCCCTCAATGGGTGCGCCCGGCGGCGGGGTCTGCGCGCCCCGCAACCGATCTCGTCGCAGCCGCCGAAAAGCTGCTGACGGGTAGCCCGCGTCAGCTCGATGCTGCGGCACTGCGCGACGCGCTGCTGGACCTTTACGACTTTTGGCTCAACACAAAAGCCACCGAGATCGGGATCGCCGAAGGCAGTGGCTTCGCGATCGTCGCAACAGGAGGCCTGGGCCGAGGCGAGATCCTGCCCCACTCCGATCTGGACCTGATGCTGTTGCACGACGACATGCCGTCCGAGATCGTCGGTGAAGTGGCCGAGCTCTTGTGGTATCCGCTGTGGGACGCCAACATCCGGCTCGACCACAGTGTCCGGACCGTGCCGCATGCGCTCAAAGTGGCCGGGGACGACATTTCTGCCGGCATGGCGATGCTGGAGGCCCGGCATATCGCCGGTGAGGCTGAGCTGTCCGCGTCATTGATCAGCGGGGCCCGCAGCCAGTGGCGCACCGGAGTAGGTGCGCGCTTCGAAGAACTCATCGAACACACTCGATCGAGGTGGCAACGCAGCGGTCAGATCGCTCACCGCGCGGAGCCGGACCTGAAGTGTGGCAGGGGCGGGCTTCGTGATGTTCAACTGCTCAACGCATTGGCGATCGCGCAACTGGCCGACGTGTATCCCAGCCGGTCATTGGCCTCGCCGACCGAAACCCTCGGAGAGGCGCATCTTTCCCTGCTCGATGTTCGCACCGAGTTGCACCGGGTGGCGGGACGCGGCCGGGAACTACTGCTGGCCCAGCATGCTGACGAGATCGGTGCTTCGCTGCGCATCGGAGATCGATTCGACCTTGCCCGCATGCTCTCTGATGCGGCGCGCACCGTCAGCTATTACGTTGACGCGGGCATTCGCACGGCGGCCAATTCATTGCCCCGTCGGGGTCTGTCGGCGCTCCGCCGGCCGGTACGCCGTCCGATCGACGAAGGCGTCATCGAGTTCAACGGCGAGGTGATCTTGGCCCGCGATGCCCGCCCGAGCCGAGACCCCGGCCTGATATTGCGGGTGGCTGCCGCATCGGCGACAACCGGCCTGCCGATAGCCGTCTCGACCCTGGCACGACTGGTGGAGACCGCGCCGGAGTTGCGTACCCCCTGGCCGGCCAACGCGCTCAAGGATCTGCTGGTGATGCTGGCAGCGGGACCGGCTGCGGTGGCCACGATCGAAGCGCTCGACCGTACCGGATTGTGGGGCAGGCTGTTTCCCGAGTGGGGAGCAGTCCGTGATCTGCCGCCGCGCGATGTCGTCCACATCTGGACGGTGGATCGCCATCTGGTCGAAACCGCCTCTCGGGCAAGTGCGTTCACCACGAGGGTGTCTCGACCCGATCTTCTCTTACTCGGGGCACTGGTCCATGACATCGGCAAGGGCCGCGGCGGGGACCATAGCGTCATCGGAGCCGAGTTGGCCACCCAGATCGGTAACCGGCTGGGTCTGTGGCCCTGCGACATCGAAATTCTGTCTGCGATGGTGCGCCATCACCTGTTGCTGCCCAAAATCGCTACCAGGCGGGACCTGCAGGACCCGCAGACGATCGCTGCGGTCGTGGACAGCCTGGGCGGCGACTCGGTGGTGCTCGAACTTCTGCACGTGCTCGCCGAAGCCGACTCACTGGCCACCGGCCCTGGCGTGTGGGGTGACTGGAAGGCCTCGCTGATCGGCGATCTGGTTCGTCGCTGTCGGTTGGTGATGGCCGGTGAAACTCTGCCGAGGCCGGACCCTGTTGATCCTCGGTTCCTGTCGCTGGCTGCGCAGGCACGCGTGCATGTCGAGCTGACACCCGCCGACACTTCACACATCTACAGCGTCACGATGATCGTGCCGGATCGCCGTGGTCTGCTGTCCAAGGCGGCGGGCGTGCTGGCACTCAACTCGCTGCGGGTGCATTCGGCATCGGTCAACTCGCATGAGGGTTCGGCGATCAATACCTTCGTCGTCTCTCCGCTTTTCGGTTCGCCGCCGGCGCCGGAGTTGCTGCGACAGCAGCTGATCCTCGCCGTCGAGGACGAGCTCGACGTGATGGGAGCTCTCGAGCAGCGGTCAACCGAGAGTTCGGTGACGGGTCGGGCCGGTGAGGTGCGCTCCTCGGTTCCTATCACCCCACCGGCTGCCCTTCCGCGGGTTCTCTGGCATGAGGGCGGCGAGCGGGAGCAGTTGATCGCCGAGATTCGGGCCACCGACCGCACCGGGCTCTTGTCAGTGCTCACGGCGGTTTTCGAGCGCGCCGGCGTGGACATCGAGTGGGCCAAGGTCACGACGTTGGGCTCCTCGGTGATCGACGTGTTCGGAATCGTGTTGCCCCCCGATGGGGTGGAGGCCACAGTGCGGCAGACGCTGGAACGCGAGCTGTTCGCGGTATTGCCGACTCCGCCGGTCAAGCGACCGGCGGAAGCCGGCTGAGCGGGTAGATCATCAGGGTGGGCCGAGGCTTGCTCGGTGGGCAGGTCGAGCGTCAGCGGGCAGACAAGTAGTCTTGGGCCGTGTTTGAATCCCTCTCCGACCGGTTGACCGGTGCGCTTTCGGGTCTGCGCGGGAAGGGCCGGCTCACCGGCGCCGACATCGATGCCACCGGCCGGGAGATCCGGCTGGCGCTCCTGGAAGCCGACGTGTCGCTGCCGGTGGTGCGCGAGTTCGTGGCTCGCGTCAAGGACCGCGCCAAGGGGGCCGAGGTCTCGGCCGCGCTCAACCCCGCACAGCAGGTTGTCAAGATCGTCAACGAGGAACTTGTTGGGATCCTCGGCGGCCAGACCCGCCAGCTGGTCTTCGCCAAGACTCCTCCCACGGTGATCATGCTGGCCGGCCTTCAAGGGTCGGGCAAGACAACCCTGGCCGGCAAACTCGCGAAATGGCTTAAGGAACAAGGGCATACACCGCTGCTGGTGGCATGCGACCTGCAGCGCCCAGGAGCGGTGAACCAGCTGCAGATCGTCGGCGAGCGGGCAGGCGTGCACGTCTTCGCCCCGCATCCCGGCGTCTCACCGGGCGGCGCCACTCTCGAGCAGATGACCGACGGAGACCCGGTGGCCGTGGCGTCGGCGGGGCTGGCCGAGGCCAAGGCCAGGCATTACGACGTCGTGATCGTCGATACTGCCGGCCGGCTCGGCATCGACGAGGAACTCATGGGTCAGGCCGCGGCCATTCGTGCTGCCGTGGACCCCGACGAGGTGCTGTTCGTTCTCGACGCGATGATCGGCCAGGACGCCGTGAGCACCGCCGATGCGTTCCGCGAGGGGGTCGGTTTCACCGGCGTCGTGCTCACCAAGCTCGACGGCGACGCGCGCGGTGGTGCCGCGCTTTCTGTGCGCGAGGTCACGGGTGTGCCGATCCTTTTCGCATCGAGTGGAGAGAAGCTCGAGGACTTCGACGTCTTCCACCCCGACCGGATGGCCAGTCGCATCCTCGGTATGGGCGACGTACTGTCGCTCATCGAGCAGGCCGAGCAGCACTTCGACGCCGAGCAGGCAGAAGCGACTGCGGCGAAGATCGGCAGTGGTGAGCTCACGCTGGAGGATTTCCTCGAGCAGATGCTCTCGATCCGCAAGATGGGCCCGATCGGCAACCTGCTGGGAATGCTGCCGGGCGCAGGTCAGATGAAGGACGCGCTGGCCGCCGTCGACGACAGCCAACTCGACCGCGTGCAGGCGATCATCCGGGGGATGACGCCGCAGGAGCGTACCGACCCGAAGATCATCAACGCCTCGCGCCGGCTGCGCATCGCCAACGGCTCCGGTGTCACCGTGTCGGAAGTCAATCAACTGGTCGACCGTTTCTTCGAAGCGCGCAAGATGATGTCGCAGATGGCCGGACAGATGGGTATGCCGTTCAGCCGCAAGTCCTCGTCGCGGAAGGCCGGCAAGGGCAAGAAGAAGCAGAAGGGCAAGAAGGGTAGGGGCCCGACTCCGCCGAAAGTGCGCAACCCGCTCGGCGCCGGCATGACGGGAATGCCGACGGGATTCCCCGACCTGACCAACATGCCCAAAGGGCTCGACGAGCTCCCACCCGGGCTCGCGGATATCGATTTGTCGAAACTGAAGTTCCCCAAAGGGAACTGATGGCCGACCGCACGGCTCTTCACATCAGGGGGCGGGGCCTACCCGATGGCGAGCCGGTTGAGTGGTGGATCGTCGATGAGGGCTTGCCCGAAGAGCACGGGCGGGATGAGGGCTTGCCCGAAGAGCACGGGCGGGATGAGGGCTTGCCCGAAGAGCACGGGCGGGATGAGGGCTTGCCCGAAGAGCACGGGCGGCGAGGGCGCTTGCGCGCCGAACCGGTCGCCGATGCGGTCACAGTGTTCGACGGCGGATGGATCATCCCCGGCCTGGTCGACGCACACTGCCACGTCGGGCTCGGGGATCGCGGACCCATCGACGTGGATGAGGCCGTCGCGCAGGCCGAGGCCGAACGGCGCGTCGGTGCGCTGCTGCTGCGGGACGCCGGGTCGCCCACCGATACCCGGAGCTTCGATGACCGTCACGACTTGCCGCGAATCATCCGCGCCGGACGGCACCTTGCGCGGCCCAAGCGATACCAGCGTGGTCTGGCCGTCGACCTCGAAGACGAATGGCAACTACCCGACGCGGTGGCCGAACAGGCGCGATGGGGTGACGGTTGGGTCAAACTGGTGGGGGACTGGATCGATCGCGAAGTCGGCGATCTGACACCGCTGTGGTCCGATGACGTGCTGAGGGCGGCCATCGATGCCGCACACGCCAACGGAGCCCGCGTCACCGCGCACGTATTCGGCGAAGATGCGCTGCCGGGTCTGATCAAGGCGGGTATCGACTGCATCGAGCACGGCACCGGCCTCACCGACGACGCCGTCGACCTGATGGTCGAGTACGGCACCGCGCTGGTGCCCACGCTGATCAACATCGAGAACTTCCCGAACATCGCTGCGGCCGCCGCTCGATACCCCCGCTACCAACGACACATGCTGGCACTCCACGAAACCTGCGCAGCCAGGATTGGTGCCGCGCGGGAGGCCGGGGTGCCCATCTACGCGGGCACCGACGCAGGTAGCGCCGTAGCGCACGGGCGCATCGGCGACGAGGTCGAGGCGCTCGAAGGCATCGGTATGACGCCGACACAGGCCCTCGGAGCTGCCTGCTGGGATGCCCGGCAATGGTTGGGCCGTCCCGCGCTCGAGGATGGGGCGTCTGCGGATCTGGTGTGCTACGCCGAGGATCCACGTGGCGGCGCGGCAGTACTGGACGATCCGCAGCTGGTGATCCTGCGTGGCCGTATGTACTGACCCGGCGGTGTATTGACCGTCTGAGTGGGAGCTCAGGGTCGTGATTGATGCTGCGGCCACAACCGGGAGTTCTATTTCGCGGTGGCGAGGCAACGGCATTCGCGGTGGCGAGGCACCCTCAGCGTTGGTTGAAACCCCAGTCCAGCAGGCTGATGGCTTGTCCGTAAAGGTCACCGGTGCCGTACATCTGGACCACCACGAGGCGCCGGTTCCCACGCTGGGCGGCGCCGAGGTAGGTCTTGCGGGCAAGATTTGTAAAGCCGGTCTTGCCGGCGAGGGCGCCAGGGTAGCGACTGAGCAGCTTGTTCTGGTTGGTGATCGTCTTACCAGGGAACTGGGCAGAGGGCTGACGCATGATGTGGGCGATCAGCGGATATTTCAGGGCCGCGCGCAGTATGACCGCCAGATCGTGGGGTGTTGTGACCGATTCCCAGCCTGGCCCGTCCAGTCCGGAAGGCGATGATGCCTTGGTGCTGCGGGCTCCGACCAGGGCGGCTTTTCGGTTCATCGCGGCGAGCGCCCTTGGTTGCCCCCCGAGCATGTCGGCGAGCATGTTGGCTGCATCGTTGCCCGACACCATGAGCAGTGCCTCGAGCAGCTGGCGGGTGGTGTACGCCTGGCCCGGCTTCAGTCCGACGCAGGAACACTCGACTTCGGTGTGGGATGCGTTCGCCCTCGCGTAGCTGTCTGGCCGGAGGTGATCGAGAACGACGGTGGCGAGCAGCACTTTGATCGTGCTGGCCGGGGCGTAGGTTCCGTATGGGTCGCGGCTGGCGAGCACCTGACCGGTGTCGAGGTCTGCGAGCAGCCAAGCCTTGGCGGGGCCATCCGGAATTCCCTGTGCAGCAGCGGTTCCAAGGTCAGGCTGAGCGCTGACAGGGGATGCGCCCGCGATTGAGGCGCCAGGCAGCAGCAGGCTGAGCACGAGCGCGGGCACCGCGAATCTTCGTCGCACGGCTGGCCAGGCTAGTAGCGCCAGGACTCGTTAGGCGTGCGATCAGGTCTCCATCGGGTGTCGGGTGCACAACTCCAGTTCAGAGCTGACTGACCCCGGCGTGGGGACCCAGGGCGAAGCCCCAGTCGAGCAGGCTGGCCGCCTGATCCCAGTAACTGGGGGCGCCCTCTTTGTTGAGCCCGAACATCAGCGCCACCACCAGCCGCTGGCCGTTGCGCTGGGCGCCGCCGACGAATGTCTTGCGGGCAAGGTCGGTGTACCCGGTCTTGCCGCCGAAGGTACCCGGATAGAGCTTGAGCAGTTCATTCTGGTTCACCAGTACGGTGTCGCCGGTCTTGGTGGGGAAGACGGCGGTGGGCATGGCGATGATCTCTGCGAAGACCGGGTTCGCCATCGCGGCACGGAAGATGACCGCCAGATCGTGCGGCGAGGACCACATGTCGATGCCGGGACCGTCGATTCCTGAGGGCGAACCCGCGTTGGTTCCGTAAGCACCCATCAGGGCCGCTGTGCCGTTCATCTTCATCACCGCGACGTCGTATCCGCCGAGCATGGTGGCCAGCGTGTTGGCGGCGTCATTGCCCGATACGAGCAGCAGCGCCTCCAGCAGTTGGCGGGTGGTGTAGGTCCGACCGGGTGCTACACCGGCGCAATTGCATTCCACCTTGGTGTCCGCCTCGTTGGCGACGATCGTCGCATCCAGCGGCAACTCGCCGAGAACTGTCATCGCGAGCAGCACCTTGATGGTGCTTGCCGGCGCGTATTGCCCGTACTCGTCGCGCGCGGCGAGTACCTCGCCGGTGTCCATGTCGGCGACGATCCAGGCCTGGGCGGGCCCTTCCGGGATGGGCAGCGAGCCGATGGGCTGGATGATTCCGGACGCGGGTTCGGCCAGAGCAGTCGGTCCGGACGCGCCGAGGCCCGCCGCGAACAGGCACAGCGTGACCCCCAGGGACGTGAGAAGCCTCGTCATGACGGTTGACCCTATCGTCGCCGGGGCGATCGTGTTCAATCGAGCCATGTTGGGCATCCCATGTTGAGCATCCAGGAGATCTCCGACCGATTGGAGATACAGCAACTGCTGATCGACTACTCGACGGCGATCGACCAGAAACGATTCGACGACCTCGACTCGGTGTTCACCGCTGATGCCTACATCGACTACCGGGTCAGCGGTGGAGTCGACGGCCGCTATCCGGAGGTCAAGGCGTGGCTGAAGGAGGTGCTGCCGAACTTTCCGGCCTACTTTCACATGCTGGGCAATGTCGACATCCGCGTCATCGGCGACAGTGCGAGCTCCCGGGCAATCTGCTTGAACCCGATTGTGATGGGTGGTGAGAGGGATCAGAACTCCGGCCAGAGCTCTTCACAGGTCTATTTTGTCGGCATCTGGTACATCGATGAGTTCATCAGGACCGCGCAGGGCTGGCGGATGAGCAGGCGGGTCGAGGAGAAGTGTTTCGACAAGCTGGTCTAGCCGGGCGGCCCAACGCGCCGGTGGGCCTGCCGGCAGCAGGATTTCCTCCGGTGTGGCCCGTTCTGGCACAATGAGCGGCTGTCTGCCGCGGGACCCGTCCCGAGCGAACTGTTTCGCTCCCCACTGGGCGCTCCTGCGGCGGTCACACACGTAAGGCAAAACCGGACCGGGCAGCCCGCCCGCGTCGCTTGAATTGCCAACGTGGCAACCACAGGAGAATTCGCACCAGCATGGCTGTCAAAATCAAGCTCGCCCGCTTCGGCAAGATCCGCAATCCCCAGTACCGCGTCTCCGTGGCCGACGCGCGGAACCGCCGCGACGGCCGCGCGATCGAAGTCATCGGCCGGTACCATCCCAAAGAGGACCCCAGCCTCATCGAGATCGACTCGGAGCGCGCACAGTACTGGCTGGGCGTTGGCGCCCAGCCCACCGAGCCCGTACTGCAGCTGCTGAAGATCACCGGCGACTGGCAGAAATTCAAGGGTCTGCCCGGAGCCGACGGCACGCTGAAGGTCAAGGACCCGAAGGCCAGCAAGCTCGACCTGTTCAACGCTGCCTTGGCCGAGGCAGACGGTGCTCCCGCCGGTGAGGCCACCCAGGCCAAGAAGAAGAAGACGCCGGCCAAGAAGGCCGAGCCTGCAGCGGAGAAGGCCGAGAAGGCTGAGCCTGCTGCGGAGAAGGCCGAGAAGGCTGAGCCTGCTGCGGAGAAGGCCGAGAAGGCTGAGCCTGCTGCGGAGAAGGCCGAGAAGGCCGAGAACGCCGACGCCGCAAGCGAGAGCTGAGCACCATCGTGAGTTCAGTCGTCGTCGACGCAGTCGAGCATCTGGTTCGCGGGATCGTCGATAACCCTGAAGACGTCCGGGTCGACATGGTGACCAACCGGCGTGGACGCACAGTTGAGGTACACGTCCATCCCGAGGACCTCGGCAAGGTCATCGGCCGTGGGGGTCGCACCGCGACCGCGTTGCGCACCCTGGTGTCAGGTATCGGCGGCCGGGGTATCCGCGTTGACGTGGTTGATACCGACCAGTAGAGGCGCAGTAGCGCAGCGACTGGGTTTAGGCGGAGCCCAATGGACCTGGTAGTCGGGCGGATCGTCAAGGCGCACGGCGTCACTGGCGAGGTTGCCGTCGACATCCGTACCGACGACCCTGCAGGCAGGTTTGCCCCCGGCGCCAGGCTTCGGGGCCGTGCGCGGCAGAGGGAACGTGAGACTACCGCCGATACGGAATACGTCATCGAGTCGGTACGCGCGCACGGCGGCAGGTTGTTGTTGCGGTTGTCCGGTGTCGCCGATCGCGACTCGGCGGAGGGCCTCCGAGGAACGGTCTTCGTCGTCGAATCGTCCGATCTGCCGCCCATCGAGGACCCCGACGAGTTCTACGATCATCAACTCGAGGGCATGACCGTCGCCACCACTGAAGGTCGGCAACTCGGCGCGGTGTCTGAGGTATTGCACACGGCAGCAGGCGAACTCCTCGCGGTGCGCGATGCGGAAGGAACCGAGGTGCTGATTCCATTCGTGTCGGCCATCGTGCTGTCGGTGTCGCTGGCGGACCAGGCCATCGAGATCGACCCGCCCGACGGCCTTCTTGAGCTGGATTAGGGACCCGAAGTCGTGCGTATCGACGTGGTGAGCATCTTTCCCGCATACCTCGAACCGCTGCGGCAGTCCCTGCCGGGCAAGGCCATCGAGGCCGGCGTCATCGCCCTCGCCGTTCATGATTTGCGGGGCTGGACCCACGATGTCCATCGAGCGGTCGACGACTCGCCTTACGGTGGTGGCCCGGGGATGGTGATGAAGGCGCCCGTATGGGGTGCGGCGCTGGACGAAATTTGTTCTGAAAAAACACTTCTGGTAATTCCGACGCCGGCAGGCCGGCTGTTCACGCAAGCTGACGCCGCGCGCTGGACCGGAGAAAGTCACCTGGTCTTCGCGTGTGGACGCTACGAGGGTATCGACCAGCGCGTCGCACAGGATGCAGAGCGACGGATGCGGGTCGAAGAAGTGTCGATCGGCGATTACGTGCTGCCCGGAGGGGAGTCGGCGGCACTGGTGATGATCGAGGCCGTGGTCCGACTTATGCCAGATGTGCTCGGAAATCCCGAGTCCCATCGCGACGATTCACATTCTGATCTGGTGGGCGGTCTGCTCGAAGGCCCCAGTTACACCCGGCCGGCCAGTTGGCGGGGACTCGATGTGCCGGACGTGCTGCTCTCAGGCGACCACGCGCGGATCACGGCATGGCGCCTCGAGCAGAGTGTTGAGCGCACACGGCAGCGCCGTCCGGATCTCCTGGACTAAATCCGCCCGCCCGGGAACATGGTCTTGACGGCCTGGGTAACGGTCTGCCGGGCCGTATCGTTGTTGGCCGACTGCATCGACCCGATGACCATCACGTAGCGGCGGTTGGGGCCGATAACGCCAGTCGAGAGGTGCATCCAGTCGGCGCCGATGCAGCACATCCAGCCCTGCTTGACCGCCACAGGTTCGGCGAACAGGCCGTCCGGGATGCCGAACCGTTGCGGATAGACGCCGCCGGGCACCATTCCGTCGGGCGCCGTCGGTGTCGATGTCGCCAGGTTGGACAGGATGATGCTGGCTTGTTCGGTCGGCAATCCGCCGGTGCCCGCCAGCAGCATGTCGTAATAACGCACCAGATCAGTCGCCGTGCTGGTGGTGTTGAACCAGCGCCCATCTGCGGGCGGTTGCGTCGAACCCAGTCCATAGCGGGCAACCACTCGGTCGATGGTCGCGCTGCCTCCGCTGCGATTCCACAGGACCTCGGCGGCTCCGTCGTCGGAGGAACGAAGCATCACGTCAAGCGACTGGCGGTCTTCTGGCGAAAGCGTGGTGTCCCCCCTGGCCACCTGCATCAGCAGGTCATCGGCGATGAAGAGCTTGGCCACCGAGGCGATGGCCATCGTCATGCCGTTGCTGTTGGTCACCAGCTGACCGGTGTTTCGGTCGAGGACCGCCACGGTGATGACGGCGCCGGCCCCGGCGGCTTCGGCGGTGGCCTGACGCTCGCGGTCCTCCAGACCGGTGAACCCGGCAGCAGGCTCGTCGGGAGGTGATTCGGGGAGCGGCGCCATCCTTCCGAGCGGCGCGAGCACCGTCAGCGGGGGACTCGACGGCGCGGGGGGTGAACCGTGTACCTGCGCCTCGCACCCGACCA
>JAHZIT010000026.1 GCA_022601275.1 Actinomycetes bacterium
CTGTGAAAACACAACAAAGTTACGGCGGTACATAGCGACAGGGAAACGCCCGGACCCATCCCGAACCCGGAAGCTAAGCCTGCCAGCGCCGATGATACTACCCACACGGGTGGAAAAGTAGGACACCGCCGAACACAAATTGGAATCGCCCCCCACGTTTGCGTGGGGGGCGATTTCTTTTGCCGAATTCGGCGACCAGGAAAGTCCAATCTTTTTTGCGTCGGGTAACTCGCTTCAATTGTGAACAAATGGGCCTTGGCCGTATCCTTTTGATCAACAGGATGTTTGAACGAACAAGCAGGAAGGGCACCCGTGCCCCAGGATACCCAGGGCGGCCGCGGTGAACGCCGCTCACGGCCAGGCTCCGCGGGCGGCCCGCGCTCCGGTCGTGATCAGCGCTCAGCGCCACGTGCTCCCGGGCCGCAGCGTGCCCGTCGCGTTCAGCCGAAACCGGGCACTCAGCCGAAACCGGGCACTCAGAGGAAACCGGCCACCGACGACGCGCACGGGGCTGGCCCGCCCATACCCGCCAGCATCGAAGCCAAACAACTCGCCCCCGAAATTCGCGGCGAGCTAACGACTTTGGATCGCACTACGGCCGATGTCATTGCGCGTCACCTGGTGGCGGCCGGTGAACTCATCGACGACGACCCCGAAGCGGCGTTGGCGCACGCCCGCGCCGCCCGTGCGCGAGCCGGCAGGATCGCCGCGGTGCGTGAGGCGGTGGGGATTGCGGCCTATCAGTGCGGCGACTGGGCTCAGGCACTGGCCGAGTTGCGCGCGGCACGCAGAATGGGCAGCCGCTCAACGCTGATCGCCCTGATCGCCGACTGTGAGCGGGGGGTGGGCCGTCCCGAACGCGCCATCGAGCTCGCCCGCAGTGCCGAGGCCGACCAGCTCAGCGGTGACGACGCCGACGAGCTACGTATCGTCGCCGCAGGGGCCCGCTCAGACTTGGGTCAGCATGAGCAGGCATTGGCGATTCTGTCTACACCTCAACTGGATCCGGGCAAGACCGGACAAACGGCGGCCCGGCTTTTCTACGCGCACGCCGAGACGCTGCTGGCGTTGGGCCGCGACGAGGAGGCTTTGCGGTGGTTCCTGAACGCGGCCCGTGCCGACACAGAAGATGTCACCGACGCCGAAGAGCGAATCACGGAGCTGTCCTGAGGTGAGCGTCCTTGCCCAGCAACATGATTGCCTGCTGCTTGATCTCGATGGCACGGTGTTTCGCGGACACCGGGCCACACCGGGCGCCGTCGACACTCTGGCCGCCGTCGATTGCCGCGTCCTGTTCGTCACCAACAACGCCTCCCGCGACGCCGGGCAGGTCGCCCGGCATCTGTGTGACCTGGGCTTCACCGCAGAACCTGCCGATGTCGTCACCAGCGCACAGAGTGCTGCGCGCCTGCTGGCCGAGCAGTTACCGCAGGGCGCCAAGGTTCTCATCGTCGGCACCGATGCGCTGGCTGCCGAGATCAACTGTGTCGGCCTGACGTCGGTGCGCCAATCCTCAGATGACCCGGTGGCCGTGGTGCAGGGACATTCGCCGAAGACCAGCTGGCCCGACCTCGCCGAGGCGGCGCTGGCGATCAGGTCCGGGGCTTTGTGGGTCGCCGCCAACGTGGACAAGACGCTGCCGTCGGAGCGTGGTCTGCTGCCCGGAAACGGCTCGATGGTCGCTGCGCTCAGGACAGCCACTGAGCAGGAACCACAGGTAGCCGGCAAGCCCTCTCCGGTCCTGATGGCGGACGCCCTGTCCCGCGGCGACTTTCATGCTCCGCTGGTGATTGGTGATCGGCTCGACACCGACATCGCCGGTGCGAATGCCACGCAGCTGCCCAGCCTGATGGTGCTGTGCGGGGTGAACTCCGCCGAGGACGCGATCTGGGCGATCCCGGCGCAGCGGCCCGACTATATCGCTGAGGACCTCCGTGCCCTCACCGCCGAAGCAGACACATTGCGCGTCGGGCAGCACCCGGGGTGGCGGGTCGAGGTGGACTCGGCCGAGCTGAGGGTGTGCTCAACTGGTGCGGATCCCGGCGACGCTCTTGCGGTGGTGCGGGCGATTGCGGCCGCGGTCTGGGCGGTGGACGCCGAACGCCCCTGGGCGATCGCTGCGGGTGACGAGGCGGCCCGACAAGCACTTCAGCGCTGGTCGCTGCTGCCGACTGCCGACGGCAACGGTGCGCTAGCGTGACTAGCGACATGACTAACGACCCTGACGAGATTCGCGCCCAGGTCGCCGAACTACTCAGCGAGCACACTGACGTGGGCGAATCCGACCTGGATGCCGCCGCAGCGCGTCTGGAGGAGGCCCACGAGCTTCTGGTGCGCGCACTGGAATCGGTCGAGAAGGGCTGATCCGCGTGACACGGCGCGCTCGTGTGGACGCCGAGCTGGTACGACGCGGCCTGGCCCGCTCCCGCCAGCAGGCGGCCGAGTTGATCGGCGCCGGACGCGTCAACATCGACGGGATGCCCGCGGCCAAGCCCGCCACGGCTATCGCCACGAGCGCCAACCTGACCGTCCTCGACCGGGGCGAGCACAACTGGGTGTCACGGGGGGCGCACAAATTGATCGGTGCCCTGGATGCCTTCGATATCTCAGCAGAGGGTCGGCGCTGCATGGACGCGGGCGCCTCGACGGGCGGCTTCACCGAGGTGCTGCTCAACCGCGGGGCCCGCACCGTCGTCGCCGTCGATGTCGGCTACGGGCAGCTCGCCTGGGCACTGCGAAGCGATGCGAGGGTGACGGTCATGGAGCGCACCAACGTCCGTGATCTCAGCGCGGATGCGATCGGCGGGCCAGTGGATCTCGTTGTTGCCGATCTGTCGTTCATTTCGCTGGCGACCGTCTTGCCGGCGCTGGTTGCGTGCGCATCGCGGAGCGCCGATATCGTTCCCATGGTGAAGCCGCAGTTCGAGGTGGGGAAGGACCGGGTGGGCGCGGGCGGGGTCGTGTCGAATCCCGCGCTGCGCGCCGACGCGGTGCTCTCGGTCGCCCACCGCGCAGCCCAACTGCACTGGCACACCATCGCCGTGACCGCGAGCCCGTTGCCCGGCCCCGCCGGCAACGTCGAGTACTTCCTGAATCTGCGCGCCGACACCAATCGCCCGCTGTTGGCAGGCTCGCTCGAAGACGCTGTTCGCCGGGCCGTCGAAGAGGGGCCGCAATGACACACCAGCGCACCATCCTGCTCGTCGTCCATATCGGCCGCGCGGCGGCGACCGAGGTCGCACGCCGGGTGGAGAAAGCACTCGGCGACAACGGAATCGCCCTTCGGGTGCTCTCCGCCGAAGCGGTCGATCGCGGACCGCTTCATCTGGCTCCCGACGACATGCGGGCAATGGGGGTGGAGATCGAGGTCGTTGACGCCGACCCACAAGCTGCCGAGGGATGCGAGCTGGTGCTGGTGCTCGGCGGCGACGGCACCTTCCTGCGGGCCGCCGACCTCGCCCGCAATGTCGAGATTCCGGTGCTCGGAGTCAATCTGGGACGAATCGGCTTTCTGGCCGAGGCCGAAGCAGACTCGATCGACGCCGTCCTCGAGCACGTCATCAACCGCGACTATGTGGTCGAAGAGCGGATGACACTGGACGTGGCGGTCCGTGCCGGCGGACGGCTCTTGAACCGCGGCTGGGCACTCAACGAGGCCAGCCTCGAGAAGGGCCCTCGGTTGGGCGTGCTGGGCGTCCTCCTCGAAGTCGACGGAAGGCCGGTATCGTCCTTCGGGTGTGACGGCGTGTTGGTGTCCACTCCGACGGGTTCGACGGCCTACGCGTTCTCCGCTGGTGGTCCGGTGCTGTGGCCCGATCTGGAAGCGATCCTGGTGGTTCCCAACAACGCCCATGCATTGTTCGCCCGCCCGATGGTGACCAGTCCGGCCGCCTCGATCGCCATCGAGATCGAAGCGGATGGCCACGATGCCCTGGTCTTCTGTGACGGGCGCCGGGAGATGGTTTTACCGGCCGGGGGCAGACTCGAGGTCACGCGATGCGGTACGCCGCTGAAGTGGGTGCGTCTAGACAGCGCGCCGTTCACCGACCGGTTGGTCCGCAAGTTCCGGTTGCCCGTCACGGGGTGGCGCGGGCAGTAGTGCTAGCTGAGATCCGCATCGAGTCGCTGGGTGCCATCGGTGCTGCGACCGCCGAGTTCGACAGCGGTCTGACCGTGCTCACCGGCGAGACCGGCGCCGGCAAGACGATGGTCGTCACCGGACTGCACCTTCTGGGCGGTGCACGAGCCGACCTGACCAAGGTGCGTTCGGGTGCGGATCGGGCCCTGGTCGAAGGACGTTTCGTCACCACCGAACTTTCCGCGCAGGTGACCCGGCAGGTGGACGAGATGCTGGACTCCTCGGGCGCCGAGCGTGACGACGACGGCAGTGTCATCGCGGCCCGCTCGGTCAGCCGTGGCGGGCCGTCGAGGGCCTACCTCGGTGGCCGCAGCGTACCGGCCAAGTCGCTGGGCGGATTCACCAGCGAGCTGCTGACTCTGCACGGCCAGAACGATCAGCTACGGCTGATGCGCCCCGATCAGCAGCGCGCCGCCCTGGACCGCTACGCCGACGTCGCCCGCAACCTACGCCGATATCGGGCACTGCGCGATGAGTGGCTCGACACCAGACGCGACCTCGATGATCGCCGCCACCGTGCACGCGAGTCGTCCCAGGAAGCGGACCGGCTCCAGTTCGCACTGAACGAGATCGCCACGGTCGCACCGGAACCCGGCGAGGATGGCGCCCTGGTCGACGACATTCGTCGGATGTCGGAACTCGACTCGTTGCGTGAGGCGGTAGAGGCTGCCCGCACGAAGTTGTCTGGCGCGATCGACGACGCCGGCTCCGCCGAAGGCTTCTCCGCCGCGAACGCGGTCGCGCTGGCGCGCTCTGCGTTGGAGGGCACCGGAGAACCCGCGCTCGTGACGCTGGCCGAACAGCTCGGTGGCGCGGTGGCCGTGCTGGTTGACGTCTCCGGCGAACTGGGTCAGTTTCTTTCCGAACTACCCAGCGATGCAAGCATGCTGGAGATGAAGTTGGCACGCCAGGCCGAGCTGCGGACGCTGACCCGCAAGTACGCCGCCGACATCGACGGTGTGCTGGCCTGGGCGCGCGAGTCGCGTGAGCGGCTGGCGAAACTCGACTCTTCCGAAGAAACCCTCACTGAGTTGGAACGCCGTGTCGACGCACTGCAACTCAGGGTCGTCGATGCCGCGCAGGACCTCACCAAGATTCGGGTAAAGGCAGCGAAGGGACTGTCGAAGGCCGTTACCGCGGAACTATCTGGATTGGCAATGGCCGGTGCGCAGTTCACCATCGCGGTGGGGAAACTCCAGCCGCGCCCCGGCGACAGCGCCACCCTGATGCTGCCTTCGGGCACCGCCGTACACGCGGGTCCTGACGGCGTGGACTCGGTCGACTTCGGCTTCGCCGCGCACAGCGGATCCGACATCCTGCCACTGAGCAGCAGCGCCTCCGGTGGCGAACTCTCTCGGGTGATGCTGGCACTTGAGGTGGTGCTGGCCGCGTCGACCGAAGGCACGACGATGGTGTTCGACGAGGTCGATTCCGGGGTCGGCGGACGCGCTGCCGTCCAGATCGGCCGGCGCCTGGCGCGGCTGGCTCGCACCCATCAAGTCATCGTCGTGACCCACCTGCCCCAAGTCGCAGCGTATGCCGACGTGCATCTCGTGGTCGAAGGCCCAGACGGTCCGGCCAGCCGCGGTAGCCGAGTGAAATCCAGCGGTGTGCGTTGTCTCGACGACGAGAGCCGGGTCGCCGAGCTAGCACGAATGCTGGCCGGGCTCGGGGAGTCCGACAGCGGCCGCGCACATGCTCGCGAGCTTCTCGATACCGCCCGTAGCGACCGGGAACAGGCTTCCTGAGAATGTGACAGAAGTGAAAATACTTGACTTGTGAGGCTGATGTTACGGCGCGCCTCCGACGCTTAGCCGTTGATCATGGACAGAATCTGCCCATGAAGATGTCAGCGCTGCTGTCCCGTAATACCAGCTCACGGCCGGGTATCACCGGCATCGCCCGAGTTGACCGCGACATCGATCGGCTGCTGCGGCGGATCATGCCCGGAGACATCGTCGTGATCGACGCACAAGATCTCGATCGGATCACCGCCGATGCGCTCGTCGAGGCCGAGGTCGCTGGGGTGGTGAACGCCTCAACGTCGATCTCGGGGCGTTACCCCAATCTCGGTCCCGAGGTTCTGGTCGCCAGCGGTGTCAAGCTGGTCGACGACACCGGCGTTGAAGTCTTCAAGAAGGTCAAGGATGGCGCCCGCATCCGGCTCAACGAGGGTGGCGTGTACTCCGGTGACCGTCGGCTGATCCTGGGCACCGAACGCACCGATGCCGAGATCCACGAGTTGATGCAGGAAGCCAAGGGCGGCCTGGTCGCGCACCTGGAAGCGTTCGCAGGTAACACCATTGAGTTTATCCGCAGCGAGAGCCCGCTGCTGATCGACGGAGTCGGAATCCCGGACATCGACGTCGACATGAACCGTCGTCATGTCGTCATCGTGGCCGACGAGCCCCACGCCGCAGAAGATCTCAAGGCGCTCAAACCTTTCATCAAGGAGTATCAGCCGGTTCTTGTCGGGGTGGCCACCGGTGCGGACATCTTGCGCAAGGCGGGGTACCGTCCGCAGCTGATCGTGGGGGACCCGGACAAGATCAGCACCGAGGTGTTGCGCTGCGGGGCCCAGGTCGTGCTGCCCGCCGACGCCGATGGGCACGCCGCCGGACTCGAACGCATTCAGGATCTCGGCGTGGGCGCGATGACTTTCCCGGCGGCCGGATCGGCTGCCGACCTGGCACTGCTGTTGTGCGACCACCACGGCGCATCGCTCATCGTCGCGGTGGGCCACACCGCGAGCATCGAGGAGTTCTTCGATCGCAATCGCCAGCGCAGCAACCCCTCGACGTTCCTGACCCGGCTCAAGGTCGGCGAGAAGCTCGTCGACGCGAAAGCCGTCGCCACGTTGTATCGCAGCCGGGTGTCCGGCAGCGCGATCGCGCTGTTGGTGCTGGCGATGCTGATCGCGGTGATCGCTGCATTGTGGGTATCGCGCGCCGACGCTGCGGTGTTGGAGTGGGTTGCTGAGTATTGGAACCAGTTCACGCTCTGGGTTCAGGGCCTGGCCAGTTAGCAGGTGATGTCGTGATTTCGCTGCGTTCGCACGCCATTTCGCTCGCTGCGGTCTTCTTGGCGCTGGCCGTCGGGGTCGCTCTGGGTTCCGGGTTGCTGTCCAACACCGTGTTCTCCGGCATGCGTGATGACAAACAGGAGATGCGCACCCAGATCGAGTCACTGACCGATGAAAGGAACGCCCTCAACGAGAAACTCTCCGCCGCAGGTGATTTCGATGCACAAATGGCACCGCGGATTCTGCGTGGCATCCTCGCGGAGAAGACGGTGATGTTGTTCCGCACCCCGGACGCCGCGGACGGCGACCTCGAAGCGCTGACTCGGGTGGTGGAGCAGTCCGGGGCACGAGTGGCCGGCACCGTGGGGTTGACGCAGGAGTTTGTCGATGCGAACTCCGCGGAGAAACTGCTGTCGGTGGTCAACTCGCCGATAGTGCCCGCCGGCGCACAGTTGAACACCAGCTCGGTGGATCAAGGCTCGCAGGCGGGAGACCTGTTGGGCATCGCCCTGCTGGTCAACAGCGACAGTACGGTGCCTCCGGTTGACGAAGCCCAGCGTGACACCGTTCTGGCTGCGCTGCGCGACACCGGCTTCGTGACTTACGGCACCCAGCGCCTTGGCGCGGCGAACACCGCACTCGTCGTGACTGGGGGAGCGCTCGGCGAGGACGCCGGAAACCAGGGCGCAACCGTGGCACGGTTCGCGGCCGGCCTGGCGCCGCACGGGTCGGGCACGGTCCTCGTCGGACGGGACGGATCAGCTTCTGGAACCGCCGCGGTCGCGGTGACCCGATCGGATGCTGCGCTGAACAGCGTTGTCAGCACGGTCGATGACGTCGACCGGGAATCTGGCCGGATCACGGCGATGCTTGCGTTGAGCGATCTGATCAACGGCGGCCCGGCCGGCCAGTTCGGTACCGGTCCGGGTGCGACGGCAGTCACCGTAGTGCGGTAGCCGTCACCGCGGATCAGTCTGTTTGGCCCTGCCCCCCAAGCAATTCGCGGGCCGCCAGCGCGAGCAGCGACCGGGGATCGTCGTAGTCGCGGATGTCGTCGTCGATCTCCCAGAACATGATGCCGCCCAGGCCCAGGTCCTTGATGTAATCGAGCCGATACTGCAACGCCTCTGGGCTTTCGTAGCTGATGAAGGTCCCATCGGCCGCGCCGTAAATGTAGGACGCCTTGGCCTGGTCATCCCAGTACACCTGGTAGAGATCCGGGTGGTCTTCGAGCAGTTCCACAATTTGCCAGTAGGAGATGTTGCCGTAGAGGTCGCCGTAGGACGCTACTCCGGCCCCGGTGCCCACGTCGTTGAGTCCACCGTCGCCGCCGTCGGGTACCCCTTTCCAGCTGTGCCCGTAAAGCGGGGCACCCAACACGATCTTGGACGGATCGACCTGCTCCAGATACAGACTGACAGCGTGATCAGTGTTGTAGAGCGGGTCTTCGGCGTCGGGGTTGGGATAGAGGCCCGCGAAATTGCCTGTCTGGTTTGACCAGCCGGCACCGTAATAGTCGTAGGCCATGACCTGGAACCAGTCGAGATAGGGGGCCATCCCGGCGAGGTCGTAGTTCTCGATCTTGTCGTAGCCGGCCGGGCTGGCGATGGTGAGCAGATACTCCTTGCCATCGATGCCGTCGGTTGACTCGAGCAGTTCGAGTTGGCGTCGGATTTCCTGGACGAGCAGGACATAGTTGGCGTCGTCCTCGGGGCGGTGGACATTGTCGGCTTCGCCACCTTCGACCGGGTATTCCCAATCCAGATCGATCCCGTCGAAGCCGTAGGTGGTGATGAAGTCCACCGCCGATTCCGCGAACTTCTCCCGGGACTGCTGGGTGGCAGCCACGTCGGAGAAGTCCTCCGAGAGCGTCCAGCCCCCGATGGAAATCAGGACGTTGACGTCCGGGTGTTCTTCCTTCAACTTCGCGAGTTGATTGAAATTGCCCCGGATGGGCTGATCCCAGGTGTCTCCGGGGTAGGTCTTCTCCACTGCGGCGAAGGAGTCGAAGAGCACCACTTCACCGTTGTCGTTGATGTCGGCGAACGCGTAGTTGATGTCAGTCAGTAAGTCGGCGGGGATGTCGGCGACATCGAAACCGCGTTGATAGATGCCCCACTCGGTGAAGTAGCCGACCACGCGGTATTCCGGGTCAGCAGTGCCATTCGGGTTGGCGTCGTCGTTGCGGATCAGTCCTACACCGTTGGAGCCGTCGAACTGAGCACCGTCGATGTCCGAAAGGACCAGCAGCATAGATTCATTGCCCTCGAAGACGGTGTCGCCCAGGACGGAGACGTGGACCTGTTTGGAGGTCTCGCCGGTTGCAAAGGTCAGCGTCCCCTCAGTGGCCTGGTAGTCGGTGCCGGCGGCGGCGGTGAAATCCTCGGTCCGGTAGTTGACGGTGACGATGTCATCGGCTGGGGCCGACATGCTCAGGTTGAAGACGAGGTGGCTGGTTCCGCTGTTGCCTTCATCGATGCTGGTGTTGCTGACCGACAGCAGCGGTGTGCCCGGTTCTGGCGCCGGATCCGGATCGTCGGGAATCGCCGTTCCGGCCAGAGCGAAGTTCGACGGAGTTCCTGCGGTTGCGGTGAACCCGAACGCCGTCGAGGATCCCGCGGCGACGTCGGAGTTCCAGTTCGCGCCCTGGACGAGGTACCGGTTGCCGGTCTTCGACACGATGGCGGCATTCCAGATCGATGAGATGTCACCGTCGAAATCGAACTCGACCTGCCAGTCCGGCAATGCTTGGGTTCCGGTATTCGTCACGGTCACATCGCCGTTGAAACCCGAACCCCAGTCCGACGACTTGACAAACGAGACGCTCGCTATGCCGGGGTTCGTCGGATCCGGATCCGGATCCGGAATGGGATCGGTGGCGGTGTCGTCGTTGGTGATGGTGCCGATCGCGGTGCCGTCAGCGATCGTCGCGCCCAAGGGACCCGACAATGTCACGGTGAGGGTTTCATTGGCCTCCACGACGCCGTCACCGAGCACACCGACAGTGACCAGTTGCGAGGTCACTCCGGGAGCAAAGGTCACCGTGCCCGACCCGGCGACATAGTCACCACCGGCCACCGCGGTGCCATCAGCGGTGCTATAGCCCACGCTCACAGCATCGACCGAGGCATCCGACAACGACACCGTGAAACCCAGATCCGAAGTCCCACTATCACCCTCAACACCAGC
>JAHZIT010000027.1 GCA_022601275.1 Actinomycetes bacterium
CTCAAGTTGTTGCCCACTGGATCGCCCAGTGCCACCATGCTCTGGAAATACTCCAGCACGCCCGAGTCCGACACTTCGAGAGCCGGCCACTGCGGCCAGTCGAAAGTGTCATTCATGAACGGCTGCATCTGATCATGGCTGAGAACCGTGAGGTGGTTCACGTCGTGGGAGGTGGCCACACCTTCGATGGACAACCGACCGTGTGCGCGACTGTGCATCCAGCCGGCGTTGTGGGGCTCCATCTTCAGGGTGTTGACGAATGTCTGGTCAAATCCGTTGTCGGTCAAGTAATCAGCAAAACCGCTGTGGCCGTACTGAGTGACCATGGCCATGACATCCTCGGCGGACCCGAGTCTGGCGGTCCGTTGGATATCGGCGAGGATCTGGGGGTCATACTTGTCGTCGGCAATCCATCCGACCTTGGCGCCCTGCATTGAGTAGTAGAGGCCCACACCCTGCTGATCCGTACCCCACGCCGTTGAGTTGTTGGTCAGCGCATTGGCGAAGGCCCACGCGCCCACGTCATCAAGGGTTGCCGCCTCGAGCCCGGCGAACTCGCGCAAATTGTTATAGGCAAGCAGCGCCTCGGTAGTGATGATCGTCCGTCCGCCGGCAAGATCCTCCTCGCCGGTGTGGTCGCTGCCATGCAGATCGCCGAACGTCGCCAAGGCAACAAACTCGCCCTCGGTGACCGGATGCTGGTGGCCGTCGGCAAGGGACGCAGCCATGGCCATAGGGGCGGCCGCGTCGCTTGTCACAGGATCCTGTAGCGCCGCCGCCTGCGCTTCCAACGCCTGCGGGGCCAACGCCTGCGGGGCCAACGCCTGCGGGGCCAACGCCTGCGGGGCCAACGCCTGCGGTGCCAATGCGGTACCAGCTTCCCGGGCGACCGGATCCGCACTCGCAGCCGACGACGCCGCTGCTGGCGTAGCCGAAGCCCCGGCGACGGTCACGGTCACCGGAACTTTGATTGTCTTGGGAACCCAGAAATTGAGACTGAAGCTCGTGTCGCGCACCGTGACCACGAAGTCGTCGGTGCCACCCTGTGCCGCCAGATCAGCGTTGGCGGTATAGGTGAAGTCGCCGTCGGAGTCGATCGCGAGCGTGCCATCAGAAGGTGCCTTAACGACCCTGTAGGCCAACACATCATCTTCGGGATCAGTGGCGTTTATCGAACCGCTCACCACGGCCGGGTCGCTCGCACCACTGAGCGTGGGAGCTGCCGTCGGAGCCTTGTTGGTGAATAGTTTCTCCAAGTCGCGGCGAATCATTTGCAGCGCGGCGGTGAAAATGTCGGCAGGAGAGGCCGGCACCCCGGTGCCCGCCCCCGATTGGCTGGGAGTGAACAAAGCGATCAAGCCCGACAACAGCCCCGTCCGCTTTGTGGACGCGGCGGGCTCCTGCGGCGCAACTGCCGCTGAGTCCGACTTGGCCGACACCGTTGCCGGAGTTACCGCCGAAACGCTACCCCCCGAATCCCGTGAAGCCGCTTCCGGAGGAGTCGGCTGTGGCGAGGACACGGCCGCGGGCAGCTCTACCGGCTGAACGTCGGCGCTGACCTCGGCCACAGTCAGTGGCGAAGATTCGGTCGGCGCGGGCGCTGCATCCCGGCTGCGGTCGGCGTCGGCCGGGAGTAAGACCGCGGGCGCGTCGGCTTCTGCCTCATCGAAACCGGTCTGATCATCGCCCCCCACCGCAACTGGAGCAGCCGCGCCATCCACATCGGCGCCCTCGGCCTCAAGCTCAGCCTCGGCCTCAAGCTCAACCTCGGCCGCGGGCTCAACCTCGGCCGCAAGCTCAGCGTCGGCCGCAAGCTCGGCGTCAGCGTCAAGCTCAGCGTCGGCCGCAAGCTCAGCGTCGGCCGCAAGCTCGGCGTCAGCTTCAAGCTCGGCGTCGAGTTCAGCTTCAAGTTCGGCGTCGAGTTCAGCTTCAAGCTCGGCGTCGAGTTCAGCCTCAAGTTCGGCGTCAGCTTCAAGCTCGGCGTCGGCCGCAAGCTCGGCCTCGGCTTCGGCGCTTTCCGTGGCGGTCGATTCAGCGCCACTGGTGCCGTCAGGCGCAGCCGACGGGGGGCCTGCAGTCGGCCCGGCACTTGCCCCATCGGCGTCAGCAGTGGATCCCGTGTCGGAAGCCTGCTCGCCGGAACCGCTCTTCGTCGAACTCGCTTTCGAGTCAGCAGAGCTTCCGTCCGCCGACTCGGCCATTGCCTCCACCGGTAGGACGATCCCGATCCCCAACGCCACCGCTAACGCGCCAACCCGACCAACGAACCGTCCGTACCTCATAGCAATGCACTCCCGCCCTCTTATTAGCAACCATTTCGCACATCCATTCTTCCGATCTCGTTCCGATCACGATACGAAAATCGGGGAATATGAAATGTAATAGAACACCAGGCTTCGCCCAGAATCAAGAGGGAACCGCATTCTGGACGCGCAAGCCTTCCCGCGGCCCTACATTGCTCTGTCAAACTATTCGACAACCGCGTTGTCCAGTGTTTATCCAGTCGCCCGATGTACACGGGAAATTCACAGCTAACTCACAGTTAGAGAGCCCGGAGGCAGTGGGACCGGCTGCCCGTGAGCCACCTGCAACCACTTTCAAGCGCCGATTTGTCGAAGTAGTGAACAAATTAATGTCCGGCGTCAACTTCAACGACATGAATTAATACTGCTAATCCTCTAGGAGACAAGAACACCGGACCCATGAGGCTGCAGACAGCGGATTATGGCGAGCGCCACGGCGAATTAGGTAGGCAAACAATATAAAATCGGATGTGCATTCCAGACCTGCGATTAGGAACCAGCGCGCGGCAGGCCCGCCCTCGGTCCGGTAGCGCCAGATCCGCTGTTCGGGAGCATCCGAGCTGACGAGGCCGGTGAGTCGGCCGCGGGTCCGGGTCCGGGCGATCTCCTTTGCCTCCGGGCGGCCAAACCCAGCCATGAGCCCACAACAGTGCAGAAGACCAATGCCTGCACTGCGGCCGTGTAATCGGCCGGGTACCACACCCCGGTGAGGTAGTGCTCGATGAAACCCTCAGCCGGCAACTCCCCCATCCCGGCACCAGCGCGGCCGAAGCGCTCAAGATCGGTCAACGGACACGGCAGACTCAGCGTCAGGCTCGCTGCACCCCACCCCGCAACTGCCATGTGTAATCCGATAGTGGCCGGGCGCCGCCACGCGAGGAAGCCTCCGAACACGAGATAGCCGATGAACACGAAATGCAGCGCGACCGCGAGCACTACCACGATCGTGTACGGAAGGGCGGCATAGGACTTCATGCTTGCCCCTATGGTAGCGACAAGCTCACTGCCGTAGCCGGCGTCGTCTGGCATGCTCTCGCCATGTCGTACGTTCTTCGCCGCATGCCCACGGGGTGTCTTCGCCTGCTGGCTGTGGCCTGCACGCCGGTGCTGATGACCGCCTGCACACCCGCTGCAGTCAGCAACGACCCGCCCTCGCCGGGCGCCGACTCCGCGACAGCCGGGGCGGTAATGGACATTGTGCGCGAAGCGGTGACCCAGGCCCATCTCAAAGCCGTGATCGTCCGTGTGACGGTCGATGGCAGGGAGGTAGTCACCGAAGCCGTCGGTGAGTCGATGACCGGCGTGCCCGCGACGCCGGAGATGCACTTTCGCAATGGTGCGGTCGCCATCTCCTATGTGTCGACACTGTTGCTCAAGCTTGCCGAGGACGGCAAATTGAGCCTGGACGACAAGCTGTCGACATGGCTGCCCGAAGTGCCACACGCCGACCGGGTCACGCTGCGGCAGCTCGCCCAGATGACGTCCGGATATGTCGACTACGTCATCGGCAACACCGCGATGAACGACGCGCTCTTCACCGATCCGTTCCGGGCGTGGTCCACCGACGAACTCCTCCGATACGCAACCGCCGAACCCTTGCTCTACGAGCCCGGGACGAACTGGAACTATTCACATACCAACTACATCCTGCTCGGATTGGCCCTAGAGCAGGCCACCGGCGAGAAGCTGTCGGATTTGTTGTCTGACAGAGTCCTTCGCCCGTTGGGGCTGACGAGCACCGTCGCAGCACTGACCGCCGAGATCCCCACGCCGGTTCTGCATGCGTTCAGCTCGGAACGCCGCCAGGCGCTCGGAGTCGGTGCCTCGACACCGTTCTACGAGGAGTCGACGTTCTGGAACCCGTCCTGGACGATGCCCCACGGCGCGGTCCAGACCTCCAACATCTACGACCTCGAGGCGACCGCGGTGGGCATCGGCTCCGGGCAACTGCTGAGCCCCCAATCCTACGAGCAGATGGTGTCGACCGAACTACGCGGTAAGACCCGCGCCCAGCCCGGCTGCAGCACCTGCATGGAGATGACCGAGGCCTACACCTACGGTCTCGGCATTGTCATCTCCGGAAACTGGCTGCTGCAGAACCCGATGTTCGGCGGCTATGCAGCCGTGCAGGCCTACCTGCCTGACCGAGGCATCGCCATAGCAGTCGCCACCACCTTTGCCCCCGAAGCCTTCGACGAGCAGGGCGAATACTCCAATGCGGCCCAGATGTTGTTCCGCAAGATAGGGGCCGAGTTGGCCCCCGACGATGCACCGCCGATGCCGGCACGATAGTGGCCGCCGGGTATCGGTCACTGAAATAGTGGTGGCTGTGGCATCAAGAGTTTTATTCCTGCGCAACGAGCATCTGGCCACCGAAGCGTTGCTCGGTGACGCGTTCACCGACCACGGATTCGATATCGAGACCTTCGATGTGGTCCCCACCGGGAGAACCCCGAGCTCTGCGGGTCCCGTCACGTTTCCCGATCCGGCCGGATACGACGTGATCGTTGCGCTCGGAGCTACCTGGCCGGTCTACGATGAGGGCCTCCGCAGCAGCTGGGTCGGCGACGAGATGCTCCTGATGCGGGACGCCGCCGAGGCCGGGACAGCGCTGCTCGGCGTGTGCTTCGGCGGCCAACTGCTCGCTCAGGCTTTCGGCGGCACGGTGTCGCGCGCACCCCGTCCAGAGGTCGGCTGGTACGACGTGGCCAGCGATCGGCCCGAAATCGTGCCGGGCGGCCCGTGGTTCCAGTGGCACTTCGACCGGTGGACCCTGCCGCCTGGAGCCACCGAGCTCGCGCGCACGGCGGGCGCGTCGCAGGCTTTCGTACTCGGCCGGGCGCTGGCGCTGCAGTTTCACCCCGAGGTCGACTCGGACCTGTTGAAGGTGTGGCTGGCCGCCGACCAGGACGGTGACGTTCTCGCCGCCGGCCTGACACACGATGACCTACTTCGCCGCACCAACGAACTCGCGTCCGATACCGCACGGCGAATCCATCGACTGGTAGGTGGCTTTCTCACCCACGTTGCCTCGCCCGCCGGCAACCAAGGCGGGCCCACCGCTGACTAAAGTTCGACGCCTGCGCCCCAGAAGCGGGTCAGCCGCGACCCAGTTGATGTGCCAACGTGTCGCCCAGTTCGGGCTGCCGGAAGCGATGGCCGACCCCGAGAAGCTTCGACGGCACCACCCGTTGGCTTGCCTCGGCGAGCTCGCGGGCACCCTGGCCCCCCAGAATCAACCGTGGCCCCAGCGACGGGACCGGCAGCAGGGCAGGCCGGTGCAACACGCGGGCAAGCTCGTCGGTGTATTCGGAATTGCGCACGGGTTCAGGACTGACCGCGTTGACCGGTCCGGCGAGCCGCTCGTCGAAGAGCGCCCGGTGGTAGATATCCAGCAGGTCGTCCAGACCGATCCACGAAAGCCACTGCTTGCCGCTACCCACCCGGCCCCCCAGACCCGCCGCGAACAGCGGACGCAGCAGCCGCAACGTCCCCCCCGCGGCCGCCTGCACGATGCCGGTCCGCACCGTCGTCACCCGCAGCCCCGCGTCAGCCGCGGGTGCGGTCGCCGCCTCCCAGTCCCCGACGACCTCGGCGAGGAATCCGTCGCCGCGACTGCCGTCCTCGGTCAACTGCGTGTCGCCGCGATCGAACCCGTAGTAGCCGATTGCCGAGGCGCTGATAAAAGCGCGCGGCCCGTCATCAGCGGCAGCGGCCGCTGCCGCCAACAGGCGCGTTGGTGCGATACGGCTATCCCGGATCGCGGCCCGGTGCCCCTCGGTGAAGCGACCCGCGATCGACGCACCGGCCAAGTGGATCACCGCATCGACGCCATCGAGCAGACCGGCAGCGGGAGCTTGCGGATTCCACAGCCGCTCGTCGTCCCCGTGCGCCGGCGTGCGTACCAGCCTGATTACCCGGTGCCCACCCGTGCTGAGGAATGCGCTGAGCGCCGAACCGACGAGGCCGGAGGCCCCGGTGATGGCGATGACCATCGGTGTGGCGCCTGCCTCGGCAGCGTCGCGGTGCGCGGCGAGATCATCCAGTATCTGCCGTCGCCGATAGACGAAGGTCGGCCGCAACCCTGCGCCGGGAACCGCGGTCTCGATCTGGTCGCGAATCCTGGTGTGGCCACCGACGTCACTGAACGTGTGCGTGTGCCGCCACCCGCCAATGACGCGGGCAGGCCACGACGCGGGACCATCCGAAGCCAGGTCATCGACGAAGCGACTGCCCTGGAGGTAGGCCGATGGATCGTGGCGGGCGACCCAACGCAGCCCGGCGGGCAGTCCGAGCACCGCGACCCCGTCGGCCAACGAGTCCGCCTCTTGCACGACGGTCATCGGCTGCCAGGGCGGTACCAGTCGCCGCATGGCGCCGGGGCGTGAGTGCCATCCCCACACCTGTTCGCGCGGATGGTCGATCACGCTCTCAAAGTCGATGCCCATTCAGACTCTCCCGCCTTGACTCATCGGTAGTGATTCGACACAGACTTGGTGAGGGATTGCCCCGGATGCGCCCCCGCTATCAGCCGTTCGGGTGAGACTCTGATCACCGAACGATGACCACGCAAAGAACAATAAGCAATGATCGACGAGCCGTGAACAATACCCCGCCAATCTTTCGGGACCGCCGGGACGCAGGCCGAGTCCTGGCACTCGACCTTGCCCGCCACCTCGATGCCAGCGCGCGCGAGAACCTCCAGGTTCTCGGACTGGCCAGGGGCGGCGTGCCGATCGGCTGGGAGGTCGCATCCTTTCTCCAGACGCCGCTGGACGTGTGCCTGGTGCGCAAGCTGGGTGTTCCCCAATGGCCGGAGTTGGCGATGGGCGCTGTGGCCACCGGCGGCGGCGTCGTACTCAACGACGACCTGATCCGCAGTCTGGGCATCGACGATGAACAGATCCGCGACACAATCGGCCGCGAGACGGCGGAACTGAAGCGGCGCGAGCGGGCCTACCGTGCCGATCGCGGTCCGCTGAAAGTTGTCGGGCAGACTGTGGTGCTGGTTGACGACGGGATTGCCACCGGGGCCAGCATGACCGCCGCGGTCCGCTCGGTGCGCCAGGCCGGAGCAGCTCAGATCGTGGTGGGAGTGCCGGTCGGACCCGCGTCCGCCTGTCGGCAGCTACTCGAGGATGCCGACCAAGTGGTGTGTTCGACCACCCCCGCCGACTTCCGTGCTGTGGGACAGGCCTTCGAGGATTTTCATCAGGTCAGCGACGACGAGGTCCGAGCCGTGCTTGCCACTCCCACCTCCGAAGGCGGAACAGCCGGAAAACCGTGAACGGTGAAACCGCGGCGAATCAGCTCTTCGCGCCGTCGTCCCGCGCCGGATCTCCGTGCGCGTCATCCCCGGCCGGCGGGTCCCCGTGGTCCGCCGCGAGGGAAGTGTCCGCGTAGTCGGCAGCGACCGGGGCTTCCTCAGGATATTCCTCGTCGTAGACGACTTCGGCCTCGACACTCTCGGCCGGATGCTCGTCACCGTCGTTCTGCTTGGCACGGCCGCGTAGCGCATCGATGATCAGCAGCAGCACTCCGATGACACTCGCGGCGATACACACCCACGCAATGAGCTCGTTGCTCGTTACGACAGCCGTGACGAGCGCTGCGAGGCCGACGACTGCAAGGACGAGCGCAACGATCAGCATGGGTCTGCCCCGCGACGTGTGAGTGGGAATTGCACGTGACTAGTTGTTGCCCCGGTTGAACCCGGCATCGTTGCCGGCGCCGGAGTCAACGGGTGCCGCGGAACCGCGCTGTCCCAGTTCTTCGAGCTGAGATTCCAGGTAGGTTTTCAGGCGGGTGCGGTATTCGCGCTCGAAGGTGCGCAACTGTTCGAGGCGCCCTTCGAGCACAGTGCGCTGCTGGTTGATGGTGCCCATGATCTCGGAATGCTTGCGCTCGGCGTCGGCCTGCAGCGCGTCGGCCTTCTCCTGAGCCTGGCGCAGTTGCGTTTCCGAACGGGTCTGAGCATCGACGAGCATGGCCTCGGCACGCTGCCGGGCCTCCGCAACGGTGCCCTCGGCAGTCTCACGCGCCTCGGCGACCATCGCATCGGATTGAGCGCGTGCGTCCGCGAGCATCTTGTCGGACTCCGCCCGGGCGGTTCCGGTCAACCTGTCAGCGGTGTCTTGGGCCAGCGCGAGCACCTTGGCGGCGCGCAGGTGATGCTCCTCGCCGGCTGCTGCGGGTTGCGCGGGTGGCTCCTCGTAAACCGGCTGCAGTTGTGGCGGTTCGGGTTCGGGCTCCGCCTCGTATACCGGCATGGTCTGCGTCGGCCTGGCCGCGCCCCCTGAACCGCGCTCCTGGTCCAGCTCGGCAACGCGCTGGCGGAGGTCGCTGTTCTCCTCGATGAGTCGGGACAGCTCGTTCTCGACGAGGTCGAGGAACGCGTCGACCTCGTCCTCGTTGTAGCCACGCTTGCCTATCGGTGGCTTACTGAACGCGACGTTATGAACGTCGGCGGGAGTGAGCGGCATCGTCTGCCCCCTTGAAGTCTGGACCGTCAAACGATCTCAAAGTGTAGAGCCTTGGTGGAGAGTAACTGGCGCCCATCCTGTCACACCAGACCCTGCGGTTGCAGGCGAGGCGCTAATTCGGGTCGAAACTCAACACTATCGAGACATTGCCGACCGGCTACCGCGAGTCTCGAAACCGGGCGAACCGCCCTTGAAATCTACTCATGACATCTACCCGGCATCACGCTGCCATCGCTGCCCCGAACGCCAATTGCATGCCGATGAACGCGAGCAGCAGCAACACCATGATCGACAGGTCGAACCGGATGGCGCCTATCGTGAGCTGGGGAATGATTCGGCGCAGCAGCTTTACCGGCGGGTCGGTCAGGGTCATGATGATTTCCAGCACTACCACCGTCGCGCCCTTGGGCTGCCAGTCACGGCTGAATGACCGGATGAACTCGACCACCACCCGGGCGATCAGCAGCAGCCAGAAGATGAACAGCGCAAAACCGAGGATCTCGAACAAGAGCGCCAACTGAGCCGACCTCACTACAGGCAGATGTCTGACATTCGATACAGGCTAGCGCCGCTCCACAGCCGACGGCGCTTGCGCGACATCTTCAGAGTACCCGCCACTCTCGGCGCAGGCGGACTCGAGCGGGTGTTGGCGCGGCGCAGTCCGCACTACCGGTGCACGAAAATTACTGGTACGCGGGGAACCCGGCCTCGGCGATACGACGACGCTGCTCGGCGGTCACATCGACATCGGCCGGCGACAGCAGGAATACCTTTGTCGCGACTTTGTCGAAAGAACCCCGAAGCGCGAAGGCCAGCCCCGCCGCGAAGTCGACCAACCGCTTGGCATCGGCATTGTCCATCGAGACCAGATCCATGATCACCGGCGTGCCGTCACGGAACCGCTCGCCGATGGTGCGTGCCTCGCTGTAGTCCTTGGGACGCAGCGTGGTGATCTTGGCCAGCGGGCTACCGGCCTCGAACAACTCGGCCATTCCCCGTGGATCCATCGCCAGTGCACCCCTGGTCGAGCCCCGCAGGGAGCCGAACCGTGGTGGAGTGCGGTCGAATTCACGCGGCGTACGCGTTCTCGCCTCGAAGCGCGAGTCCTCGAAGCCGCCGGCCATGCCGCCCCGGTAGGCGGCGGGCTCGTCATAGTCGCGGCGACGATCATCCCCGCGATCGTCATAACCGCGCGAATATCCGTCATCCTCGAAGCGATCGTCGCGGGGGCGACGGTAGCCGCGCGCTGGACCGCGCTCGTCGTCCTCGTAGTAGTCGTCCTCGTAGTCATCCAGAGGCGCCATACCGAAGTAAGCCTTGACCTTGTGCAGTGTGCTCATTCTGGTGACCCTTCTCGCGGTGCTGGGGTGTTCGAGGTTTCCGAAATATCAGCGGAATCTGGTGTCTGTGATGAAGGTGTGACTGGAGTGACTACTTCGGGTGACGTTAGCGGTCGTGATCCCATTAGCGCGGTACCGACACGCACACACGTCGAACCGTGTTCCACCGCCGACTCGAGGTCGCCCGACATTCCCGCCGACAGTTCCAGCCGCTGCCGATAGCCGGCCTGCACCCGGGTGCGCTCCTGTTGCAGACGCGCGAATGCCGCACCGGGCTCCGATCCCAGCGGCGGGATGGCCATCAGCCCGACGAACTGCAGCCCGCGCGCCTGGTCGATGGAGGCGCATAACTCGTCGATGCGACCGGTGTCCGCGGCATCGACCCCACCCCTGGTCTCATCGCCATCGAGACTGATCTGTAGGTAGACGCGCAGCGGTTCGGCGCGTCGCCCAGCGCCGAGCGCCTCGGCTGCCGCCGAGTCAAGTGCGTTGATCACCTTCGCACTGTCGACGGAGTGCGCTGCGTAGGCCCACCGCGCAACCGAGCGCGCTTTGTTGCGCTGAATGCGGCCCACCATGTGCCAGCGCAGCGAATCGCCGCCGGGGACGGCGCTGACTTCCGCAGCTTTTCGCGCCCCCTCCTGGTCACGGGATTCACCGAACGCCCTACATCCCAGCCGGTGTAGGGCCAGCACATCACTGGCCGGAAAGAACTTCGTGATCGGCAACAACTCGATGTCGGCGACATCGCGTCCAGCAGCCTTGGCCGCGCGGGCGAGTCGGCTACGCACCGCGGCCAGCGACTCTCTGAGTTCAAGTTCGCGGGCCGGTGTCATGGGCCGGGCTCCAGCCAGATCAGTGACGCCAGCCGCCCGGTCGGCGCGTCGCGCCGATGACTGAACAGATTGCGGTCGGCCACCGTGCAGCGAGGATCGACGTCGATCGCGGTGACACCCAGGTTTCGCAGTTGCGCAGCGATTCCGGCGCGCAGATCCAAACCCGGCGTGCCGCGACTGGTGGTGGTCCGGCTGCCCGGCAGACATTGTTCGACCTCGGCAGCCATCCCGGCGGGCACCTCGTAGTTGGTTCCGCTGACTGCGGGACCAAGCAGGACCGAGACATCCTCAGCCTTCGCGCCTTCGCCCACCATGGCCTCCAGCGCCCGCGTGACAATGCCGCCCTGAGCGCCGACCCGGCCCGCGTGAACGGCGGCGATCACCCCGGCGCGGGCATCGGCCATCAACACCGGCACGCAGTCGGCCGTTAACACCGCCAATGCCAACTGGGGTGTCGTGGTCACCAAACCATCTGTGTTATCGACGGTGTGGTCGCTGTCGACGACCGCCACACGGACGCCGTGCACCTGGTTCATCCACACGATGCCGTCGCCTGCCTCGCTCCGGCCCAACCCCACCACGGTGGCCAAACGGCGACGGTTCGCGGCAACGGCGACGGGGTCATCGCCGACATGGTCGCCGAGGTTGAAGCTCGCGAACGGTGGTTTGGACACGCCACCGGCACGGGTGGTGGTCACGCGGCGCACTCGGAACGCCGCCGAGGGGCCGGTGGACGCGCGATCTGGCACGGTGCGACCCTAGAGCGCGTCAGTGGCGCATGAACGGCGGCACGTCGACGTCATCGTCGGAGATCCCGCCATCGTCGCCGCCAATCCGGACGGTCGCGCCGTTGGTATGCACGGGCACACTCGCGGCGTCGGCCGGCTCGAAGAGTGAGGAACTCACCCGGCCGGCCTTGCCCGGTGTGATCGGTGTGGCGCTTGAAGTATTCTCACTGCTCACCGGCTTGCGCCCGGGGCCCGTCGCGTCGAATCCCGCGGCGATCACCGTCACCCTGACCTCATCACCGAGCGAGTCGTCGATGACGGTGCCGAAGATGATGTTGGCCTCGGGATGCGCGGCATCCTGTACCAACGACGCGGCCTCGTTGATCTCGAACAGGCCCAGATCGCTACCGCCGGCCACCGAGAGCAGCACGCCCTGCGCACCCTCCATCGACGCCTCCAGCAGCGGGGAATTGATGGCGATCTCCGCGGCCTTGAGTGAACGCCCATCGCCACGGGCCGAACCGATGCCCATCAGCGCGGTGCCCGCTCCGCTCATCACGCCCTTGACGTCGGCAAAGTCGACGTTGATCAGGCCGGGTGTGGTGATCAGGTCGGTAATGCCCTGCACACCGTTGAGTAGCACCTCGTCGGCGCTACGGAAGGCGTCCATGAGCGAGACCGCGGCGTCACCCATCTGCAGCAGGCGGTCGTTGGGTATCACAATGAGCGTGTCGCAACTCTCCCGCAATGAGGAGATGCCGTCTTCGGCCTGGTTGCTCCTGCGCTTGCCCTCGAATGAGAAGGGCCGAGTCACCACGCCGACGGTCAGCGCGCCCAGCTTGCGGGCGATGGTCGCGACCACAGGCGCACCGCCAGTGCCGGTGCCACCACCTTCACCGGCGGTGACGAAGACCATGTCGGCGCCGCGCAGCAGCTCCTCAATTTCATCCTTGGCGTCCTCGGCGGCCTTTCGGCCGACTTCGGGATCCGCACCGGCGCCCAACCCGCGCGTCGACTCGCGCCCCACGTCGAGTTTCACGTCTGCATCGCTCATCAACAGCGCCTGAGCGTCGGTGTTGATCGCAATGAACTCAACGCCCTTGAGTCCCTGTTCGATCATCCGGTTGACGGCGTTGACGCCGCCGCCTCCGATGCCGACCACCTTGATCACAGCGAGGTAGTTATGCGGGGGGGTCATCGCCACACCTTCTTCGCGCAAGCGCTCATCAGCAGTCGCCCTTCATTGCCTGGTTGCATTGCCTGGTTGCCTGTGTTGCCACGCTGGAAGGTCCCCCTGAAAAACCCTCAACCTAAACCACAGGCTTAGAGTTATGTCAAGTTGTTCCGCGCAAACAGAACGGTAGGGCCGGGTACCTCCCAGCGCGAGCAGGCGCGCCGAAACAACATGACAAAAATCGTGGCGGCGGCTTACAGCGCGTACCGCGCCGCATTGCTGAGTAGAAGAAGTCGGGTCGCCCGTCTACTTCACAGTGGGCAGATCGGGGCTGGAGACGTCATAGGTCTGGCCCGGCTGAGTGAGCAGCGCAGCCAGCTTGAGCGCCTTTTCCTCCGTACGGTCGGTGGTCCCCCACACCACGACACGACCATCGACCAAGGTCAGCGTGATCGCGGCGACCGACGGTGCCGACACCCGGCCCACCTGACTGGCGACATCGGGCCGCAATGACGTCATCACCCGCAGGGCCGCCTTGGTGGCCGGATCGGTCGGACCGGGGTTCTCCGTGTCCAGATAGGGCACACCTGGCGGCGGCAACGCGGTGGCGAAATCGACCCCATCACGGTCGAACAGGTGAACCCCGTCGGGATAGTCCCTGACCACGACGGGGACCCGCTCGACGACAGTCACCCGCACCGTCGACGGATACTGGCGCTGAACGCGGACCGAGGCGACGCGGCGAATCTCCGCCACCCGCTCGGCCACCGCATCGGTGTCCACCTGCAGCAGCGGGGTTCCCGGCACCACCGCGGCCGCGGCTGTCACCTCGTCCTGGCTGACCTCTTCCAGGCCGGTGACGACAACGCTGCGGGCCGACATGACCGGCGTGAAGTACAACAGCAGCCCGAGCCCCACCACCAGAACCCCGACCACCGCGGTCCACATCAACAACTTCAGTCCCCGAACGGCACCGCGACCCAGAGTCCTCTGCTCCGGCACGGGGTTTCCCAGCGCCCGACGCTTGGCCTCCCGTCGGGCATCCTCGATGGACGTGGCCCTGGCCTGCGCCCTCCGCCGTTCCTCGCGTTCCCGCCGGGCACGCCGGCGCGGGCCCTCGACATCCTCGGCGGTTTCAGTGCCCGGGTCGTCGCCTGCAGCCTCGGAGCCCGGTGCGTGCTCCTGTGCCGGGCCGGCTTCCGCCTCGTCAACCGGGGGTGGGCTCGAGTCCTCGGCTTCAGTCTGGTCGGCTTCGGTCTGGTCGGCTTCAGTCTGGTCGGCTTCGGTCTGGTCGGCTTCAGTCTGGTCGGCTTCAGTCTGGTCGGCTTC
>JAHZIT010000028.1 GCA_022601275.1 Actinomycetes bacterium
CCCCCAACGACAGCGCCCCCAACGACAGCGCCCCCAACGACAGCGCCCCCAACGACAGCGCCCCCAACGACAGCGCCCCCAACGACAGCGCCCCCTAGCGACAGCGCCCCCTAGCGACACCGCCCCGAACCACACCGGCACATTCAGCCAGACCGTAGTCTGCGCAGTGTGAAGACCGTCTTCGACGCGCATGTCGATCCCGCGCAGATAGATCGCTCGCTGGCAGGCAGCAGCTTCGGTTCGGTCTGGCTGGACATGCCGCGTCCAGACTTCGGACCGCCAGCCGGTCCTGTGACCTGCGACCTGCTGGTGATCGGCGGCGGCTACGTCGGGCTGTGGACTGCGCTGCATGCCGCTCGCCGCCACCCCGACCGGCGTATTGTGCTCATCGAGGCCGATCGCATCGGATGGGCCGCCTCCGGGCGTAACGGCGGCTTTGTCGATGCGAGCCTGACACACGGGCTCGAGAACGGTAAGTCGCGCTGGCCCAACGAGATCGACGCTCTCGAGGCTTTGGGAATCGAAAACCTTGAGGGCATGCAGACCGAGATCGCCGAACTCGGTCTGGATACCGAATGGCAACGCACCGGGGCGCTGTCGGTGGCTACCGAGGCGCATCAGGTGGACTGGCTGCAACAGGCTGCGGCCGAGAACCAAGGGCAATTGCTCGACCAGGGACAAGTCCGCGACGAAGTCCACTCACCGACTTACCTGGCGGGTCTCTACCACCCCGACACCTGTGCGATAGTCAACCCCGCCAAACTGGCACTGGAGTTGGCGCGGGCCTGTCGCGACTTCGGTGTCGAGGTCTTCGAGCACACCACGGCCACCCGGATCGACTCCGGTGGCGCCGCGCTGCTCGTACACACCGACGGGCCCACAATCACCTGCCGCGAAGTCGTGTTGGCAACCAATGTGTTTCCCAGCCTGCTGAAGCGCAACCGCCTTTCCACCATTCCTGTTTATGACTATGTGCTGGCTACTGAGCCACTCACCGACGCCCAACTCGATCGCGTCGGATGGCAGCGCCGGCAGGGAGTCAGCGACGCTGCCAACCAGTTTCACTACTACCGCCTGTCCATGGACAATCGGATCGTGTGGGGCGGCTACGACGCGGTCTACCACTACGGGCGGCGCGTCAACTCTGCCTACGAGAACCGCCAACAGAGCTACCGTCGGCTGGCAGCGCATTTCTTCATCACCTTTCCCCAACTCGATGACGTCCGGTTCTCCCATCGTTGGGCCGGTGCCATCGATACCAACACCCGGTTCTGCGCGCACTGGGGACTGGCCCGCGAGGGCCGGGTGGCCTACGTGAACGGATTCACCGGGCTCGGCGTCGGCGCCGCCCGGTTCGCGGCCGATGTGTGCCTGGACCTGCTGGACGGTGCCGAGACGCCGCGTAGCCGATTGGAGATGGTTCGCAAGAAGCCGCTGCCGTTCCCACCAGAGCCGATCGCCAGCATCGGAATTCAGGCCACGAGGTGGTCGCTGGACCGAGCCGATCACTCCGCCGGGCGTCGCAACGTGCTGTTGCGGGCACTCGATGCGCTCGGCCTGGGCTTTGATTCTTGAGATCATGCCCGGGGATTCCTGAGATCATGCCCGGGAATTCCTGAGATCATGCCCGGGATGTTCGACTGATCCGGTCCTGCAGAACGCCCCTGATCGTCCTCGATGGGTCACCTGATCGTCCTTGATGGGTCATATGTAACGCCCCTTTTCCCGATCGCGATGTGCCTGTTACACAAGCCACACGCCGTCAGGGCGGGAAGAGTAAGGGGGGCGCCATGTCTGATGGGTCTTCGTCTGATGGGTCTGCGTCTGATGGGTCTGCGTCTGATGGGTCCTCGTCTGATGGGTCCTCGTCTGATGTGTCGCCAACACAGTCACCACGTCGACTGGTGCAGCTGCTACTCGTCGTGGCCGCACCGATCGTCGCCCTGCTACTACCCGTGGCATCGGCCCACGCCCAACCTGGCGTGCTCGTCCATCCCGGCATGGAGATCCATCAGGATTCGGTGCGATGCACCCTCGGCTACGTCGACCCCCAAACACGGTTGGCTTACAGCGCGGGCCATTGCCGGGCATCGGGTTCGGTATCGGACAAGCATGGCACCCTGATCGGCACTCAGGGCTCCTTCCGCGACAACACGCCCGACGGCACGGTCATCACCGCCAACCACCAGATCACCGACTGGCAGGTGATCCACCTGGCATCCGACGTCATCATCAACAATGTGCTGCCCAACGGGAACGTGCTGGTCACCGATCCGTCAGTACTCCCGGTGGTTGGCATGCCCGTCTGCCACTTCGGTGTTGTGACCGGGGAGAGCTGCGGAGCCGTCGAGTCGGTCAACAACGGCTGGTTCACGATGGCCAGCGGTGTGGTGAGCAAGAAGGGCGACTCCGGAGGGCCGGTGTACACAACGACGCCGGAGGGCCGCACCGTGCTCATCGGGATCTTCAACAGCACCTGGGGAGTCCTGCCGGCTGCGGTGACCTGGCAGGTCGCCAGCCACCAGGCGCGTGAGGACACCATCACCGCAGCGTCGGTGAGCCTTCCCGCACCGCCTGCGCAGCCCTGACGGCCGGCTCCAGCATCACGATCGGTCAAGCTCGAGCATCACCATCGGCGAACTCACGTACCACCGTCGGCTACTGGAGCCTCACCGTCGGCTACTGGAACCGCAGGTCATCGGCGCGGTTGCGCACCCGGGAAACGCCAGGATTAGAACACGTTCTAGCCAGGCGGCCACGCTGGCGATATTCTCATTGGAATGCCTGACCAGACACCTGTCCAGATTGCCTGGGTCACCCGGGACCTCGCAGCCACCGAAGCGGTACTGACCGCGCTGCTGGGCGCCAAGAAATGGGTTCGCATGCCCGGCGTGCATTTCGGCCCCCAAGCGTGCACGTACCGCGGCCGACCCGCCGACTTCGTCGCCGATATTTCGCTCAGCTACGCCGGTGATACCCAGTTGGAACTGATCGCTCCGGTGTCGGGCCGCAACATCTACACCGAGTTCCTCGAGCAGAGCGGACCAGGACTGCACCACATCTGCATCGAAGCCGGCGATGCCGCTGATTTCGACGCCGCAGTCCGTGACGCCGAGCGCAACGACCTACCCGTTGTCATGGCCGGCACAATGCCGGGCGGGATGCGGTTCGCCTATGTTTCGGCCGAGAGCTCAGGTGTTCCCTATATCGAAATCGCTTACATACCAGCCGAAATCCACGCGTTCTTCAACCAGATAAAGCAGGAGACCCTATGAAGCAGGAGCAGCGGTGACCATGCGGCACATCCCGGAAACCGTGAAGGAGGATGAGGTCACCTCATGGTCCGAAGACGCCGACGTGGTGGTCGTTGGATTCGGCATCGCAGGCGGATGCGCAGCCGTCAGCGCCGCGGCGGCTGGGGCCCGCGTGCTGGTGCTGGAGAAGGCCGCCGCGGCCGGCGGGACGACATCGATGGCCGGCGGCCACTTTTATCTCGGCGGCGGGACCGCTGTGCAGCAGGCGACCGGCCATGCTGATTCACCCGAAGAGATGTACAAGTACCTGATCGCGGTGTCCCGTGAACCCGAGCACGACAAGATCCGCGCCTACTGTGACGGCAGCGTGGAACACTTCAATTGGCTTGAGGCGCTTGGCTTTCAATTCGAGCGCAGCTTCTACCCCGGCAAGATCGTCGTACCGCCGGGCACTGAGGGACTTTCCTACACCGGCAACGAGAAGGTGTGGCCGTTCTGCGAGCAGGCTGAGCCGGCGCCTCGCGGCCACTCCGTGCCGGTACCGGGCGAGTTGGGCGGCGCGGCGATGGTGATCGATCTGCTGCTCAAGCGCGCCGCCGACCTAGGGGTGCAGTTCCGCTACGAAACCGGCGCAACAGGGTTGGTGGTGGACGAGAACGACGCGGTGGTCGGCGTGCGCTGGAAGCACTTCGGCGAAACCGGGGAGATCAGGGCCAAGGCGGTCATCATCGCCGCCGGCGGCTTCGCGATGAACGCCGAGATGGTGGCCGAGTACACGCCCACCCTCAGTCAGGAACGCAAGACCAAACACCACGGGGTGGTGGCGCCCTACATCCTGGGCAACCCCAACGACGACGGCCTGGGCATCCGGCTGGGCGTCTCCGCGGGTGGCGTCACCGCCAACATGGATCAGCTGTTCATCACCGCTGCTGCCTACCCGCCCGAGATCCTGCTCACCGGGGTCATCGTCAACAAGGACGGTAAGCGAATCGTCGCCGAGGACTCCTACCATTCGCGCACCTCGGCCTTCGTGCTCGAGCAGCCCGATCAGTCGGCATACCTCATCGTGGACGAAGCCCACATGCGGATGCCCGAGATGCCGTTGATCCGGTTCATCGACGGCTGGGAGACGGTCGCCGAGATGGAGACCGCACTGGGAATCCCGGCTGGCAACCTGGCGGCAACACTGGACCGCTACAACGCGAACGCAACCAACGGCGAAGACCCGGACTTCCACAAACAGCCGGAATACGTTGCGGCCCAGGACACCGGCCCATGGGCGGCCTTCGATCTCTCGTTGGGCCGCGCGATGTACTCCGGCTTCACGATGGGCGGCTTGACGGTATCGATTGACGGCGAGGTGCTGGACCGGGACGGCAACGCGGTTCCCGGGCTCTACGCAGCGGGCGCGTGCGCATGCAATATCGCCCAGGACGGCAAGGGCTATGCCAGCGGCACTCAGCTGGGCGAGGGTTCCTTCTTCGGGCGGCGAGCCGGCGAGCACGCAGCCCGGCACGTGGGCGAAGACACCGCGCGCGAGACCGCCAGGCGCTAGGAGCGGGCGGGCTCGTCGCCGACAGCACCGAGGTACCAGCCACCGTCACCGAGCAGCTGCAGCTCTTGGGTGTGGTGCTGCTCGACGGTGGATCGATGGCTGACGCTGACCAGGATGGTATCGGGCAGTTGGGTGCGAACGAGCCGGTAGAGCATCAATTCCAGGCCCTCGTCGAGTGCCGAGGTCGATTCGTCGAGGAATACCGCTTGGGGCTTGGTCAACAGGATTCGAGCGAACGCAATGCGTTGTTGTTCCCCTGGGGACAGCACTTTGGCCCAGTCCTGTTCTTCGCCCAACCGGTCGATCAGGTGGGGCAGCGCGACCTCATTGAGCACCGCACGCAGGTCCTCGTCGGTGATGGCGCCGCTCTCGTTCGGATACGTCACAACGGTACGTAGGTCGCCGAGTGGCACGTAGGGCAGCTGCGAGAGGAACATCGTCGCGTTCTCTTCGATGGGGTACCTGATGGAACCCGAGGCGAACGGCCACAGCCGTCCGAGGCTGCGCAGCAACGTGGTCTTCCCGCTGCCGGAAGCGCCGGTGATCACCAATGCATCCCCCCGTTGCAGCGACAGATCCAGTGGGTCTATCAGCTGGCGACCCGCGGGTGTCCGCACCTCGACATCGTCGAGCACCACCCCGCCATCGGTGGAGTCCTCGGCGGTGAGGGAGGGCAGCGCCCGGCCTTCCTCGTTGGCGATCACCAGGCCGTGCAGGCGGATGATCGCGGCGCGGTAGCCGGCGAAATTGTCGTAGGCGTTCCGAAAGAACGACAGTCCACTCAAGATCTCCCGGAAGGCACTCGCCGTCTGCGAGAGCTGACCCAGGGTGATCTCGCCGTTGTAGAAACGGGAGAACTGCACGATATAGGGAATCAGCTCCTGCGCCTGGCTGATCGAGAGGTTCCAGCCCAGGAACGCCGCCAGCCGGTTCACGTACTTCTTGTAGTTCGCCACGATCGGCGCAAACCGGCGGCGAAGCCCGGTGCGCTCGGCGACCTCGCCGCGGTAGAACGCTACCGCCTCGGACGCATCGCGCAGTCGTACCAGTGCGTACCGGAATATCGCGTTGAACTTCTCGTTGTTGAAGGACAGCGTGATGATCGGGCGGCCGATCCAGAAAGCGACGACTGTCGCGAACAGGATGTAGACGATGCCGATCCAGAACATCGCCTTGGGCAATTCCATGTCGATCAACGGCAGGGTCACCGGCCCGGACAGATTCCACAGGATCGCGGTGAACGAGATCATCGCCGCGATCGAGGAGACGGCACCGAACAACAGCGTGGAACTAGCGGTGTTGTTCGGCGTGTTGGGCAGGGCACCGACGCCGGCGGTGAAGATGTCGATGTCGGCCTGGATGCGCTGGTCGGGGTTGTCGATGGTGTCGTCGATGAATCGCGTCCGGTAATAAGCCTTGCCGTCGAGCCAGTCACCGGTCAGCTGGTCGGTGAGCCAGGTACGCCAGCGCAGCATGAACCGCTGGGTGACAAAGAGATTGAGCATGATGAGGGAGACGTTGATGACCGCCAGGACCGCGAAGACCCCCATGGAAAGCCAGAAGCCGTTCCGGCCCGACTCACGCACAGCGTCGTCACCGGCACCGACCCCGGACGCGATCACCTGGAAGCTGGTCATCATGTCGTTGCCCTGGAAGCTGAAGAGCACCGACAGTCGGACGCTTGCAATGACCAGCAACAGGATTCCGGCAAGCCACGCCCACACGACCACGCTCTCGGGGCCGGTGAAATAACCCCGCGTGACACGCCAGAACTGCCGACCCCAGATGGTGTAGCGGACGATCAGCACCAGCGCCACGAGAGTGGCCACCGCTGCGTAGCCGCAGCCCTGGGCGATCCACCACAGCGAGGTCCAGATCTCACCGGTCCAGTCCAGGGTGGGGGTGAACAATTCCATTCGGGCAAGGTATCGCGACAATCTGCCGGCAGGGTATTGGAGGAGGCCAACCCCATCAGGCGAGTCGGCCCGCAGGCGGACCCGCGCGACTTCGGGCCCGCTCGGCCTACAGGTTGGGGTGCGACCCGGGCCGCGTACCGTGACTGTGTGGCTCGCAACTCTTCGAAGACTTCGGCGAAACCCAAACCGGGGCGGATCTCCAACCGTTTCTGGAAGCTGCTGGGGGCAAGCGCGGACAAGGACCAGACGCTGTCGACGGCGCTGGTCGATCAGTCCGCCGAATTCGATGCCAAGGTTGGTGAGCTCGACGACGAGCAGCTGCGCGCGGCAGCCCGCCTACTCGAGCTCGAAGACCTGGCCGACGCCGCCGACATACCCCAGTTTCTGGCGATCGCCCGCGCGGCGGCGGAAAAAACGACCGGCCTGCGTCCCTTTGACGTACAGCTGCAAGCCGCACTGCGGATGCTGGCCGGCGACGTCGTCGAGATGGCCACCGGTGAAGGCAAGACTCTGGCCGGCGCGATCGCAGCGGCCGGCTACGCGCTCGCGGGTCGCAGTGTGCACGTCATCACGATCAACGAGTATCTGGCGCGCCGCGACGCCGAATGGATGGGTCCGCTGATCGAAGCGATGGGACTTACCGTTGGCTGGATCACCGCGGACTCCACCGCTGCCCAGCGCCGGGAGGCCTACCAGTGCGACGTCACATACGCGTCGGTCAACGAGATCGGCTTCGACGTGCTGCGCGACCAGTTGGTGACCGACGTCGAGAATCTTGTGTCCCCGAATCCGGACGTGGCCCTGATCGACGAGGCGGACTCGGTCCTCATCGACGAGGCGCTGGTGCCCCTGGTGCTGGCGGGAACCAGCCATCGGGAGACGCCGCGCGTTGAGCTGATCCGACTCGTCGGCGAGCTCGTCGAGGGCAAGGACTACGCCGCGGACACCGATAGCCGCAACGTACACCTCACTGAGGCGGGCGCCGTCAAAGTCGAGGCGGCACTGGGCGGCATCGACCTGTACTCCGAGGAGCACGTCGCCACTACGCTCACCGAGATCAACGTCGCCCTGCACGCATACGCGCTGCTGCAACGCGACGTGCACTACATCGTGCGGGACAACGCGGTGCATCTGATCAACGCTTCCCGCGGGCGCATCGCGACCCTGCAGCGGTGGCCCGACGGTTTGCAGGCCGCCGTCGAAGCCAAAGAGGGCATCGAGACCACCGAGACCGGGGAGGTGCTCGACACCATCACCGTTCAGGCGTTGATCAATCGGTACCCGCGCGTCTGCGGGATGACCGGCACCGCGCTGGCCGCCGGCGAACAACTTCGCCAGTTCTACAAGCTCGGCGTCTCGCCCATCGCGCCCAACACCCCGAATATCCGCGAGGACCAGGCAGACCGGGTGTACGTCACCGTCGCCGCCAAGAACGACGGAATCGTCGAGCACATCGCCGCCGTTCACAAGACCGGCCAGCCGGTCCTGGTGGGCACCCGCGACGTGGCCGAGTCCGAAGATCTGCATGAGCGTCTGGTCAAAGCGGGCGTACCGGCGGTTGTCCTCAACGCCAAGAACGACGCAGAGGAAGCGGCTGTCATCGCCGAGGCGGGCGCGCTCAATGCGGTCACGGTATCGACCCAGATGGCCGGCCGCGGCACCGATATCCGGCTGGGGGGGTCCGAGGTAGGCGATAACGCCGCCGAAAAGAAGCGGGTGGCCGAACTCGGGGGACTGCATGTCATCGGCACCGGCCGCCACCACACCGAGCGGCTGGACAACCAGCTGCGGGGGCGCGCTGGTCGGCAGGGCGACCCCGGATCTTCGTTGTTCTTCTCCAGCTGGGAGGACGACGTCGTGGTCGCGCATCTCGAATCTGTCAAACTGCCGGTGGATTGCGACGAGGACGGCCGGGTGGTGAGCCCCAAGGCGGCAAACCTGCTCGAAGACGCCCAGCGGATCGCCGACGGCCGACTGCTCGAAGTTCATGCCACCACCTGGCGCTACAACCGGCTGATCGCCCAGCAACGTGGGATTCTCGTCGAGCGGCGCGACGCGCTGCTGCGCACCGCGACCGCGCGCGAGGAGCTGGCAGAGCTGTCGCCGACCCGCTACCAGGAACTGGTCGAACAGCTCGGCCCTGAAGCAGAAGAGAAGCTGGAGAAGATCTGCAGGCTGATCATGCTCTACCACTTGGACCGCGGCTGGACCGAGCATCTGGCATACCTTGCCGACATCCGGGAGAGCATTCACCTGCGCGCGCTGGGTCGGCAGAATCCGCTCGACGAATTCCACCGGATGGCCGTCGACGCCTTCGCCTCGCTGGCCGCAGACGCTATTGAAGCCGCCCAGCAGACGTTCGACACGGCGACGTCGATCGAGGACGAGCTGGGTCTTGATCTGTCTAAGCTGGCACGGCCAACGTCGACGTGGACATACATGGTTCACGACAATCCGCTGGCCGAAGACACCATGTCGGGACTCAGCCTGCCCGGCGTGTTCCGCTAGGTTCTACTGCATGGCCAAGGCGGCGGGCGGGAACGCTGCGACCCCGGGATCTGCACCGCAGGACCGGATTCTGACGGTTCCGAATCTGCTATCAATCATCCGCCTGGTGCTCGTACCCGTCTTCCTCTATCTGCTGCTGATCGCCGGCGCGACGGGTTGGGCGGTCGCGGTGCTGATGTTCAGTGGGGCGTCCGACTGGGCGGACGGCAAGATCGCGCGCCTGTTCGACAATCAATCCTCGCGTCTGGGCGCGTTGCTCGACCCCGCGGTCGACCGGATCTACATGGTCGTAGTACCCGTTGCGATGGCACTGGCCGGCGTGATCCCGTGGTGGATCGTGGTGCTGCTGCTCGGGCGCGACCTGGTGCTGGCCGCGACGCTGCCGCTGTTGCGCACGCGCGGGCTTTCGGCGCTCCCCGTCACCTACGTCGGTAAGGCGGCGACATTCGCACTCATGTCCGGCCTCCCGCTGGTGCTGCTGGGACAGTACGACGCGACCTGGGCCCGGGTGGTGTTGGCAATCGGGTGGGGCTTTCTGATCTGGGGCCTCGCCATGTACCTGTGGTCCGCGGTCCTATACCTGGTCCAGGTGATCATGGTGATGCGCACGATGCCCCCGACCAAATCCCGCGCCACCTCTGACTCCCATCCCACCCCTGACTCCCAACCCACCCCTGAATCCCACGCCAACCCTGACAACGACTAGTAACCGGTGAGCACTTTGGGCGGTTTCGACGCCGAACGCAACGAGCACGAGACCGGCGGCCCGACGCTGATACCGGTCCCGTCATTGCTGCGAGCGTTGCTCTCCGACCATCTCGACCCCGGTTACGCCGCGGCGGCGAAGTCGACGGAGCGGCGGGCCCGGCCTGTGGAGTGGAGCTGGCAGATACTCGCTGCGGTCTTGGTGACGACTGTGTTCGCGCTCGCCTGGGCGCAGGCGCAGTCCACCGCGCCCAGGGTGCGCGAATCGCAGCAGCTGCTGGCAGCAAGCGTGCGGTCCACCGAGGCGAGCGCCGCAGAGCTCGCGGCCCGCCGTGACTTGGTGGCTGCGCAGGTGAACGCCCAACGACGCAGCCGTCTCGCGGGCGACGCCACGGGCCAACAGCTTCTCGACGACCTGGAGCAGGCTATCTCCGCGGCGGCAGCCATCTCATTGATCGGGCCCGGCCTCACCGTCACCGTCACTGATCCAGGGACTGCGCCCGATCTCACCGACGTGTCCAAGCAGCGCGTAGCCGGCAGCGGGCAGGTAATCCTGGACCGCGACCTACGCCTGGTCGTCAACTCCTTGTGGGCCAGTGGAGCCGAGGCCGTCTCGGTGGGCGGGGTGCGCGTCGGCCCGAACGTGACGATCCGCCAGGCCGGGGGCGGCATGCTGGCCGACAATCAACCGATCGCCAGTCCCTTTGTCATCCTCGCGGTCGGCCCGCCGCACGCGATGCAGGATGCCTTCGCCCGAAGTGCGGGTCTGCGGCGCCTGCGGCTCCTGGAGGCGTCCTACCGGGTGGGCGTCACGGTCGCCGCGGGCGAGGGGCTGATCCTGCCCGCAGGGTCGGTTCGCAAAGTCACCTTCGCCAAGCAGATCGGGCCCAATTGATCGGAATTCTCGCACTCGTAGTCGGCATCGTAGTCGGTGTCGTCCTCCATCCCAGCGTCCCCGAGTTGGTCCAGCCCTACCTGCCGATTGCGGTGGTCGCTGCCCTCGACGCGGTGTTCGGCGGTCTGCGGGCATACCTGGAGCGAATCTTCGACTCCAAGGTGTTCGTGATCTCTTTCGTCTTCAATGTGCTGGTGGCCGCGCTGATCGTCTACGTCGGCGATCAATTGGGCGTTGGCACTCAGCTGTCGACGGCGATCATCGTGGTGCTCGGAATTCGGATCTTCGGGAACGCGGCCGCGTTGCGGCGCAGGCTCTTCGGGGCGTAGCGATGAGCGCTTGCGCGAGGAGCAGGGGATGGCGATGAGCGCCGAGCCACCCCAGGCCAACCACGAACCGCCGGCGGACGGAGAACCGCGCTCAAGCGAGGTGTCAGGCCCGGATTCTCGGGGGCGGTCCCACGCCGTCTTCGGGGTGCTGGCTGTGCTGCTGTGCCTCCTACTGGGCGTCGCGCTCGCCGCCCAGGTCCAACAGACCGATTCCGGCGACTCGCTGGACACGGCCCGACCCGCCGACCTGCTGGTATTGCTCGACTCGCTGCAACAGCGTGAAGCCGCGCTCAATACCGAGGTGGCCGACCTGGAGCGCACGCTGGCCCGACTGGAGGCCTCCGGCAGCAGCGATCAGGTGGCGATCGAGAACGCCAGAGCGCGACTGGCGGCGTTGTCGATACTGATCGGCACCGTCCCGGCGACCGGCCCCGGCGTAACGCTGACCATCGAGGACCCGGTGCAGGGCGTTTCTGCAGAGACCATGCTCGACGTGATCAACGAGTTGCGCGCGGCGGGCGCCGAGTCGATGGAAATCCGCGGGAGCCAGGATGGTGAGCAGGTCTCGGTGCGGGTGGGGGTCGACACCTGGATCGTCGGTGTCCCGGGGGCGCTGATCGCCGATGGC
>JAHZIT010000029.1 GCA_022601275.1 Actinomycetes bacterium
CTACGTCCCGATCGCTGTGATGCTGCTCGAGCCTCGGCACGCTCGCCTTCGGGTGGCACCGTTCGTGGCATTGGGTGTGGTGGTGTCCGCTTACTTGGCCTTCGTGGTTATGGTCCAGCCGGTTGAGGTGATCAGGCATGCAAACGGCCTGGAATACGCCACCGAGGTTCATCATCCGATCGTGTGGGCGGTGCTCTACATCGTCGCGGTGATCGGTTCACCGCTGATGTCGGGCTACCGCACGATCGTCGCCTTCGGCGCAGTGAACCTGGTGGGGCTGGTGCTGGTCGCCGTGTTCTACTTCCAGGAGTTCGCGTCGCTGTGGTGCATCTTCGCCGCTGTCTCCTCGATACTCATCCTCGCGCACATGATTCGGCGGCGACGGCTCCCCGAAGCGGAGCGAATGCACGGCGATCTGGTGCTCACTCCCTAAGGGCCGGCACCGCCAGTTCGGCCGGGGCGGCGCTACGCCAGTTCGGCCGGGGCGGCGCTACGCCGGATTGGCGCCGGGGGCGCGGACAACCATCGGAACAGCGGGGAAACACGCCGCGATCTCAGAGCGCGACCGCCGGAGCGCGGCGGTACCGTAGCCCTTCTTCCGGTGTTCGGGGTGAATCCAGATCCTGAGGTTGACCTCGCCGTGCTCGAGTTCACCGAACACCATCCCGACTTTCGTTGCCTCGACCACAGCGACGAACCAGGCGGCATCTTCCTGGTGGATGCGGCGCTGGGCGAAGCGGATCTCGTCGTCGAGCGGCTGGGCGGGCTGACCGGATCCATCGCCGGTGACGCCGACCTCTTCCAGTCTGATGGCGAAGATGTCCCGGTCCGGATCACCGGCAAACGGGCGCAAGGTCACGCTGTCATCCGTACTCGCCGGTCGCTCGCTCTGCATGAAAGTCAGCTGGCTGTTGAGATCATCGAGTTCTGCGGCGATCTTGCGGCGCGAGTCCTTCGTCAGTTGATCGAACGCCATACCGATGACCGCTTCACCGCCCCGCGTCGACGTGCCCAACAGCGCTGCGATGGCCGCAACCGCAGCCGGCTTGTCGTCGGCCTCCACGATCACATCGAGAACTTCATGGCGATTATTGAGCGCGGACTGCAGAGCATCGGCGATTTCACGGCGGGCGGCCGTCTGATCCTGATCGGTCATGACATAACCCTAGTTCCGTATGCCGCGCCTGCGCATCGATCCAGCTCGGATTCGATGCGAAGGGGTGGCGGTAGACGACCTAGCTGGCCTACTGCGGGATGCTGTTCACGATCTTGCTGACGGCTGCCAGCAGGTGCTTGCCGGGGTACCAGGCATCGGCTGCGGCCGGGGCGACCGAGCTGGCCGGGGCGACCGAGGTGGCGACCGGGACGGTAGCGGCCGGGACGGTCCGATTGGACACGGTGGTGATGACAGGGGCAGCGCCGGCCTTCTTGCCGCAGGTCGGCCATGCGCCGATGCCTTGGGTGGCGAGGACATTCTCGGCGACGCGAATCTGCTCCTCACGGGTGGCCTGTGCCGGATTCCCGACACCGCCATTGGCGGCCCAGGTGGCCTGCTTGAATTGCAGACCGCCGAAGTGGCCGTTGCCGGTGTTGATCGCCCAGTTGCCACCGGATTCGCACTCGGCAATGGCGTCCCAGTTGACGCTGTCGGCGTGAGCGGTGCCTGACGACATTCCGGAAATCCCGGTCAAGGCCATCAGCCCTACCACGAACGCACCGGTGAGGGCTGCCAGGGAGATGAACTTCCGGATGTTTTTCATGTCTGGTCTTTCGCCCCACTCGACTCAGGCGTTACTCCGGTCACAAATTTTTTGACTAAGAGTTTTCTGGCACTTCTTACACCGGGCCAATCCGAACGGGCCCCTGCCTCGTATCCCAATCGCAGTCCGGTGTTGACCGGGGTAACCGCTGTGAAGCCAACGAGAGGCAGATCCATGAAGAATCAATTGCGTCGAAGCGTGCTGGCCGCGTGGGCCGCCCTTCTGGTGGCGGCGTTATTCGGCGCACTTCCCGCCACACCGGTCGCGCACGCCGACCCCCGCCTGGATTTCACCGGAACGACCCTGTCGGGCGCGCCGTTCAATGGCTCCAGCCTGCAGGGCAAGGCCGCGGTGCTGTGGTTCTGGACCCCGTGGTGCCCGTTCTGCAATGCCGAGGCACCCTCAGTCAGTCGGGTCGCCGCCAGTAATCCGCAGGTGACTTTCGTGGGCGTGGCAGCACGCTCCGATGTCGAGGCGATGCAGGGTTTCGTCGCGAAGTACAACCTCGACTTCACCAATCTCAATGACGCGGACGGGTCGATCTGGCAGACCTTCAACGTTCCGTGGCAGCCCGCCTTCCTGTTCGTCAAGCCGGACGGTACCTCGACCTTCTCCAATAATCCGACATCGGCGATGTCCGAACAGGAACTCGCCGACCGGGTGGCCGCGCTGGCCGGGTAAGGACGGCGCCGGTGAATCAGGAACTCCTCGGTCTGGCGTTCGCGGCGGGCCTGGTGGCCGCGCTCAATCCCTGCGGCTTCGCCATGCTGCCGGGATACCTGGCCTTTGTGGTGGGTGACAGTGTCGGTGGCGGGGTCGGTGGTCGGCCCGCCGCGGTCGGGCGCGCGGTTGTGGCCACACTGACCATGACCCTGGGGTTCCTGACGGTGTTCGCGGCATTCGGGACGGTGACACTGTCGGTGGCCTCGACCCTTCAGCGCTACCTGCCCATCGTCACCGTCGTCATCGGGATCGCCTTGATCGGCCTCGGCGCGGCGCTGTTGGCGGGGAAGGAGTTGAAGGTGTCGCTGCCCACGGCGGCGACCTCTGCCCGATTGGCGCCCACGACACGACTGTGGTCGATGTTCGGCTACGGCGTGGCGTACGCGGTGGCCTCTCTGGCGTGTACCGTCGGGCCGTTTCTTGCGGTCACCGCAGCGGGCGCGCGCGGCCCCCTCTCCGACGCGGTCGCGGTCTATCTGAGTTACGCGGCTGGTTTCGGCTTGATAGTGGGAACGCTTGCCGTAGCCGCGGCGTTCGCCAGCGTGACGATGGCCGCGCGGATGCGGCGGGTGCTGCCCGCGGTCAACCGGATAGGCGGCGCTCTGGTGATCGTGATCGGCGCCTATGTGACCTACTACGGCAGCTACGAGCTCCGGTTGTTCCATGGCAATGCCGATGCCGAAGATACGGTGATCGCCGGGGCGGGCCGACTGCAGGGCGCGGTGGCGGGCTGGGTGTATCAGTACGGCGGCTGGCCGTGGGTACTTGCGCTGGCTGCGCTTCTGGTGGCCGCGGCCGGCTGGGCGCTTCAGCGCCGATCCCGGCGCAAAGTCTGAGGGGCTGCGACTTTTCCCGCCGATCTCGGCCCGGTGCCGGGGCTATGCTCATGCGATGCCGCTATCAGGTGACTACGCTCCCGGCCCGGTGGCCTACGCCCGTGAACAAGCCGAGGCGTATATGGCATCCGGCGGCAACGATGCCACCGAGTTCGACGGGAAACCCGTCATCCTTCTGACAACGGTAGGGGCGAAGACGGGAAAGCTCCGGAAGAGCCCGTTGATGCGGGTGGAGCACAATGGGCAGTACGCGATCGTCGCGTCGGCGACGGCGGCCTCGATAGCAGAAGGCGAGGCCCAGGCGGTTACCTCGCCGTCGGCCATCAAGCCCCCGTTCTGGTACTACAACGTCAAGAAGAACCCGCGGGTGGAGCTCCAGGACGGTCCGGTCAGCGGTGACTACGACGCCCGCGAGGTGTTCGGTGACGAGCGGGCCACCTGGTGGGCGCGGGCCATCGAGGCATGGCCGGACTACGCGATGTATTCATCCAAGACCGGATTCCAGATTCCGGTAGTCGTCCTTACCCCGGTGCGCTGAAACCGGTCTTTTCCCGGATTTCCCCGTACCGAATCTGGGAGAAACGTGGGCGATGGGCGGCGTGATTCGTCTCCTGGATCGTGACGGGGACCTGGCTGGGCCGCAGGCATCGCGACGGTCTAACCTGTCCGAGGCATACCTAGCCGGACCGAGGTCGGTCCCCGCTGCGAAGGATCGTTGGTTGACAATCCGGATTACCAGGATGCGCTTGTCGCTTGGGCGAACAGGGTGCGGTGCTGCGGCCACATTCCTGGTTCTGGCGCTGTCGATTGTGGGCGACGTTAAGGCCGATCCGGCGGCTGATGCACTGGCCAGGCTCAACGAGTTGTCGGTTCAGGCGGTGCAGACCCGTGCCGCCGTCAGCGCCGCGCAAGACGACCTCGACGCCAAACTGGCTGTTCAGGCGACCGCTGAAGCCCGTCACCGGGTCGACATGATGGCCCTCGAGGCCTCGAGGGCCCAACTGCACGCCCATCAGGCCGCCGTCGACAGAGTCGCCGCGATGACCTATGTGAGTGGACGCACCGGTTGGTTCGCCGCAGCGTTGACCGCGGACTCCCCGCAACAGTTGATCGACCAGGTATGGCTGGAGCGGTCTCTAGGCGTGAAGATGGCCGATCAGATGAAGGCCTTTCAGAAAGCGCGCGAACACGCGGGCGACGCCGCTCGGGCCTCGCAGATTTCGGCCGCCGACGCCGGCGCCGCGGCCGAGCGGTCTGCCGCGGTGTCCGCGGACCTGCAGGCCAAGTGGAGCGAACTGCAACGACAGATCGCTGCTGCGGAGGCGCAGTACGCAGCGCTAACACCGCAGCAGCGAGCGGTGTTCGACAACCCCGGCACACCTCCGCCGCCACCGAATGCCCCACCGCCACCGCCGAGTGCACCACCGCCGTCACCGGATGCTCCACCACCACCGCCGCCGAGTGCACCACCGCCGGCCGACCCGCCGATCATCGCGATGCCGGAGCAGCCTCCGGCCGAGATTGCTTCACCCCTTGCGGCGCTTCGCGCGGATGTTCCGGAGGCGCTGCCCGTCGGTGTCGCGCGCGAGGCTGGGTTGCAGCCCAACACCATCCTGGCCGCGCGCGCTATCAGCGCCAGATTTCCCCAGATCGCCCATATCGACGGGGTACGTCCGGACTCGAAGCCGTGGCATCCGAACGGCCTTGCGATCGACGTGATGATTCCTAATCCCACCAGCGCCGAGGGCATCGCGCTCGGCGACGAAATTCTCGCGTTTGTGCTGAGCAACGCGGCCCGATTCGGTTTGCAGGACGCGATCTGGCGCAACACCTACTACACACCGAGCGGTCCGCAGGGATCGGGGTACGGGCACTACGACCACGTGCACGTCACCACGAGACCGAGCCGCTGACCGAGCAGTGGCGTCAGTTCTCGCGCAGCGTGCGCGCCAAGCCCTTGTTGATCGCTTTGAGCGCGGCCACTCGGGCGTAGCGCTTATCGTCAGCGGGGATCACGTTCCAGCGGGCGCCATCTGAGGTGGTCCGCAGAATCATCTGGTCGACGGCCTTGACGTATTCGTCCCATCGCTCGCGGTTGCGATAGTCCTCGGCGGTGATCTTGTGCGCCTTGTACGGGGTGTTCTCGCGCTCCTTGAACCGCGCGAGTTGCTCTTCGGGCGACACATGCAACCAGAACTTCGCGACGAACAATCCACGCTCGACCAACTGACTTTCGAAGTCGTTGATCTCGTCGTAGGCCCGCTGCCACTCCGCCGGATCGGCGAAACCCTCCAGGCGCTCTACTAATACCCGGCCGTACCAGGTGCGGTCGAAGATCACGAATTTGCCGGCTCGGGGTAGATCACGCCAGAAGCGCCACAGATAGTGGTATCGACGTTCCTCCTGGGATGGAGCGGCAACCGGGATCACCCGATAGTCGCCGGCTTCCAGCGCCCCGGTGATGCGGCGGATGACGCCGCCCTTTCCGGCGGCATCCCAACCCTCGAACGCCAGCACCGTGCTCAAGCCGCGCTTCTGGGCCTCCGAGGCCAGTTCGTGCAGCCTGGCCTGATGTTTGGCCAACTGGGCGCGGTACTGATCCTTGTCCAACGTTCGGGACAGGTCTACGCCGGAGAGAACATCCGCCGCTGCGTCGATGTCACCGAACACCGATACCGGCAACGACGTTGCCGGGGGCCTGGACTCCTGAGCCAGCCGGGTGGTGAGTGCCGCCAAGATCGTCCGGGCGACCGTGATATCGCGATAGCGGTCATCGGTAGCCTCCACGATGCTCCAGGGCGCGCCCGGCCCGCTGGTCTCCCTCAGCATCCGTTCTGCGATGGGCAGTACCGGACCCATGGTGTCGAGAGCAGCCCAGTCGCGCTGGTCCACCTGCCAGCCGAGCTCCGGGTGTTTCTCGGCTTTCTTCAGATTCTTCTTTTGCGCTTTAGCCGGTGTGTGCAGGAAAAACTTCAGGATCAGGGCGCCGTCGGCCACAAGCGCGTGCTGCATGTTGGTGATATGGCGGAGCCAGATGGAAAACTCCGGTTCGTCGGTTTCGTCGTTGGCACGCATGCTGGCAGCGCGCATCAATCCGCCGATGAAGAACGACGCGCGGCCTTTGGGTGGCAACGATCGCCAGAGCCGCCAGAGCTGGGGCCGCTGCGACTCTTCCTCCGTCGGCTCGGCGAAGACCCGGGTATCCGCGTAGCGCGAATCCATCCATTCATTGAGCCGGTTGACCAGTGCATTGGCGCCGAGCCGATCGTCGCCGGCGATCCAGATGATGACCGGGAAGTCGGCATCGCGCAGGTCGTACTGAGCGTTGATGAGTCCGACTCGAAGTTCGGGGATGGCCGCCTGGTAATCCGCCTTGCTGATCTTGTTGCCGACTTCAGATACTTCGAGCATGCGGCGACGTCCTTTGTTCAGGTAGATGTAACCCAGAACTACGATCTCACCGCGAGCCCGGCTCGGTGTGGACTTCCCGAAAGGCTGGTTGGTGAGAGTGACGGTGGCTCCGTCTGTCAGACCCGGCCTATCACCGTGGAATTCCTACGTACCATCCACCTGAGACGACCGACATCGGAGGCAGAATGCAACGGCGCGTTGTTCGGCGATTTCTCATCGCACTGTGCGCAGGACTTTTTGCGTTGACAAGCGCGATCACAGCGCACGCCTGCACTCGAGTAACCTGGCTCGGACCGGATGGCATTGTCATCACAGGCCGGTCGATGGATTGGCCTTACTCGTTCAATTCGCATCTGTATGTCATTCCGCGTGGCTTCACGCAGGACGGTGGCGGCGGCGTCAACTCGCTGACGTGGACCAGCAAGTATGGCGCAGTTGAGATCGCGGGCACCACCGATCCCAACGGCCCCGTGGACGGCGTGTTCGACGGCATGAATGAAGCCGGACTGGTGGCCAATCTGCTGTATCTGGGAGAAGCAGACTTTGGGCAAGCCCCCGCCGATGACCGGCCGCGCCTCTCGTTCGCGGGCTGGGTGCAGTACGTGCTATCCAGTTTCGCGACGGTCAATGAGGTCGTGGAAGCTTTCACCGATCCGTCGATCTATATCGTCCCGATCAAATTCGGACCTACCCGTTCGGCTGAGCCGACAGTTCACCTGTCGGTCAGTGATGCCAGCGGCGATTCGGCCATCATTGAGTATCTCGACGGGACACCCGTCATTCACCATGGCCGCGAGTACCAAGTCATGACCAACAGCCCAACCTACGACGAGCAACTCCAACTCAATGCGGTGTGGCAGGGGCAAGACCTCACGAAGAACCTCCCCGGATCGATTCAGTCCAAAGACCGCTTCGTCCGTGCCAGCTACTACCTGAGCAGACTCCCTGAGACAACCAATGAACGGCAAGCCGTGGCAGGTGTGCTGAGTGTGGTCCGCAATACGTCGGTGCCGTGGGGTGTGGGCGACCCGGAGCATCCCAACATCTCACCGACGTACTGGCGCACGATCGCCGATTCGACAAACAAGGTGTACTACTTCGAATCCACCCTCAGCCCCAACATCGTCTGGGTCAACCTCAATCATCTGAACTTCAATCCAGGCTCGGGTGTCCGGGCGGTCCCGGTCGAGGACAACTACTCCCTGATTGGCAACATTAACGGGGATTTGTTTCCAGCAGAACCAATTTCGTTCCTCACTCCTTAGGGCCGA